>NZ_LABY01000340.1 GCF_001043975.1 Methylobacterium variabile
GCGGCCGGGCCCGGCCGCCGCTGAAGACCGCTCCGCCGAAGACCGTTCCGCCCAGGAAGGACGAATCCCATGACCCATTCCCGCGCCGTCGTCGGCACCGCCCATGCGAGCCGCTACCTGCAGCAGCTGTGCAAGCACTGGGCGCACAAGTTCGAGACCGAGTACGACGCCACCGCCGCCCGGATCGCCCTGCCTCTCGGCGAGGCCCGGCTCGTCGCCAGCGCCGAGGCCCTGACGGTCGACCTCGCCGTCGACGACCCGGCTAAGCTGCCCGACTTCCAGGCCGTGATCGTGCGCCACCTCGAGCGCTTCGCGTTCCGCGAGACGCTCGACTTCGCCTGGACGTGAGCGGGCGCGTGACGGCCGACGGACGAGACGAGAGACGAGCGGAGACCAGCATGGATGTGAAGATACGCGCCATGCGCGAGGCGGACGCGTCGGACATCTACGAGATGTACAACCAGCCCGCCTTCCGCTCCGGGACGCTGGCCTTGCCCTACGAGTCGTTCGAGGCGGTCAAGGCCTGGGCGACGCCGCGCTCGCCGCGCGACC
>NZ_LABY01000341.1 GCF_001043975.1 Methylobacterium variabile
GCCGCTGCGGGCGGTGTTTCGCGAGGGGCGTGCCGGCCCGGCGGCGGAAGCCCGCCTGCCCGGCGGGGGAAACGTCGCGGCGGCGCGCGACGCCTTCGCCGAGGTGCTGGCGCGCGCGCCCTGGACCGAGCGCTGGCCGGTGCGGCTCGCCGGCGTGCGGCTCGGCCGGCTGCCCGCGGGCAGTCAGGCGGCCTTCGCCGCCGGGGACGGGACCGGCTGCCTGCCGCTGCGGGCCGATCCGCGCCTGCCGAGCCTGCTCGCGGTCGCGGCGGGCCGTCCGGTCGACCTGTTCGGCCTCTACGACGGCCACGGCCTCAATCCCCTCGCCCTCGTCGCCGGCGGCCGTCTCTACGCGATGCCGTCGCAGAATGCGCAGCCGGTCCTGTTCCAGGTGGCCTGATGGACGTTGCCGATCGTGCCGCGGACGGCTGGGAGCCGACCCTCGCCGCCGCCCTCCTCGGAGCCGAGCGCGCGCCACCCGCCGCCCCCGGTTCGCCGGGCGCTCTCGTCGCCGAGTCCGATCCCGGCGCCGCGCTGCTGGCGCGGCTCGCCGCGGAGGGCGTCCATCACCTCGCCGGACAGGACCTCGCCCCGGACGCGCTCGTGCCCGTCGAGCCGCGGGAGGCCCTCGGGCCCGAATGCCCGCCCGCCGCCGCGACGCGGCTCTACGGCTTCCTCGTCGGCGGCCACGCCACCCGCGACCGCCTGGCGGAATGGTTCGACCTCGCTGCGGCGGCGCGGATGCGCCCGCCGGCCTGGCTGCTCCAGGCGCTGATGCTCCAGCGCGACGCCCTGCCGGAGACGGCCCGCGCGGTCGTCGGCCCCGAGCTCGACTGGCTCGCCCGCGCCTGCGGCGAGGCGCCGGCCGCAGCGGCCGCCGCCGACTGGACCGAGGGCACGCCCTCCGAGCGCGGCGCCGCCCTCGCGGCCTTCCGGGCCCGCGATCCGGACGGGGCGCGGGCGGCGCTGGAGCCGGTCTTCCGCAAGGAGAAGGCCGACCTCCGCGAGGCCCTGGTCCGGGCCCTCGCCGTCGGGCTGTCGGAGGCCGACGAGCCCTTCCTCGAATCCTGCCTCGACGACCGGGCCGGGGGCGTGCGCCAGGCCGCGCAGGGCCTGCTGCCGCGGCTCACCGGCTCGCGCTACGCCGGGCGCATGGCGGAGCGGGCACGGGCGGCGCTCGGCATTAACGGCAAGCGCCGCCTCCTCGGCGGCGAGACGCACGGGCTGTCCGTCACCCTGCCGGAGGAGAGCCCCGACCTCGCCCGCGACGGCGTCGAGCCGGGCTACTGGGACCGGCACGGCGACGGGATCCGGGCCGGCCTGCTGCGGAACACCCTGGCCCGCGCGCCCCTCCGCGCCTTCGCCGACCATCCGCCGCGGCTCTGGATCGAGCTGGCCCTGCGCAGCGAGTGGGCGGAGCCGGTCTTCGAGGGCCTGTTCGCGGCGGCCGAGCGCGACGGGGACCCGACCTGGATCCGGGCCTTCATCGATCTCCTGAGCGACGCCTACGAGGGGAAGCTGTCGGGCATCCGGCGCACCAACGATCTCCTGGCGAAGTGCGCGCGGGCGGTCGACCTCCTGCCCGACGCCGAGTGGGAGGCGACGGTCGCGGCGCTGATCCGCGCCCGCAGGATCGAGGTGGTGCTGGCGATGATCGGCCAGGGTCCCGAGGCCTTCACCGAGCCGTTCAGCGCCGCGCTCCTCGACTGGCTCGCCTTCGTCACCCGCGGCTCCGACGCCCTGCGGAAGGACCTCGCCAAGCCCTGGGTGATCGCGCGCCTCGGCGAGCGGCTCTGGGCCAGCGAGGACGCCGCGGCCTCCGCCGCCGCCATCCTGGCGCGGCTGCCGGAGGAGGACGGGGCCCGCCTGCGCCAGCAGATCGCGGCCCTGGCCGAGACGCTGGAGCTGCGCGCCGCGATGCGGCGCGACTTCCAGCCGGAGACACCGACCTGAGTGGGCGAACAGCCGGCTCGCCGGCCTCTCGTCCGCCGAGATTCTCGAGATGCCGCAGGTTCTTCTTGGCAGAACCGGCGCCCCCTTTCGCGCAACCAGCTCAGGAGACCGCCCGAGCATGACGTCGACCAGCCCCGTCAAGGCCGCGCAGCTGCGCCAGGCCGCCGAGGATGCCTTTGCCGAGGAGATCGCGGCCCTGCGGAAGTCCGACGACCGGCCGCGCCCGCCGAACTGGCAGATGTCGCCGCAAGGGGTCGTCACCTACCTGCTCGGCGGCAAGCTGACATCCGGCTTCGAGGTCTCGCCGAAATACATCGGCGACCGGCGCCTGATGGAGGTTGCGGTCGCGACGCTGGCGACCGACCGGGCGCTCTTGCTGCTCGGCGTGCCCGGCACCGCCAAGAGCTGGGTCAGCGAGCATCTCGCGGCGGCGATCTGCGGCACCTCGCGCCTCATCGTGCAGGGCACCGCCGGCACCAGCGAGGAAGCGATCCGCTACGGCTGGAACTACGCGCTCCTGCTGGCCAAGGGGCCGAGCCGCGAGGCGGTGGTCGGCTCGCCGGTGATGCGGGCGATGTCGGAGGGGCGCATCGCCCGGGTCGAGGAGCTGACCCGCATCCCCTCCGAGACGCAGGACAGCTTCATCACGGTCCTGTCGGAGAAGACCTTACCGATCCCCGAGCTGAACGAGGAGGTTCCGGCCCAGAAGGGCTTCAACCTCATCGCCACGGCGAACAACCGCGACCGGGGCGTCAACGAGCTATCGAGCGCGCTCAAGCGCCGCTTCAACACCGTGGTGCTGCCGCCGCCGGCGACGATCGAGGCGGAGATCGCCATCGTCGAGACCCGGGTCGCCTCGCTGGGCCGTGCCTTCGAGATCCCGGCCGAGCCGCCGGGCGCCGAGCAGATCCGCCGCGTCGTCACGATCTTTCGCGAATTGCGCGAGGGCGTCACCGTCGACGGCAAGGCCAAGGTCAAGCAGCCCTCCGGCACGCTCTCGACCGCGGAGGCGATCAGCGTGGTCGGCAGCGGGCTGGCGCTCGCGGCCCATTTCGGCGACGGGCGCCTCTCGGCCCACGACCTCGTCTCAGGGATCGCCGGCGCCGTGGTGAAGGACCCGGTGCAGGACGCCATCGTCTGGCGCGAGTACCTCGAGACCGTGGTCAAGGAGCGGGACGGCTGGAAGGACTTCTACAAGGCCGCCCGCGCGAGCGCGTGAGCCTGACCGATGCCCGACATCCGCCTCTTCGGCATCCGCCACCACGGTCCCGGCTCGGCCCGCTCGCTCAAGGCGGCCCTCGAGGCCTTCGCGCCCGATTGCCTGCTGATCGAGGGCCCGCCTGACGCCGACGCGCTGATCCCGCTCGCCGCCCACGAGGCGATGGCGCCGCCGGTGGCGCTCCTCGTCTACCGGCCGGACCAGCCGCGAACCTGTGCCTTCTTTCCCTTTGCGGCGTTCTCGCCGGAATGGGTGGCGATGCGCCACGGCATCGCGGCGGGCGCGAGCGTGCGCTTCATCGACCTGCCGCACGCGATCCAGCTCGCCGACGGGTTCGGCGCGCCAGGAAACCCGGCCGAGGGCGAGGCCGCGCCGGTGGCCGAGGCGGCCGGGGAGCCGCTCCAGGAGGAGCCGGAGGGGGGGGGCGCCCCGGCTCC
>NZ_LABY01000342.1 GCF_001043975.1 Methylobacterium variabile
GCCGCCGGCGACGCGGCGCTGAAGGGGGCCCGCGGCTACGGCGCCAACGACTTCAAGATCCCGCTGGCCAAGCGCACCCTCGCCGCCGCCGTCGCGGAAGCGATGCGCGCCTGATCGCCGGATTCGGAGAACAGCCATGGACATGAGCCAGCCGATCGGCGTCACGCCCCTCGACACGCAAGCCAACGGCCCGGTCGGCCGGCCGATCGATCGCGTCGATGGCCCCCTCAAGGTCACGGGCCGCGCCGCCTACGCCTACGAGAGCCGGGAGATGGCGAACCCGGCCTACGGCTTCGTCGTCACGGCGACGATCGCCAAGGGCCGCGTCCGCGACATCCACACGGCGGCCGCCGAGCGGATGCCGGGCGTCGTGCACGTCCTGAGCCACCGCAACGTGCCGCCGCAGGGCGAGAAGAAGGAGCAGGTCGGCCCGCTCCTCACCGACACCGAGATCAAGCATTGGGGCCAGCCGGTCGCGCTCGTGGTCGCCGAGAGCTTCGAG
>NZ_LABY01000343.1 GCF_001043975.1 Methylobacterium variabile
CTCGCCTTCGCATCGACGTGTCGATGCGAAGGCGTCAAGCGCATCAGCGCCGGCGCCCGTTCGGGCTTGCCTTGCGCCTCCGAACGGGTCCGTTCGAAGGCGCGGCGGTATCAGGCGGCCGCTGCGCGGTCGCATTCGCGATGCGGGAAATCGGCTTCGCTCAAGCGCCGCGCAGGCGAGTGATACGACGTCCGGAAGCGATCTTCCGGACGTCGTATCAGAGCCGCTTCTCGAAGAAGTGGTCCGGATAGGGATCGTCGTTGAAGCGGTCGATCTCGGTCCAGCCGGTGCTGCGGTAGAGGCGCAGGGCCTCGGTCAGGGCGCTGTTCGAATCGAGGCGCAGGGTGTGGATCGACAGGTCCCGCGCCGCCGCCTCGACGGCCTCCATCAGGCGGCGGGCGAGGCCGAGGCCGCGGGACGAGGGAGACACCCACAGCCGCTTGATCTCGGCGACCTCCCCGCCCTTGCCCTTCAGGCCGACGCAGCCGATCGGCAACCCGTCCGACAGGGCGACGAGGAAGGTGCCGCGGGGGCGCATCATGTCGGCGGCCTCCGAGTCGCAGGAGCGGGAGACGTCGAAGCCGGTCGACAGCCGCCGCCCGAGCTCGGCGTAGTACGCGGTCAGGCAGTGCAGGGCCGCCTCGGCCCGCGGGTCCACCTCCTCGATCGTGATCCGCGACGCGCCGAGCGCCGTGGCGACGAGGTCCATCGCGCGCAGCAGGTCCTCGCCCTTGGGGAAGCGGGCCAGCAGCTCCGCCGCCCGCGCGTTCGACAGCCCCTCGTAGGCCGCGAATTCTCGCCGGCCCGCCTCGGTGAGCGCCGCGACCCGGCGACGTGCGTCGTCCGGATGGGGGAGCGTGACGACGAGCCCCTCCTCCTCCAGGCTCCGCAGCAGCCGGCTCATCAGGCCGGAATCGAGCCCGAGATAGTCGCGGAGGCTGCCGACCTCGCCGCGGCCGTGCCCGATGGCGTTGAGCACGCGGGCCGCCCCG
The DNA here is from genome assembly GCF_001043975.1 of Methylobacterium variabile. Lineage (GTDB taxonomy): Bacteria > Pseudomonadota > Alphaproteobacteria > Rhizobiales > Beijerinckiaceae > Methylobacterium > Methylobacterium variabile. The sequence continues at coordinate 993 of NZ_LABY01000343.1, forward strand.
AGCGGCCGCCCTCGGCCGAGGAACGAGGTATCGAGGGCACCGACCTCGGCGGTGACCGCCCGGTTGAAGCGGCGGATGCGGCTGATGGCGTCGATCGTCATTTCTCTGACCTAAGTCAGAGGTTTTGCGCCGTCAACGGGATAGCCGATCCTAAACGAAAAAAGCCCCGGCGCGCGCCGGGGCTTCTCGTCGGGCGTCCGGGGCAGCGGGCCGCCCCGGGGCCGGGTCGTCAGTTGTTCCGGTTGCCCATCAGCGAGAGCAGGAACTGGAACATGTTGATGAAGTCGAGGTAGAGCGTCAGGGCGCCCACCACCGACACCTTCGCGGCGGTCTCGCCGTCGAAGTTGCCGTAGATGTACATCTCCTTGAGCTTCTGCGTGTCGTACGCGGTCAGGCCGGCGAAGATCAGCACGCCGATGACCGAGATCGCGAACTGCAGCGCGCTCGAGGCCAGGAAGATGTTCACCAGGCTGGCGATCAGCAGGCCGATCAGGCCCATCACCAGGAACGAGCCGATGCCGGACAGGCTGCGGGTCGTGGTGTAGCCGTAGAGGCTCAGGCCGCCGAAGGCCGCCGCCGTGATGAAGAATACCTGGACCACGCTCGCGCCGGTGTAGCGGAGCAGCAGCGTCGACAGCGACGCACCCATCACCGCCGCGAAGGCGAAGAAGGTGGTGCGGGCGCTGGCAGCCGACATCCGTTCCATCCGGAACGAGAAGAGGAAGATGAAGGCGAGCGGCGCGAGCGCGATCACCCACATCAGCGGCGTGGCGTAGAGCGTGCGGCCGAAGCTGGTCAGCGGGATCGAGCCGATCCGCGCCACCGCGTCCGCCGACGAGGAGGCCACCGCGAGCTTGTTGATGCCGATCGCGACCAGGCCGGAGATGCCCAGGCCGACGATCATGTTGTTGTAGACGCCGAGCATGAACGCGCGCAGGCCCTGGTCGACTTCGACCTGGCTCTGGGCGTACCCCGTGGGGGCGCCGTAGCCGCTCGCGTTACCCTGCCGGAACGGGCTGTTCTCGAATGCCATGGGAGATTCCTTCGGAAGCTCTCTAGCGTGGATGTTCCTGGTGCGAGGCTCTCACGCGACCCTCGGACGCTTGCGCGTCGAACGACGGCCAGGCCCTCGCGGGCCTGTCCGCCTTGACGGGAATATGTGCGTCCCGGCAACCGCGCACAAGGGCGCTGCCGGAGCTGTCGCCCGTCCCGGAGCGCATAAAAATGGGGTCCATGTGCCGCAGGAATTATTTTGGATTAAAACCCCTACAGGTTTCGTAAGTACTGCGCCGGCTTCTGGCTGAGGATGCGCCAGGTGCCGGCGAGCCCGAGCGCCACCGCCACCACCACCGCCAGGATCGCCGCGACGACCGCCCCCGAGAGGTCGAGGGCGAAATCGAGCTTCATGACTCGGGTGATGATCACCCAGCCCGCCAGCGTGCCGGCGACGAGGCCGAACACGGCCGTGGCGAGCCCGAGCGCGCCGTATTCGAGGGTGTAGGCCGAGAGGAGCCGCGCCCGGGTCGCGCCCAGGGTCTTGAGCACCACCGCGTCGTAGAGCCGGGCCCGATGACCGGCGGCCAGCGCCCCGGCGAGGACGAACAGGCTCGTCGCCACCGCCACCGCGCTGGCGCCGCGGATCGCGAAGACGAGCTTGCCGACGAGGTCGTTCACCGCGTCGAGGGCGTCCTTCACCCGCACGCTGCTCACAGACGGGAACTGCCGGGCGGCGTCGCGCAGGATCCGGGCCTCGAGCGCGGGGTCCGGGCCCTCCGGCAGGGTCAGCGTCGCGAGGTCGCTGTGCGGCGCCCCCCGGAAGGTGCCGGGGGAGAACACCATGACGAAGTTGATGCCGAGGTTGCGCCACTCGACGTGGCGCAGGTTGGCGATCCCGACCGTCAGGTTGCGCCCGAGCACGTTGACGGTGACCTGGTCGCCGACCTTGAGGCCGAGGCTGCGGGCGAGCTGGTCGTCGAAGGAGACCAGGGGGCTCTTCGCCTCCTCGGGGGTCCACCACCGCCCGGCGGTGATCCGCGAGCCGTCCGGCAGCTCCTCCGCGTAGGTGATGCCGCGGTCGCCGTCGAGCACCCAGGCGACGTCCTCGGCGGCCTTGATCTGGCTCGCCGGCACGCCGTTCAGCGCCGTGATCCGCCCGCGCATCATCGGCACGCGCTCGATCTTGCCCCGCGGGGCCGCCTGCCCGAGGAACTGGTCGAAGGCCGCGGACGCCCGGCTCGGAATGTCGAGGAAGAACAGGCTCGGCGCCCGGGTCGGCAGGGAGCGGGTGAGCGTCCGGGTGATGTTGGCGTCGATCAGGCTCAGGGTCACGAGGAGGGTGATGCCGAGGCCGAGCGACAGCACGATCGAGGGCGTGAGCGCCCCGGGCCGGTGGAGGTTGGCGAGCGCCAGCCGCGGCGCCGCCCGCGCCGGGCGCGGCAGGCGTCGCGCCAGCGCCATCAGCCCGAGGGCGACGAGGCGCAGCAGGCCGAAGGCGAGGCCCGCCGCCGCGATGAAGATCAGCGCCACGCCGCGGTCGAAGGCGGTGGCGAGCGCCAGCCCGACGAGGCCGGCCAACGCCAGCGCGAGGATGCCGAGGTAGCGCGGCCGCGGCCAGCGCCGGTCGGGGTCGACCGTGTCGCGAAACAGGCCCGAGACCGCGACGTCGTGGGCGCGGCCGAGCGGGCCGATCGCGAAGGCGAGCGCCGTCAGCACCCCGTAGAGCGCCGCCACCGCGAGCTCGCCCGGCGCCAGGGTCGGGTCGAGGGGCAGCGGCAGCAGCGACCCGAAGGCGGCGTCGAGGCCGAAGGGCAGCACGGCGCCGATCACGAGCCCCGCCGCGATGCCGAGCCCGGCGATCAGCATCACCTGCGTCAGGTAGATCCCGACCACCCGGCTTCCCGGCGCGCCGAGGCTCTTGAGCGTCGCGATCGAGGCGCGCTTGCGCTCGACGAAGGCCCGCACCGCGTTGGCGACCCCGACGCCGCCGACGAGCAGCGCGGTGAGCCCGACGAGGGTCAGGAACTGGGTGAAGCGCTCGATGCTGCGGGCGAAGCGCGGATCGGCATTGAGGCGCGAGCGGATCTCCCAGCCTGCATCCGGCAGGGTGCTGCGGGCCTCGGCCATCACCCTCTCGACCGCGGCGTCGCTCCCCTCCGGCAGCATCAGCCGGTAGACGAAGCGGTTGAGGCTGCCGGGCTGGACCAGGCCGGACTGCCGCAGCGCGTCGAGGGAGACCATCAGACGCGGGCCGAAGCCGATGCCGCCGGCGATCTTGTCCGGCTCGCTCACCAGCACCGTGCGCAGCTCGATCTCGGCCCCGCCGACGGTGAGCCGGTCGCCGAGCTTGAGGTCGAGGCGGGCGAGGAGGGCCGAGTCGGCGGCGGCACCGTGGACGCCGTCGCGGGCGGCGAAGATGTCGCGGGCCGGCAGCGGCGGCTCGGTCGCGAGCGCGCCCACCGACGGATAGTCGGGCCCGACCGCCTTCAGCTCGACGAGGGCCGCGCCCTTGTCTCCGGCCGACGCCATGGCGCGGGTGAAGCCCACCGCCGAGACGCGGCCCCGCGCCCCCAGGAACGCCTTCTCGGCCGGATTCGCCTCCCGATGGATCAACCCGAAGGTGACGTCGCCGCCGAGGATCCGCCGCCCCTCCCGGGCGAGGCCGTCGGAGAGCGAGCGCGACAGCGAGGCGACGCCCGCGATGGTGGCGACCCCGATCGCGATGCAGGCAAGCAGCACCGTGAAGCCGCGCAGGCCCCCGCGCAGCTCGCGCAGCGCCAGGCGCAGGGTTAGCGGCAGGCGGGAGGAGCGGCCGGGATCGGCACCGGGCGTGGCGCCGGGCTTCTTGCCGGGCGCGCCGCCGAGCGGGTCGAGGCTACCGTGCATCGTCGTTCCGGGTTCCGGTTTCAGGCGCGCGTCGCGGCCGGCGCGGTATCGATCAGCCCGGAGCGCAGCCGGACCGTGCGGTCGCAGAGCCGGGCGAGGCCCGGGTCGTGGGTGACCAGCACCAGGGTGGCGCCACGGTCGCGCTTGAGGGCGAAGAGCAGCTCGACGATCTGCGCCCCGGTCGCCTCGTCGAGGTTGCCGGTGGGCTCGTCGGCGACGAGGATCGCCGGCTCCGGCGCCACCGCCCGGGCGATGGCGACGCGCTGCTGCTCGCCGCCGGAGAGCTGGGCCGGGTAATGGTTCAGGCGGTGGCCGAGGCCGACCGCGGCGAGTTCCCGCGCCGCGCGGGCATGGGCGTCCGGCGCGTCGGCCAGCTCGAGCGGCAGCGCGACGTTCTCGAGCGCCGTCATGGTCGGCACCAGGTGGAAGGACTGGAACACGATGCCGATGCGCCGGCCGCGGAACCGCGCCAGTGCGTCCTCGTCGAGCCCGGCGAGATCGGTGCCCTCGATCGCGACCCGCCCAGAATCGGGCCGCTCCAGCCCGGCCATGGTCATCAGCAGGGTCGACTTGCCGGAGCCCGACGGGCCGACGAGACCGACCGCCTCGCCGGGCGCGATGGCGAGCGAGATGCCCTTGAGGATGTGGACCCGGGCGGCGCCGCGGCCGAGGCTGAGATCGACGCCGTCGAGTGCGATCGCCGGTCCGGTGGCCTTGTCGGTCATGGGCGGGAAGCCGATCTTTAGCGGGGCGACCGACGCGGTCGCTGCCGGAGGTGGGTGTTGGAACGGACCTACGCAGGACAGGCGGCCCGTCGGCCCGATATGGGCCACGCCAAGGTGTTCCGCCATGATGTCCGCCGCGCGGCGCTCGCATTTCTGATCGTGTCGCTGCTGATGACCCTCGCCGCCCCGCTTCGCGCCCAAGGTGCCTCACAAGAGCGCACCCTGAACCTCGTCGCCCTCGGCGACAGCCTCACGGCCGGCTACGGCCTGCCGGCCGACGCCGCCTTTCCGGTGCAGCTCGAGGCCGCCCTGAAGGCCCGGGGCCAGGCCGTGACGATCGCCAATGCGGGCGTTTCCGGCGACACCGCCACCGGCGGGCTCGACCGGGTCGACTGGTCGGTGCCGGACGGGACCGACGGCGTCATCCTGGAGCTCGGCGCCAACGACATGCTGCGCGGCACCGACCCTTCGGTGACCGAGAAGGCCCTCGACGCGATCATCGTGCGGCTCAAGGGCCGCGGCATCCCGGTCCTGCTCGCCGGGATGCGGGCGGCGCCGAATCTCGGGCCCGATTACGGCCGGCGCTTCGACGCGATCTATCCGCGCCTCGCCGAGCGCCACGGCCTGATCCTCTACCCGTTCTTCCTCGACGGCATCGCGGGCGACCGCGGCCTCAACCTCGCCGACGGCCTGCACCCGACGCGGGCCGGGGTCGAACGAGTGGTGGCCGGCATCCTGCCGAGCGTCGAGGACTTCCTGAAGCGCCTGCGCAAGGGACCATGAGCGCCATGCCGCGCCTGTTCACCGGTATCGAGGTCCCGGCGGAGGCCGGCCTGGCGCTCGGCGCCTTCCGCGGCGGCCTCCCGGGGGCCCGCTGGGTCGAGCCCGCGGATTACCACGTCACCCTGCGCTTCATCGGTGACGTCGACGGCGGGCTCGCCGAGGAGATCACGACCGCCCTCAGCGAGGCGCGGGCCCGCCCGCCGCTGACGCTCACCCTCGACGCCCTGGCGAGCTTCGGCGGCGAGCGGCCGCACGCGCTCTACGCCCGGGTCGTGCCGGATCCCGATCTCGCGGAGCTGCAGGCCGAGCACGAGCGCATCCTGCGCCAGCTCGGCGTGGCGCCCGACACGCGCCGCTTCACGCCCCACGTCACCCTGGCACGGCTCAAGCGCGCCGGCCCGGACGGGGTGGCGCAGTACATGGCGATGCAGCCGGTCTTCCCGCGCCTCGCCTTCACGGCCCGGCGGGTCGCCCTGTACTCGGCGCGGGAGTCGGTCGGCGGCGGCCCCTACGTGGTCGAGGCGGCCTATCCGCTGACGGAGGATGCGGCCTGAGGCGCGCGGACGACGCAGCTGAGGCGGCCACCACAATCTGAGAGTTGGTCCGCCGTCCGGGTGCGGCGGAACGTACCAAGGAGGGTGCATCCCCCCGAATGGGTGATGGCGGCCTAAGCCGATTGCGTTAGTCTAGGATTACTGTCTCACAGAGACGTGCGCCCACGCCGGTCACCTCCACCTTCGAACTTGGCGTGGGCGCTTCCTTGTTCCGACCGGCTTCGGCATCGCCCCGGCGGCGTCCGACTCGCGCAGGGAACGGCTCACCCCGCCTTGCCGACGATCGGGCAATTGCCCGCCTCGAGCGGCCGGAACGCCCGGTCACCGGGGATCGTCGCCACGGGCTTGAGCAGATCCCACTCGCCCTTCGACTCGGCGGGCGACTTCACCTGCATCAGGTACATCTCGTGGACCATGCGGCCATCCTCGCGCACCCGGCCGTTCTTGGCGAAGAAGTCGTTGATCGGGGTCTCGCGCAGCTTGGCCACCACCGCCTTGGCCGAATCGGTCCCGGCTGCCTGCACGGCCTTCAGGTAGTTCGCGATGCTCGAATAGACCCCGGCCTGGAACTGGGTCGGCATGCGGCCGTGCCGTTTCAGGAAGCGCTGGGCGAAGGCCCGGGTCTCGTCGTCCCGGTCCCAGTAGAAGCTGGTGGTGAGCAGCATCCCTTGCGCGGTCTCGAGGCCGATCGCCCGGAGGTCGACGACATCGATGAGGAGGCCGACCAGCTTCTGGCCCTGCTGCTGGATGCCGAACTCGCCGGCCTGCTTGGCCGCCGTGGCGGTGTCGCCGACCGGATCGGCCAGCGCGATCACCTTCGCGCCCGAGGACTGCGCCTGAAGCAGGGCCGAGGAGAAGTCCGCCATGCCCATCGGGTGGCGCACCGAGCCGATCACCTTGCCGCCGGCCCGGGCGACCGCCTGGCCGGTGTCGCGCTCCAGGGCGTGGCCGAAGGCGTAG
>NZ_LABY01000344.1 GCF_001043975.1 Methylobacterium variabile
CGTCGCCTACCTCGCCGGCGCCTACAAGACCGCCCACGGCAACGAGGCCCAGGCCTACAGCTACTACGCCCGGGGCTACTACTACGCCGCCAAGCGGGCCGGCATCCGCACCGACGTGGCGGAGCTCGAGGCGCCGCCGGTCCGGGAGCTTCCGGCCAACCCGATCGGCAAGTTCTTCAACAACGTCTTCGGCGGCCGGCCAGCGGCGACGACCGCCACCGCCTCCGCCGACCCGTCGGTCACGGCCCTGTCGAGCGCCGTCGCTCCGGCCGGCGCCGCGCCGCAATTCACGCTGCCCCAGCCCACGGCCCCGCAGCAGGTCGCCGCGCTCGCGCCGGCCGCGGCGCAGGACGCCGTGGCCCAGCAGCCCGCAGGGCCGTCCGCCGAGGCGACGATCACCGTGCCGCTGCCGCCGGTCCGCCCGGCCTCCCTGGCCTTCCACCCGGCCCCGAGCCCGGCCGCCGGTCCGGCCCTCGCCTATGCGGGCAGTTCGGCCGTCGCCGGCCTGCCGTTCCCGACTTCCGGCCAGACGGTGAGCCTCGCCGCGACGCCCGCCGCGCCGGCTCCCTCCGCGGCCGTGCCGCCGGCGGCGTCCACGGTGGCCGCCGCATCCGCCGCCGCACCGGCCGAGGCCGCCCCCACCGCGCCGCTGCCGCCGCGCCGCCCGGTGGAGTTCCGCCACTTCGTCCTGCGCAAGCCCGCCGCCCCGGTGCCGCAGACCGCCGCGGCGGCCCCCGAGGCTGCCGCCGCGGCGATCAGCCAGTAGGCCTCACGCCTCCCCGGCGAACAGCCCCCGCGCCTGTGCCGGCGTCGCGACGGCGATGCCGATCGCCCGCGCCAGGGCGGCCAGCTCGGCGACCTGCGACGCGTTGTCGGGCGCCAGGCTCCCGTCCGGCCGCCACAGGTTGTTCTCGAACCCGACCCGCGCATGCCCGCCGAGCGCCGCCGCCGTGACCAGGCAGGCCGCCTCCCGGGGGCCGAAGGCGCACAGCGCCCAGGGCAGGTCGAGGCGGTGCTCGGAGTGCCAGGCGGTGAGGAACGGCAGCAGGTCGGCCGGGTCCGAGCGCTGGCCGACCGCATAGCGGCCGAGCACGAACAGCGCGCTCGCCCCCTCGAGCGGGATCAGCCCCCGCGCCGCCAGCCCCTGGAAGCGGGTGACGTCGCCGGCATCGTAGAGGATGTGCTGCACCAGCACCCCGGCCCGGGCCTGCTCCGCCAGGAAGGTGGCGGCCGCGGCCTCCTCCTCCGGCTCGGCGAAGAGCTCGCGCAGGGCGACCGAGAACGCCTCGGGCTTCAGGGCCCGCATCGCCGCCATCTGCTCCGCCGGGCTGTAGAGTCCGACCGCCTCGGTGGTGACCTGGCAGATCATCTCCGGCCCCGCCTCCCGGCGCACCGCGGCGAGCGCCGCGCGGTAGCGGTCGAGATCGAGGGTGTGGCGCTGCTCCGCGTCCCGCACGTGCAGGTGAATCATCGCTGCCCCGGCCTCGCGGCAGCGGGCGGCCTCGAGGCCGATCTCCCGCGGGTCGATCGGCAGGGCGGGATGGTCGGTCTTGGTGCGGCGGGCGCCGTTGGGCGCCACCGTGATGACGAGGGGCAGTGCCATCCGGGTCTCTCAGCTCTCTTCGGAAGCGTCTTTGTCGTTGCCTGAGCCGCTCTCTCGGGCGGCGGGCGTCGGGATCTCGCCGCGCCGCGGCCTTCCTCGCGGTTCCCCGTCGCGCTCTCGCGGCGGCCGCACTCTGCACCGCCCGCGTGCCGCCGCCCAGCCCGGATCGGTCCGGTCACGAGGCCGGCCGCGCCCGGTCGGCGCGCCGCGAGCGGCGGTGCAGCCACAGCACCAGGAGGGCGATGCCCGCCACCGTGGCGGCGCCCGACGCCGCGAGGACGCGGCGGATCAGGGGCGTGTAGACCCCGGTCTGCGGATCGTAGCCGTAGCAGAGCAGCACCAGCCGGTCGGCGAGCCCGCCGACCCGGCCCTCCCCGGCCTCCACCAGGGCGAGGCGCAGGTCGCGGGCCGTCATGGCGAGGGGCGACAGGACGCGGGCGACCCGGCCGTCCCCGGCGAGCACCAGGGCGCCGGCCGGGTGGGCGTAGGACTCCGTGTCCCGGTCGTAGGCGTAGGAATAGCCCACCGCCTGGGTGACTGCCTCGACCGGCCCCGGCGCCCCGGTGAGCACCACGGCACCGGCGAGGAGGCTGCCCTCGCCGAGCTGCGCCGCCACCATGGAGCGGGCGGTGGCGGCGTCGGCGCGCGGGTTGAGGCCGAGCGTGACGAGCCGATAATCCGCCCCCGGCGCGAGGCCGGTGGCGGACAAGGCCGTGCCGGCGACGGCGAGCATCGGGTCGCAGACGTTGCGGCAGGCGTAGTCGAGGGGCATCAGCAGGGCGGGCCGGCCGGCGAGTGCCTGGCCGAGGCTCAGGCGCCGGCCGTCGGCGGCGTCCGTGAAGGTGGCGTCGAGGGGAGCACGCGCCCCGGGGGGCGGTGCCAGGCCGACCTGGGACAGGTCCTTCGGCGTCAGGCCCGCCGCGGCCGGGCCTGCGAGGCCGGCGAGCACGGCCGCGAGGCCGGCGCGCCGCATCGCGGGGATTCGCCGGGACCGCGTCGTGCCGAGAGGTTTCATCGCTTGCGTCGACCGCGCTGAGCCCGCACCCTTCCCGAGATAGGGCGGGCCGCCCTGCCGGGCCCGCGGCGGGCCGGCGGACAAGAGGCCGCAGCGGGCGGAGGGACCGGATGGACGAGATTCGCGACGCGGCGGGCCTACGCGACCACATGGGCCCGGTCAGCCGCCTGGCCGAGGGCAAGGTGATGCCCCGGCTCGACGGCCATGCCCGCGCGTTCATCGCGCTCTCGCCGTTCCTGGTGGTCGCCACCGCCGACGCCGAGGGCGGCGCCGATGCGAGCCCGCGGGGCGACGCCCCCGGCTTCGTCCAGGTGATCGACGACGCCACCCTGCTGATCCCGGACCGGCGCGGCAACAACCGCGCCGACAGCTTCGTCAACCTCCTCGCCGCGCCGGGCATCGGGCTGATCTTCCTCGTGCCGGGCATCACCGAGACCCTGCGGGTGAACGGCACCGCCCGCATCACCACCGAGGCGGCGCTGCTGGCGCCGCTGGCCGCCCAGGGCAAGGTGCCGGCGACCGGCCTCGTCGTGTCGGTGCGCGAGGCCTTCTTCCACTGCGGCAAGGCGGTGATGCGCGCGCGGCTCTGGGACCCCGCGTCGCAGGTGCCGCGGGCGACCTTCCCGAGCCTCGGTCGGGTGCTCGCCGAGCAGACCGGCGCGATCGCCGTCGCGGAGGCCGAGCGGGCGGTGGAGGAGTCCTACCGGACGCGGCTCTACTGAGGCGCCGGCTCGCGCCTGTCACCTGCCGCCCGGGCTCCCGGCCTCGCGGGCTGTGCGCGAACAGAGAGACTCAGCCCGTTGTGTTGCTGTACTCTTCCGGGGGTATCCGCCCGCGCGAGCGCGGCGGCCGGCGTGAGGATCGACCGATGACAGACGATGAGAAGCGCGATCCTCTCCGGGTGCTCGTGGTCGAGGACGAGTACTTCATCGCCGACGACATCTCCCGCGCCCTGATCCGCCACGGCGTCGAGGTGGTCGGCCCGGTGCCGACGGTCCAGGAGGCGTGGGCGCTGCTGGGATCCCGACCTCTCGACCTGGCGGTGCTGGACATCAATCTCCGAGGCGAGCTGGTCTACCCGCTGGTGGCCGAGCTGACCGCGCGCGGCGTCCCGATGGTCTTCGCCACCGGATACGACACCGCCGCGATCCCGACCGATTACGGCGCGATCCCCGCCTGGTCGAAGCCGTTCGACTACAACGCCCTGGCCGAGGTGCTGCCCGGCCTGCGCCGCGCCTGACGCAGCGCGACGGAACCGTCACGCTCTCACCCTGTTCTGCATCGGAGCGATATCTGCCCCGACGGAAGGACAGGAGAGAGGCTGAATGGTTGCAGACAAGGAAACCAAGGCCTTTCCGGCCGCCGCGAACACGCGCGTGCCGTTCGCGCTGGCCCTGTCGGCGCTGGCGGGCTGCGCGGACGCGATCGGGTTCCTCGAATTCGCGCAGCTGTTCATGTCGTTCATGAGCGGCAACACCACCCGTCTCGGCGCCGCGGTCAGCCTGGGAGATTGGGGCAACGTCACCCGGGTCGGCAGCACGATCGCGCTGTTCTGCTTCGGTGCGTTCCTCGGCACCCTGCTCGCCGCGGCCGTCGGCTACTGGCGGCTCGCGGTGCTGCTCGGCCTCCAGGCAATGCTGCTCTGCGTCGGCCTGATCATGCCGCGCGGGCCCGAAGAGTTCCCGCTCCACGCCTACCCGATCGTGCTGGCGCTCGGGATGCAGAACGCCGTGCTGCAGGACGAGGAGGGCCGCAGCCTGGCGCTCACCTACGTGACCGGCGCGGTCGTGCGCTTCGGCACCGGCCTGGCGAACCTGCTGCTCGGCCATCCCTCGCCGTCGTTCTGGATCCAGGCGCCGCTCTGGGCCGCCCTCACGGTCGGGGCGATCACCGGCGGCATGCTGCACGGCGCCTACGGCGAGCGCGCCTTCCTGGTTCCGGCGGTGGTCGCGGCGGTGCTGGCGCTGATCGCCCTGGCGATGACCCTGCGCCACGGCGACGGCCCCCTCGTCTCCGGCACCAAGTCGCCGGCCCCGGACGCCGCCGCCACCGCGCCGCCGGTGGTGTGACGTGCCCTGAGGGCGGGCCGCGACCGGGCGCCGGTCGGCGAAGATTACGCACAGTTCATGGAGCGGAGACGCGGGCGTAAGCCGCGAGGCTCCATAAAGCGTGTGTCGCCGGACGCGGCGTCGCCCTCAAACCCCCGGGGCGCCGCCGCGCCGCAGGCCCCGAGGGCCGAGGCGCCGGGTTTCATCGTCGCCCCCAGACGACCCGGTGCACCGCGCCGCGGCAGGCCGGGCCCCACATGGCCCGGCCTGCCGACTCCCCGGCGGCGACGCCCGACGTGCCGCATCCCACCCCCCGAACTGCGGCGCGTCGGGCGGGGCCAGCCCGGGGCGGAGCCGCGACCGCCTGCGGGGCTCCCGCGCCCCGGACCCGCCCGGCCGGCGATCGCCGCGTCGACGCGCGCTCCTGCGACGACGATGCGCGCTCCCCCGCCGAACCGGTGTCCACTTCGGCCTGCGAGCGCTCTACAATGCCCGACATGCGTCTCCTGATCATCGAGGACGACCGCGAGGCGTCCGCCTACCTGTCCAAGGCTTTTCGCGAAGCCGGCCACGTCGCCGACACGGCGGATGACGGGCTCGACGGCTACGCGCTCGCCCGTGAGGGCGCCTACGACGTCCTCGTGGTCGACCGGATGCTGCCGAAGCTCGACGGGTTGTCGCTGATCCGCTCGCTTCGCGAGCAGGGCGTCGAGACGCCGGTGCTGATCCTCTCGGCGCTGGGCCAGGTCGACGACCGGGTGAAGGGCCTCAAGGCCGGGGGCGACGACTACCTGCCCAAGCCCTACGCCTTCTCCGAGCTGATGGCCCGGATCGAGGTGCTGGCCCGCCGCCGGGGCGGGAGCGGCGGGGCCGAGGCGACGAGCTACCGCGTTGGCGACCTGGAGCTCGACCGGCTGTCCCACCGGGTCACCCGGGCCGGCCAGGAGATCCCGCTCCAGCCGCGGGAGTTCCGCCTGCTGGAATACCTGATGCGCCATGCCGGGCAGGTCGTCACCCGCACGATGCTGCTCGAGCACGTCTGGGACTACCACTTCGACCCGCAGACCAACGTCATCGACGTCCACGTCTCCCGGCTGCGCGCCAAGGTCGACAAGGGCTTCGACCGCCCGATGATCCACACCGTGCGGGGCGCCGGCTACATGGTCCGGGCCGGCGGCGAGGCGTGAGCGCCCCGGACCTCCGGGGTGCCCCGGCCAGGACCGCACTCACGACCGCGACGGGGCACGACGGCGTGCTGGCGCGCCTCGGCACGCTGTTTCGCACCACCGCCTTCAAGCTCTCGCTCGCCTACCTCCTGGTCTTCGCCGCCTTCGCGTTCTTCGCCCTGGGCTACGTCGCCTGGAACGCCCGGCGCGTCCTCGACGACCAGATCGTCTCGACCATCGAGGCGGAGATCAACGGCCTGTCCGACCAGTACGCCTCGGGCGGCATCCGCCGCCTCGTCGGCGTGGTCGAGCGCCGCTCCCGCGAGCCCGGCGCCTCGCTCTACCTCGTCACCACCCCGGCGGGCGAGCATGTCGTCGGCAACGTCGAGGCGCTGCCGCCCGGAATCCTCGCCGAGCCCGGCCAGACCGAGACCGCGTATGGCCGTGCCACCGACGGCGACCGCCTCGACCACCGGGCGATCGTGCGCATCTTCACCCTGCCGGGCGGCTTCCGCCTCCTCGTCGGCCGCGACGTCGAGGAGCGCGACCGCCTGCGCGCGGTGATCGGGCGCGCCTTCGCCTGGTCGCTGATGCTGGTGGTGGGCTTAGGCTTCCTGGGGAGCTGGTTCATCGCCCAGCGAGTCCTCAAGCGCGTCGACCAGATGACCGAGATCACCCGCGGCATCATGGCGGGCGACCTCGACGGACGGCTGGCGCTCGCCGGCACCGGCGACGAGCTCGACCGGCTGGCGAGCAACCTCAACGCCATGCTGGACCGCATCGGCGAGCTGATGCGCGGCATGCGCGAGGTCTCGGACAACATCGCCCACGACCTCAAGACCCCGCTCACCCGCCTGCGCAACAAGGCCGACGCGGCCCTGCGCGAGGGCAGCGACCCGGATTCCTTAAGGGCGGCGCTGGAGGCCAACATCGAGGAGAGCGACAATCTGATCCGGGTGTTCAACGCGCTCCTGATGATCGCCCGGCTCGAGGCCGGGAATGCCCGGGAGGGTCTCGCGGATTTCGACGCCGGGGCGGTCGCCCTCGAGGTCGCGGAGCTGTACGAAGCAGTGGCGGAGGAACGCGGCGTGGGCTTGCGCACCGAGGTCGAGGACGGCCTCGTGCTGCACGGCAGCCGCGAGCTGATCGGACAGGCGATGGCGAACCTGATCGACAACGCCCTGAAATACGGGGCAGGTGCCGCAGAGCCCGTGGTCTGCGTGGCGGCCCGGCGCGAGGACGGCAGCGTGGTGCTCACGGTCGCCGACCGGGGCGAGGGCATTCCGGCGGCGGAGCGCGGCCGGGTGCTGGAGCGCTTCGTGCGGCTCGAGACCGCCCGCACCCGGCCGGGCTTCGGTCTGGGCCTGAGTCTCGTCAACGCGGTCGCCCGCCTGCACCAGGGCACCTTCGCCCTTGAGGACAACGCGCCGGGCCTGCGCGCGACCCTGCGCCTGCCGGCGGCCGCCACCCGCGAGGTCGCGGCGTGACCGGATCCCTCGCCGCGCGCCTGACCCGGGCGCCCCGCCTCGCCGAGCCGGAGCGGGCGCGCTCCCGCCTCGACGACCTCCTCGCCGAGGCGCCGGACCTCGCCGCCCCGCTCGGGCAGGAGGGCCCGGCCCGCGACCTCCTCCTCGGCCTCGCCGACCATTCGCCGTTCCTCTGGGGCCTCGCTGCTCGCGACCCGGCCCGCCTCGCCGGCCTGCTCGGGCGGCCGCCGGAGGAGACGAACGCCGCGATCCTCGCCGACCAGCGCGGGGCCGGTCTCGCCGGCGGCGACGTCGCCCGCTCCTTGCGCCGCAACCGCGCCGCCCACGCGCTCCTGGTGGCGCTGGCCGATATCGGCGGCGTCTGGTCGCTGGAGCAGGTGACGGCGGCCCTGTCCGACTTCGCCGACGCCTCGGTGAGCGCCGCCGTCGACGCCGCCCTGGTCCAGGCCGCCGGCACCGGCCGCTTCCGCCCCGCCGATCCGGCCCGGCCGCAGGAGGGCTCCGGCCTGATCGTCCTCGGCATGGGCAAGCTCGGGGCGGGGGAGCTGAACTACTCGAGCGACGTCGACCTGATCGTGCTGTTCGATCCCGACGCCGCCCCCTTGCGCGAGGGCGTCGAGGCGACGCCATTCTTCAGCCGGATCGCGCAAGCGGTCGCCAAGCTGCTGCAGGAGCGCACCGCCGACGGCTACGTCCACCGGGTCGATTACCGCCTGCGGCCCGACCCCGGCTCGACCCCGACCGCCCTGTCGCTGCCCTCGGCCTACACCTATTACGAGACGGTCGGGCAGAACTGGGAGCGCGCCGCCTTCATCAAGGCGCGGCCGGTGGCCGGCGACCTGGCGCGCGCGGACGAGTTCCTGGCCGAGCTGCGGCCGTTCATCTGGCGCAAGTACTTCGACTTCGCCTCGATCGCCGACGTCCACGCGATGAAGCGGCAGATCCACGCCGTGCGCGGCCACGGCGCCATCGCGGTCGCCGGCCACGACATCAAGCTCGGGCGCGGTGGCATCCGCGAGGTCGAGTTCTTCGTCCAGACCCAGCAGCTCGTCTTCGGCGGACGGCGCCCGTCCCTGCGCGGCCGGCGCACCCTCGAGATGCTGGCCGCCCTCCACGACGAGGGCTGGATCACGCCCGAGGCCCGCGACGAGCTGAGCCGGGCCTACCGGTTCCTGCGCGCGGTCGAGCACCGGCTGCAGATGGTGGCGGACGAGCAGACCCAGCGCCTGCCAGACGATGCCGCCAAGCTCGCCCGCTTCGCCCGCTTCCTCGGCTACCCGGACGAGGCGGCCTTCGGCGAGGCGCTGACCGCCGAGGCGCGCCGCGTGCAGGGGCACTACGCCCTGCTGTTCGAGGCCGAGCCCGATCTCGCCGCGGAGGTCGGGGACCTCGTCTTCACCGGCTCGGAGGACGATCCCGAGACCCTCGCGACCCTGCGCCGCCTCGGCTTCCGGGCGCCGGAGCGGGCGACCGAGACGGTGCGGGGCTGGCATTTCGGCCGCCGCGCGGCGGTGACGAGCCCGCGGGCCCGGGAGGTGCTGACCGAGCTGGTGCCGGCCCTGATCCAGGCGCTCTCCGGCACCGCCGATCCGGACGGCGCGCTCGCCGCCCTCGACCGGGCTTTCGGCCGGATGCCGGCGGCGGTCGAGCTCCTCACCATCCTGCGCTCGCACGAGCGGCTGCGGCTGCTCTTCGCCGACCTCCTCGGCACGGTGCCGCGCCTCGCCGACACCGTCTCGTTCAGCCCCCACGTCCTCGACGCGGTGATCGATCCCGCCTTCGTGGCGCCGGTGACCGAGGCGGCGGCTCTGCGCGGCCAGTTCCGCCTGAGCCTCGGCCAGCCCCGCGACCTCGAGGACTTCCTCGACCGCAGCCGCGACGCCGCCCGCCAGCTGCGCTTCGTCACCGGGGCGCGGCTCCTCTCCGGCATCCTGCCGCCGGCCGGCGCCGGCCGGGCCTATGCGGGGATCGCCGAGGCCACCGTCGCGGCGGCGCTCACGGCCGTCGAGGCCGCCTTCGCGGAGGAGCACGGGCGGGTGCCGGAGGGGCGGATCGCCGTGCTCGGGCTCGGGCGCCTCGGCTCGCGCCAGCTCACGGCCGATTCCGACCTCGACCTCGTGGTCCTGTACGACTTCGACCAGGCCCGCCGCGAGAGCGACGGCAGGCGCTCCCTCGACGCGGCGGTCTACTATAACCGCCTGACCCAGCGCCTCGTCGCGGCCCTCACCGTGCCGACGCGGCGCGGCCGGCTCTACGAGGTCGACCTGCGCCTGCGCCCGAGCGGCGGCCAGGGGCCGATCGCCAACCAGTGGCACCGCTTCGCGGCCTACTGGCGGGAGGAGGCGGCCCTGTGGGAGCACATGGCCCTCACCCGCGCCCGGGCCATCGCCGGCGATCCCGGCCTGATGGCGGAGGCCGACGCCGCCGCGGCGGCGGTCGTCGGGCAGCCCCGGGATCCGGGCCTCGTCGCCGGCGAGGTGCGGGCGATGCGCGCGCTCGTCGAGCGGGAGAAGGGCGACCACGGTCCCCTCGACCTCAAGCTCGCCCCGGGCGGGCTCCTCGACCTCGACTTCCTGGGTCAGGCCCTGGTCCTGTCCCACGCCGCCGCGCATCCCGACCTCGCCGGCCTCGACGCCCCCGCGGTGCTGGAGCGCGCCGGCGCGCACGGGCTCATCGAGGCCGGGCTCGCGGGCCGCCTGGTGACTGCCTACCGCCTCCTCGACGACGTCCACCATTGGCAGCGCCTGATGGTCGAGGGCGATTTCGGCCGCACCGCCCCGCCGGCGGCCCGCGCGCGCCTCGCCACGGCCCTCGGCCAGCCCGACGAGGCGGCGCTGACGTCCCAGCTCGCCGAGACGCGGGCCGGGGTAAGGGAGGCGTTCGGAGCGATCCTGGGGGCGGCTGCGTCCGGTACGGCCAGGGACGCATGACCACGATCTGACGTCGGTTGTGGCGGAGATCCGCGCACAGGCGCCGACCGTCGCGGACCGCATCGACACGCTCGCGACCTCGACGATGTCCCCGCCAGGATCGGGGAGGTGCCCGGGCGGTCCTGGGGCCTTTCGTGAAGCCCGGGCCCCCTGACCGTTGCGATTCGAGCGCAAGAAGCGGGATGCGGCGCCTCCCCGCGACGCTCAATCCTCGGCGGGGAGGTGACCGCATGACCGATTTTCAATGCATCCCGATCGCCACCGAGACGGCCGATCGTTTTCGGGAGACCGGGACAGACGACCGGGGCAACCAGGTTCGGCGTTTCATCGCAACACCCGATGGGTCCTACCCATGCCGCCACTGCCTGCGGCTCGCCGAGCCGGGCGAAGCGGTGCTTCTCGGGTCCTATGACCTGCCGAAACCGCAGGGCATCTACTGGACGCCGAGCCCGATCTTCGTGCACGAGGCGGCATGCCCCCGCGCGGACGCCGTCTACGACGTCGCGCCGATCGTGCGGGCGAACCCGCTGGTTTCCGTTCGGGCCTACGATCTCCGGGATCAGTGTCTCTACGATCTCGGCCACGTCTGCGCCGGCCTGGATGTCGACGCTCCCCTGCGTCGGGCGCTCGGCGACGCCCGTACGGCGTTCGTGAACATCCACACCGCGCGGCCGGGATGCCTGCTGTCGCTGGTGACGCGCGTGGCCGATCGACCTTAGGGGCGTCGCTGCCAGTGCCCCCTTACCCGGCAGCTCCACCCGCGATCGCGGCGAGCGAAATTGATGCGAACATGGCGGAACGCGATTCGCCGGGCTCCCCTGCGCGCCCTCCGCACGGCTGGGGACGCATCGGGGACGCTGCCGCCCGATGGGCCTCGGCCGACCCTCTCACGCCTCGATATGCGCGGCGTCCTTGAGGCCGGGACGGGGCAGGCGCACCAGCACGATCGTACCGGTGCCCTCCTCGGAGCGGATGCGCAGGCCGCCGCCGTGGAGCTCGGCGAGCGAGCGGGCGATGGCGAGGCCGAGGCCGGAGCCCTTGTAGCTGCGGGCGAAGTTGGTCTCGACCTGCTCGAACGGGTAGCCGAGCTTGGGCAGGGCGGCCTTCGGGATGCCGATGCCGCTGTCCTCGACGAAGATGTGGACCGCGTCGATCGCCCGCCGCGTGCGCACTGCCACCCGGCCGGCCTCGGGGGTGAACTTCACGGCGTTCTGCAGCAGGTTGACCAGGATCTGGTGCAGGGCGCGCTCGTCGGCCATCACCAGGGCGTCGGCGCTCATCTCGACGCTGACGGTCAGCCCCTTGGCCCGGGCCGGCTCGGCGATCAGCTTGAGGGCGCGCTCCAGCGCCTCGCTCACCGCCACCGGCTGCTTGGCAAGTTTCACCCGTCGGGCGTCGATCCGCGACATGTCGAGGATGTCGTCGATGACCGACAGGAGGTAGTGGCCGCTCGAGCGGATGTCGCGGCAGTACTCGCGGTACTTCTCGGAGCCGAGCGATCCGAAGACCTCGCTCTCCATCACCTCGGCGAAGCCCAGGATGGCGTTGAGGGGGGTGCGCAGCTCGTGGCTCATGTTGGCCAGGAACTCGGACTTCGAGCGGTTGGCGCTCTCGGCTTGGGCCTTCTGGTCGAGGTAGCGCTCCGCGAGGTCGGCGAGCTGCTGGGTCTGGATCTCGAGGGTCCGGCGCGAGCGCTTGAGGTCCGCGATGGTGGCGATGAGCTGGCGTTCCGATTCCACGAGCCGCTCCTGGTGCCGTTTCAGGGCCGTGATGTCGGTGCCGACCGAGACGTAGCCGCCGTCCTTGGTGCGGCGCTCGCTGATCTGCAGCCAGCGCCCGTCGGCGAGCTCGGCCTCGAAGGTGCGGGCTCCCGCCTCCGGGAACTCGCCGGCGGGGATCTCGCGCCGCACGGTCGGCAGGGCGGCGCGGCCCATGATGGCGTCGTAGCGGCGACCCGGCTGGGCCTCGTCGGCCGTCAGGGCATGCAGGCGCCGGAACTTGGAGTTGCACAGGACCAGCCGGTTCTGCGCGTCCCAGAGCACGAAGGCCTCGGACACCGCCTCGACGGCGTCGCGCAGGCGCATGTCGGCGGTGGCGGTCGATTCGGCGAGGCGGCGTTGCTCCGAGATGTCGATGACGATGCCGACGAGGTGGCGGCCGTTGTCCTCCAGGTCCTGCACGATCTCGGCCCGGGCCTTGAGCCAGACCCACTCGCCGCCCGCGGCCCGGATGCGGAACTCGTGGTCGACGGTGGCGTCCCGGGCGGCGAGCTGGCGGGCGAGGCCGTAGAGGTCGGTGTCGTCCGGGTGGACCAGGCCGTTGACGTCGCCGAAGGACAGGAATTCCTGCTCCCGGACGTAGCCGAGCAGCTGGTACATCGAGTCCGACCAGTAGATCCGGCCCCGCGGGATGTCCCAGTCCCACAGGCCGCAGCGCCCGCGACCGAGCGCCGTGTCGAGGCGCTGGCGCACCTGCTCGCAGACCCGGTCGACGGCGCGCGCGCGGTCGGCCTGGAGCGCGTAGGCGAGGCCGGTGCAGACCACCACGAGCGTCACGGCGCCGACCAGCACCGCGGCGATGCGCGCCCGCCCGGCCCAGACCACGGTCACCGAATCGAGGGTCTGCACCACCGCGACCTGCGCGATGCCGGCACCGCCCGGCACCGCCCGCACCGTTGCCAGCGCCCGCTCGCCGCTGCCGAGCACGACCGGGAGCACGCCGGCGCGCTCGCCCATGATGCCGAGCACCTGGACCTCGCCGACGAACTCGCTGAAGCTGCGCGGCAGGGCGGGCTGCTCCGGCAGCGCTGCCAGGATCGCGTCGTCGGCGCCGATCAGCAGGACGCTGCGGCCCGCCGGCAGGCCGCCCGACGGGATCAGCCGCACCAGCCGCTCGCGCAGGGCCGCCGGCGCCAGGAGTGTCGGTGCCAGGAGTGTCGGTGCCAGGACCCCCGGCCCCTGGAATTCCGACGCCACCGCGCCGGGAAGCCGGGCGAGCGAGGACGGCAGCGTGGAGGCCAGGAGGCGGGCCACGAGGTCGATGTCGCGCCGGGCGTCGCCGACCACCTCCTCGCGATGACCGGAGAGCTGCAGGGCGGTGACGGTGGCGAGGCAGACCAGGAACGCCGCCAGCATCGCCGGAACGGCGAACCGGAGCCAGGATTCAGCATGGGCGAGGCGCTGGTGCGCGGCCTTCGAAGCCCGGCTGATCCCGAGGATCGTGGCGGCACGCGCAGAGAAGGGGGCGGGATCCGCCTCCAGCATACCCAAACCCCCAACGGAACAAAGACAGGTGCCGCGGAGGTTCCCGGCAGGCCTCCGAATCGAGCCTCAATCTGGCATTTCCACAAGCATTTTGTCCAGCGCTTCGCGCCTTGGAAATGAAGTGTTAACCAGTGAGCGGAACGCGCCGGAATCGGCCGGCCGTTCGTGATTCTGTCAGTGATCGCAATCAGTTGGTCGTCATTTGAGTGGGGCCAGCGATCGCCCGGCGATGTCGCTGACGTCAGGGGAGAGGCCGGGCGTCCCGGCCACCCGGCGCAAGGCCTCGGCGGCCCGCTGGCGGCGCCCGTCCTCGACCATACGCCAAGTATTGAAAGCAGTTAGCAGGCGCGCCGCGACTTGGGGATTTTTTCCGTCGAGGGCCAGCACCACTTCCGCCGTGAGATCGTAGCCGGCCCCGTCCGGGCGATGAAACTGCGTCGGATTGTTGAGGCTGAAGCTGGCGACGAGGGAGCGGACCCGATTCGGATTGCCGAGGGAGAAGGCCGGGTGGCGCATCAGCCCGCGGACCCGCTCCAGGGTCCCGGCCTCGGGGATCATCGCCTGGAGGGCGAACCACTTGTCGAGCACGAGGGGCTCGTCGCGATAGGTCTCGCCGAAGCGCGCGAGCGCCGCCTCCCGGGCCTCGCCCGGCACCAGGCTCAGGGGCGCCAGGGCCGCGAGGCGGTCCGTCATGGTGACGGCGTCCTCGAGCTGGGCCACGGCGAGCGCGGTGCCGCCCTCCGGATCGGCCGCCGCCACGAGGTCGAGGGCGGCGTTGCGCAGGGCCCGGCGGCCGGCGCTGGCGGCGTCCGGGCTGAAGGGCGCCCCGGGCGGCTGCGCCAGCGCGTCGCGAAGGCCGAGCAGCCGGGCCCCGAGGTTGCGGCCGAGCTGCACCCTGAGGGTCTGGCGCGCGCGCCAGATCGCGTCGGGGTCGACGTCGGCGCCGATGGCCTGCGCCACCTCCTGCTCCCCCGGCAGGGTCAGCACCAGGGCCGCGAAGGCGGGATCGGCCAGGGCCTCGCCGTCGAGGAAGGTCGCGAGCGCCCGGCCGAGGGCGTCGCCCTCGGGCCCGGCCTCCGCCGCCAGCGGGGCGCCCGCCGTGGCGCGGGCGACCAGCACCTCCATGGCGAGGCTCTGGGCCGCCTGCCAGCGGTTGAAGGCGTCGCCGTCATGGGCGAGCAGCGTCAGGCGCTCGTCCCGGGTCAGCGCGTGGTCGACCTTCACGGGGGCCGAGAAGCCGCGAAACAGCGACGGCACCGGCGCGGCCTCGACATCGGTGAAGACGAGGCTGTCCTCCGGCGCTTCGAGCACGAAGACGCCGTCGGACACCCGCTCGCTCCGGCCCGCCGCCGGGCCGCCACCCGGGGCGACGAGGCCCAGCGCGACCGGGATCACCAGGGGCCGGGGCTCGGCCGCCGCCGCGGCCTCGGTGGCGATGACCGGCAGGCTCTGGCGGAACGACAGGGTGTAGGTCCTGCGCCCCGCGTCGTAGGCGCCCGCGACCGCGACGGTCGGCGTGCCGGCCTGGGCGTACCAGCGGGCGAAGGCGTCGAGGTCGCGCCCGCTCTCGGCGGCGAAGGCGGCGAGGAAGTCCTCCACCGTGGCGGCCGTGCCGTCGCAGGTGGAGAAGTAGCGGTCCATCCCGCGCCGGAAGACCTCGGGGCCGAGCAGGGTGCGCAGCATCCGGACGATCTCGGCGCCCTTCTCGTAGACCGTCGCGGTGTAGAAGTTGTTGATCTCGCGGTAGGCCTGCGGCCGCACCGGGTGGGCGAGCGGGCCGGCATCCTCCGGGAACTGCCGGGCGCGAAGGGTGCGCACCTCGGCGATGCGGTGGACCGGGCGCGAGCGCTCGTCGGAGGAGAATTCCTGGTCGCGGAAGACCGTCAGGCCCTCCTTGAGGCAGAGCTGGAACCAGTCGCGGCAGGTCACCCGGTTGCCGGACCAGTTGTGGAAGTACTCGTGGGCGATGATCGCCTCGATGTTGGCGTAGTCCGCGTCGGTCGCGGTGTCGGGGCTCGCCAGCACGTACTTGTCGTTGAAGATGTTGAGGCCCTTGTTCTCCATCGCGCCCATGTTGAAGTCGGAGACCGCGACGACGTTGAAGACGTCGAGGTCGTAGGCGCGGCCGAAGGTGCGCTCGTCCCAGGCCATCGAGCGGGCGACCGCGTCGAGGGCGAAGTTCGCGCGGCCCTCCTTGCCGGGCTCGACGTAGACGGCGATCTCGACCTCGCGCCCCTCCATGGTGGTGAAGCGGGAGCCGACCCGGCCGAGGCGGCCGCCGACGACGGCGAACAGGTAGGCGGGCTTGGGGTGGGGGTCGTGCCAGATCGCGTAGTGGCGCCCCGGACCGGCCTCGCCCTGCTCGACCGGGTTGCCGTTGCCGAGCAGGACCGGCGCCTCGTCCCGGTCGGCCTCGATCCGGGTGGTGTAGACCGCCATCACGTCCGGCCGGTCGAGGAAGTAGGTGATGCGCCGGAAGCCGTCGGCTTCGCACTGGGTGCAGTAGACGCCGTTCGAGCGGTAGAGCCCCATCAGCTTGGTGTTGGCGCTCGGGTTCACCTGCGTCTCGATCTCGAGCACGAAGGGACGCTGCGGCGGCTGGTGCAGGGTCAGCGCCCGGGGGGTGACCTCGATCGCGCCCGGGCCCGTCGGCTGCCCGTCGAGGGCGACGGCCAGCAGGGTCAATTCGTCGCCGTCGAGGACGA
This sequence comes from Methylobacterium variabile, assembly GCF_001043975.1. GTDB lineage: Bacteria > Pseudomonadota > Alphaproteobacteria > Rhizobiales > Beijerinckiaceae > Methylobacterium > Methylobacterium variabile. The sequence goes on from NZ_LABY01000344.1 coordinate 16,218, forward strand.
GGGGCGCGCCGGCCTCGCCCGCCGGGTTCGGCCGGAGCGCCAGCGTCGCGGTGACCCGGGTCTCGGTCGGATGCAGGCGCACGTCGAGCTCGACCCGGTCGATCAGGTAGTCGCTCGGGCGGTAATCGGCGAGGCGAACGATCGTCTGCATGGCGGTCTCGCGGGCGGTCGCGCGGGGCGGCGGGGGAATGAGCCTTTGCACCGCGGGACGCCCGGGCGCAACGCAGGATCTCCGCGGCGGCCGCCGGGCCGGCCTCCACTCCGGCGGTGGGCGCTCTAGCTACGACGCCGGATCGGCGAAAAGCGCCTGAACCGAGGATGGAGCGCCATGGAATACCTGCACACGATGGTCCGCGTCGCCGATCTCGATCGGGCGCTGGACTTCTACTGCAACAAGTTCGGCCTCCAGGAGGTGCGCCGCACCGAGAGCGAGAAGGGGCGCTACACCCTGGTGTTCCTGGCCGCCCCGGGCGACGCCGCGCGGGCGAAGGACACCAAGTCGCCGCTCCTGGAGCTCACCTACAACTGGGATCCGGAAGAGTATACCGGCGGGCGCAACTTCGGCCACCTGGCCTATCAGGTCGACGACATCTACGCGACCTGCCAGAAGCTGCAGGATGCCGGCGTGATCATCAACCGCCCGCCGCGGGACGGCCACATGGCGTTCGTGCGCTCGCCCGACGGCATCTCGATCGAGATCCTGCAGAAGGGCGGCGCCAAGCCGCCGCAGGAGCCCTGGGCCTCGATGCAGAACACCGGCAGCTGGTGAGGGGAGGCGGGCGGGCCGGTGACGGCCCGTCTCTTCTCTCTGGGTCAGGGCCTTTGATGGGCCCTGACGGGCCCGACGCCCGCTCGGTCATCCCGGGGCCGCGACAGCGGAGCCCGGAATCCAGAACCGCAGGCGGTGCCGAACGGATCGGAACACCGCCCGCTTCATCCTGAAGGCTCTGCGCGTCTCGATTCCGGGCTCCGCTCTCTCGGCTCCGGAATGACGATGGAGGTTTCGCGGCCTGTCGGTTTCGAGCCTCCGCCGGTCAGGTCTCGGCCGTCGGGGTGATGCCGAGCTCCGCCAGCTTGGCGTGGATCGCCGTGACCGGCCGCTTCAGCTTCAGGCTCATGACCGACGCCGGGACGCCCTCCCGCGCCATGGCCTTGAGCTGCTGCACGGTCTCCAGGGTCCAGCCCGCCTCGATGTTCTCGCTCATCAGGGTTGCCTCCGTGATCGGCGGCCGCGCCTTCGGGACGGCCTTGAGCCAGGGCAGGTAGGGACCGGCGGCGGCGCGGCAACCCGGCCCCGCCGGAGCACCGCCGCCTTGACGCGGGGACCTGGGCAGCGCACATCGACGCCGTCAGCCGGCCGGGCGGCCGCTCCGGTCCTGTCGGCGGGTCTCCCGCGCGGGAGGGCCGGGGAGGAAAGTCCGGGCTCCATGAAGAGACGGTGCCGGATAACGTCCGGCGGGGGCGACCCCAGGGACAGTGCCACAGAGAGCAGACCACCGCATCGCGGGCCCTTCGGGACCCGCCGCGGCCAGGGTGAAAGGGTGCGGTAAGAGCGCACCGCGGACGCGGCAACGCGGACGGCACGGCAAACCCCACCGGGAGCAAAACCGAATAGGGGCGGCACGCGCGGCTCGCCGCGCAGGGCTTTCTTCAGGCCCGTCGCCCGGGTTGGTTGCTCGAGGCGGCCGGCAACGGCCGTCCCAGAGGAATGGCCGCCACGTCCGGGGGACCTTCGGGTCGTCCGGGCCATACAGAACCCGGCTTACAGGCCGGCTGATACCCAATTCCCGGACAGTGGCGCTAGGGCCGCGCCAGCTGGAATCCAGCGGGCGCGAGGCATTGCCGACGTAAAATCCGGGCCCGTGGCCGAACAGGCGCGCCCGCCTCGACTTTCCGGCGGCGCCCGCTGCAGGCACAAGCCTTCGTTAACCTTGCTGGTCTCTGATGGCACACGGGCGGGTGCTGCCCGCCGCGTGTCCTCGCGTTGACGACCCCAGAGGCCCATGATACCCCGAGCCACCCCGTCCACGGCGATTCCAGCATCGGCGGCCGCCTCCTGCTTGCGCAGGCGTGATGGTCGCGCGTCGATGTCGGGCGTGGGCAAAGCGGCGCCCTGGCGCCGATCCCGGCCGGCCTCGGCCCGGCTCGTGCGGACAGCGGAGCATCATGGATCGTCACGCGTCAGTGCGCGCCCGCGCGCGGTGCGCCTTCGCCCGAATGGAACCGGCCCCGCTCGCGCGGGAGGGCCGGCCGTGACGGACACAGCCCCCCACATCCCGGTCCTGCTCGACGAGGTCCTGGGCGCGCTCCGCCTCGGGTCCGAGCCGGCGGCGGTGATCGACGGCACCTTCGGGGCCGGCGGCTACACCAGGGCCATCCTGGCGGCCCATCCCGGGAACCGCGTGCTGGCCGTCGACCGCGACCCGACCGCGATCGCGGCGGGCCAGGCTCTCGTGGCGGCGCAGGCCGGGCGCCTCGTGCTGGTGCAGGGCCGCTTCGGCGACCTCGACGCCATCGCCCGGGACAACGGGTTCTCCGACGCGGACGGCGTCGTCCTCGACATCGGCGTGTCGTCGATGCAGCTCGACCAGCCGGAGCGGGGCTTCTCGTTCCGGCACGACGGCCCCCTCGACATGCGGATGGAGCGGGACGGCGAGAGCGCCGCCGACCTCGTCAACGAGGCCTCCGAGGCCGCGCTCGCCGACGTGATCTACCATTACGGCGAGGAGCGCCGGGCCCGGGCCGTGGCGCGGGCGCTGATCGAGGCGCGCCGGCGCGGCCGCATCGAGAGCACGGCGGCGCTCGCCGAGATCGTCGCCGGCGTCGTGCGGGCTGAGCCCGGCAGCGGCATCCATCCGGCGACCCGGACCTTCCAGGCCCTGCGCATCGCGGTGAACGACGAGCTCGGCGAATTGCAGCGGGCGCTGCACGCGGCCGAGCACACCCTGCGGCCGGGCGGCCGCCTCGCGGTGGTCACCTTCCACTCGCTGGAGGATCGCATCGTGAAGCAGTTCTTCTCGGCCCGCAGCGGCCGGGCGGTGGCGGCCTCGCGCCACCTGCCGATGGCCTCCCAGCCCGCGCCGCGCAGCTTCACCCTCGCCACCAAGGGGCCGGTTGCCGCCGGCGAGGCCGAGTGCCGCGCCAATCCCCGCGCCCGCTCGGCCAAGCTGCGCGCCGGCGAGCGCACCGACGCCCCGGCGCCGCCGCCGCTCACGGCGCTGGAGGCCCTGGCCTCCCTGCCCGAGGTCCAGCCGCGGGGAGGGCGCCGGTGATCCGCCTCCTGCACCTCGCGGCGATCGCCGGGCTGATCGCCTCGGCCATCTACGCCTACTCGATCAAGTACGACACGCTCTACCAGGCCGAGCAGGTCGCCAAGCTCAAGACCCGCCTGCGCAAGGAGCGCGACGCGATCGCGGTGCTGCGCGCCGAGTGGCAGCTCCTGACCCGGCCTGACCGGCTTCAGGCGGCGGTCGACAAGTACCTGACTCTCGAGCCGATCGGCACGACGCATCTCGGCCGCCTCGCCGACCTGCCGGCCAAGGCCGACCGCGGCGACGAGATCGCCCGCAAGCTCGAGGCCCTCGGCCTCACCGCCACGGCGACCCCGGCCGCCAGGGAACGCCAGGCCTCCACCACCGGCGCCACCGCCGCACGCACCGAGGAGCCCCGCACCACCGGCTCCACAACGACCGGCTCCACGACCACCCGCACCCCGACGGCCAAGAGGTGAGCGCCGTGACCCAGGATCAGGATTTCCAGGCTCACGACCCCCGGGACCGCGACCCCGGCGCGGAAGGCCCCGCGGCTCCGGCCGCGGTCGGCCACGCCGACGACGCGCCCGCTCCGGCGCCGCGCCGCAGCCTCGCCGGCCTGCTGCGCGGCGGCATCACGGCGATGTTCCGCCTCTCGGTGGAGCGCAGCGCCGCCCGCGTCGGCCTCGTCAGCCTCGTCTTCGGCGCGGTGTTCCTCGCCCTGATGGGCCGCCTCGTCCAGTTCGCCGTGATGCCGGACGACCCGGTGACGGCCCAGGCCCGCCGGGCCGAGGCCGGCGGCACCACCCAGGTCCGGCCCGACATCATCGACCGCAACGGCGAGATCCTGGCCACCGACATCCGCACCGTCTCGGTCTTCGCCGAGCCGAAGAACATCTATGACAAGGACGAGGCGGTCGAGCTCCTCACCGCCGTCCTGCCCGAGATCAACGCTCGCGACCTGCGCGAGAAGCTGTCGTCGAAGAAGGGCTTCGTCTGGGTCAAGCGCGAGATCACCCCGCGCCAGCAGGTCGAGGTGCACCGCCTCGGCATTCCGGGCGTCGGCTTCCTGCCCGACCACAAGCGGGTCTATCCCAACGGCACCGCCGCCGCCCACATCCTGGGCGTGACCAACCTCGACAATGTCGGCATCGCCGGCATCGAGAAGTACATCGACCGCCAGGGCCTGCGCGATCTCAACAGCCTCGGCTTCGTCCAGAAGGCGGCCGACATGGCGCCGGTCCAGCTCTCGATCGACCTGCGCGCCCAGCACGCCGTGCGCGACGAGCTGGCCTGGGGCATGGCGCATTACCGCGCCAAGGCGGCCGCCGGCCTGATCCTCGACGTCACCACCGGCGAGGTCATCGCGCTCGCCTCCCTGCCGGACTTCGATCCCAACGAGCCGGCCGACGCCCTCGACCCCGACCGGATCAACCGGATGAACGTCGGCGTCTACGAGATGGGCTCGACCTTCAAGGCGATGACGCTGGCGATGGCGCTCGATTCGGGCAAGTTCACCGTCAACTCGACCTTCGACACCCGCGGCGGCGTGCTGCACTGGGGCCGGCAGAAGATCCACGAGTACCACGGCACCAACCGGGTCATCACGATGCCGGAGGTGTTCACGCACTCGTCCAACATCGGCTCGGCCAAGATGGCCCTCGGCATCGGCGTGCCCGGCCACAAGGCCTTCCTGAAGAAGATGGGCCTGCTCGACCGGCTGCGCACCGAACTGCCCGAGAGCGCCGAGCCGATCATCCCGCCGCGCTGGACCGAGATCAACACCATCACGATCGCGTTCGGTCACGGCCTCGCAGTGGCCCCGCTCCAGGCTTCCGCCGCGGTGGCGGCGATCGCCAACGGCGGCTTCCTGATGACGCCGACCTTCCTCAAGCGGACCGAGGCCGAGGCGCGCGAGAAGGCGACGCAGGTGCTCTCGCCCCAGACCAGCGAGGCGATGCGCTTCATCATGCGCCTCAATGCCGTCGAGGGCTCGGCCAAGAAGGCGGCGATCCCGTACTACTACGTCGGCGGCAAGACCGGCACGGCCGAGAAGGTGATCCGCGGCCGCTACGTCAAGAACCGCCTGTTCACCACCTTCATGGCCGCGGCGCCGATGGACAAGCCGAAATACCTGTTCGTGACCATCATGGACGAGCCGCAGGCCGTGGCGGCGGAATCCGGCACCTACGCCACCGCCGCCTGGAACTCCGGCGTCGTCACCGGCCGGACGATCGCCCGGGTCGCCCCGATCCTCGGCCTGCCGCCGCAATTCGAGCCGCCGGTGAAGCCCTTCCCGCTGATGGTCAAGCTCGGCGCCTACCACGCCAACCAGGTGGACGGGCGATGAGCCTCACCCTTCGCGACCTGTTCCCCGAATCCGGTTTGGCCGGCGACCTCGCGGTCGCCGGCCTCGCCGCCGACAGCCGCAAGGTCGAGCCGGGCTTCGTGTTCCTGGCGGTGCCCGGCACCGTCGCCGACGGCCGCCTCTTCGCCGCCAGGGCCGCGGCGGCGGGCGCCGTCGCGATGGTGGCGGAGGGCGAGCGGCCCGCCGACCTGCCCGACGCCGTCGCCTACGTCCCGGTCCCCGATGCCCGCCGTGCGCTGGCCGAGGCCGCCGCCCGCCTGCATCCCGGCCAGCCCGGGACCGTGGTGGCGGTCACCGGCACCAGCGGCAAGAGCTCGGTCGCCGATTTCGTGCGCCAGATCCTCGGCCGGCTCGGCCGCGAGGCGGCGAGCCTCGGGACGCTGGGGGTCATCACCACCTCCGGCGCCGCCTACGGCTCGCTCACCACTCCCGACCCGATCACCCTGCACCGGACGCTCGACCACCTCGCCCGCGACAACGTGACCGAACTGGCGATGGAGGCCTCCTCGCACGGCATCCAGCAGAGCCGCCTCGACGGGGTGCGCCTGACGGCGGCGGGCTTCACCAATCTCGGCCACGACCACCTCGACTATCACGGCACGCCGGAGGCCTATCTCGCGGCCAAGCTCCGGCTGTTCACGACCCTGCTGCCGGAGGGCGGCACCGCCGTGGTCAACGCCGACGGCGCGCGAAGCGACGCGGTCGTCGCGGCGGTCCGGGCGCGGGGCCTGCCCCTCGTCACCACCGGCCGGGCCGGGGAGGGGATCCGCCTCGTCTCCGCCCGCACCGAGGGCTTCGCTCAGCGCCTCGAGATCGCCCTCCAGGGCGCGTCCCACACCGTCGACCTGCCCCTCGTCGGGGCGTTCCAGGTCGAGAACGCCTTGCTCGCCGCCGGCCTCGTTCTCGCGACGCCCGCCGGCGCCGGGCGCGAGGCGGAGGTGATCGCCGCCCTCGGGGGGCTCGCGGGCGTGCCCGGCCGGCTCGAGCGGGTCGGCACGGTGCGCGACGCCCTCTGCGTCGTCGACTACGCCCACAAGCCCGATGCGCTGGCCGGCGTCCTCGATGCCCTGCGGCCGTTCACGGCCGGGCGCCTCGTCTGTGTCGTCGGCTGCGGCGGCGACCGCGACCGGGCCAAGCGCCCGCTGATGGGCCGCATCGCGGCCGACAAGGCCGACCGGGTCATCGTCACCGACGACAATCCCCGCAGCGAGGACCCGGCGGCGATCCGGGCCGCGATCCTGGCGGCGGCCCCGGGCGCGGAGGAGATCGGCGACCGTTCGCAAGCGATCCGGGCGGCGGTGCGCGATCTCCGGGCCGGCGACGTGCTGGTGGTGACTGGCAAAGGTCATGAAACCGGCCAGATCATCGGCGACCGCACGCTGCCCTTCTCCGACCGCGACGCGGTCCTGAGCGCGATCGAGGAGACCCGCGCATGACCGAGCCCCTCTGGACCCTGGATGACGCCGCCGCCGCCATGGGCGGCCGCATCGTCGCGGACGATGCCGCCCGGTCCTCGGCCGTACACTCCCTGTCCGGGATCTCGATCGACACCCGCACCCTGAAGGTCGGGGACCTGTTCTTCGCCATCAGGGGCGAGGCCCGCGACGGCCACGACTTCGTGCGCGATGCCCTTGCCCGCGGCGCCGGCGCCGCGGTGGTGTCCGAGGAACGGGCGGCCGACCTCGCCGGGGCCGGACCGCTGATCGCGGTGCCGGCCTGCGCCGAGGCAAGGGACGGGGATGGTGTGCTCGCCGCGATGCGCGGCCTCGCGGTCGCGGCGCGGGCCCGCACGGGCGCGCGGGTGCTCGCCGTCACCGGCTCAGTCGGCAAGACCGGCACCAAGGAAGCCCTGCGCCACGTACTCGCGGCGCAAGGGCCCACGCACGCCTCGGTCGCCTCCTACAACAACCACTGGGGCGTGCCCCTGACCTTGAGCCGGATGCCGGCGACCTGCGCCTTCGGGGTGTTCGAAGTCGGCATGAACCATGCCGGCGAGATCGCCCCGCTCACCCGCCTGGTCCGGCCCGAGATCGCGATCGTCACCACGGTCGAGCCGGTCCATATCGAGCATTTCCGCTCGCTGTCGGGCATCGCCGACGCCAAGGGCGAGATCTTCTACGGGCTCGAGACCGGCGGCGTCGCGGTGATCAACCGCGACAACCCGAACTTCGAGCGCCTCAAGGCCCATGCGCTGGCCTCCCGGGCCGGGCGGGTGGTGAGCTTCGGCGAGCACCGCGAGGCCGACGTGCGGGCCGAGCGCATCGTGATGCGGCCCGACCTCTCGATCGTCGACGTGCGGGCGATGGGGCTGCCCGTCACCTACCAGCTCGGCACCCCGGGCCGGCACACGGCGCTGAACTCGCTCGCGGTGATCGCCGCCGTGCAGGCGCTCGGCGCCGACCTGGCGCTCGCCGCCCTGTCGCTGGCGCAGCTGCGCCCGCCGGCCGGGCGCGGCGCCCGCACGATGCTGCGGGTCGCCGGGGGCGAGGCGCTCCTCGTCGACGAGAGCTACAACGCCAACCCGGCCTCGGTGCGGGCGGCGCTCAGCACGCTCGCCGGGGTCGAGACCGCGGGCCGCCGCATCGCGATCCTCGGCGACATGCTGGAGCTCGGCACCGACGCCGCCCGCCTGCACCGGGAACTCGCGGAGTCCGTGGAGGAGCACGGCATCGACCTCGTCTTCACTGCCGGGCCGATGATGCAGGAGCTGTTCGAGGCGCTGCCGGCCTCCCGGCGCGCCGGCGCGCGGGCGGGGTCGGCCGAGCTCGTCGACCTCGTGCTCGAGGCCGTCCGGCCCGGCGACGCCGTGATGGTCAAGGGTTCGAACAGCACCCGCATGGGCAGGATTGTCGAGGCGCTCAAAGCCCGCTACGCGGGCGGCGCGGACCAGGATCTCGCCGTCGGCCGATCCGGCTGAGCCACCTTAAGGACCCCTGTCGCAGCGGTGCGGGCATAAACCCGGTGCTGCCGCTCGCCCACGATCGGATGCCCCCGGGATGCTCTACCTCCTCTCCGACCTGAGCGGCGTGTTCTCGCCGCTCAACGTGTTTCGCTACATCACCTTCCGCACCGGCGGCGCGCTGTTCACGGCGGGCTTCTTCGTGTTCTGGTTCGGGCCCTGGATCATCTCGCTCCTGCGCCTGCGCCAGGGCAAGGGCCAGCCGATCCGCGAGGACGGCCCGCAATCCCACCTCCTGACCAAGCGCGGCACCCCCACCATGGGCGGGCTGATGATCCTGGCCGGCGTGCTGGTGGCGGTGCTGCTCTGGGCCAACCCGCGCAACCACTACGTCTGGATCACCATGATGGTGACGCTGGGCTTCGGGGCGATCGGCTTCTACGACGATTACCTCAAGGTGACGAAGCAGAGCCACAAGGGCTTCTCCGGCAAGTTCCGCCTCGCCCTCGAGGCGCTGATCGCGGTGGCGGCCTGCGTGGCGGTGGCGGAGTATTCGGCGCCGGGCCTGGCCTACCGGCTCGCCTTCCCGGTGTTCAAGGACGCGATCATCAACCTCGGCCTGTTCTACGTCGCCTTCGCGGGCTTCGTGATCGTCGGCGCCGGCAACGCGGTCAACATCACCGACGGCCTCGACGGCCTCGCCATCGTGCCGGTGATGATCGCGGCGGCCACCTTCGGCATCATCGCCTACCTCGTCGGCAACGTGATCTACGCCTCCTACCTCCAGGTGAACTACGTCCCGGGCACCGGCGAGCTGGCGGTGGTGTGCGGGGCGCTGATCGGCGCGGGCCTCGGCTTTCTCTGGTTCAACGCGCCGCCGGCCCAGATCTTCATGGGCGACACCGGCTCGCTGGCCCTCGGCGGCCTCCTCGGCACGATCGCGGTGGCGACCAAGCACGAGATCGTGCTCGGCATCGTCGGCGGCCTGTTCGTGCTCGAGATCCTCTCGGTCATCATCCAGGTCGCCTCGTTCAAGCTCACCGGCAAGCGCGTCTTCCGCATGGCGCCGATCCACCACCACTTCGAGCAGAAGGGCTGGAAGGAGCCGCAGGTGGTGATCCGGTTCTGGATCATCGCGGTGGTCCTGGCGCTGCTCGGCCTGGCGACGCTGAAGCTGCGGTAGGGGATGGCTTCCTGCGACCGGCTCGACACATCTCCCGAACCGGTCGCAAGTGGCCTGCATTTCCTGACATCCCCCCGTTCCCGGACGACTGTAGCCTGAGCGGAAGGGGATCCAGGAAAGGGGGGAGGGTGGCAGATCGGTCCCACCTCTCCACACGGCACAGCTTGACGAAGCCTCGCTCCGCGTCTCACTAACCGCCTCGAGAGACGCGCCGGGCGCCGGCCTGGCGCCGCCCCGGCGCGAAGGCCCGATCGACGCATGACACCTTCCACTACCTTCGCCGGCCAAACCGTCGCCCTGTTCGGGCTTGGCGGCTCGGGCCTCGCGACCGCGCTCAGCCTCAAGGCCGGTAGCGCTCGGGTCGTCGCCTGCGACGACAATCCGGCCCGGATGGAGGCGGCGGCTCGGCAGGGCATCGAGACCGGAGACCTGCGGCAGGCGGAGTGGACGGCGTTCACCGCGCTCGTCCTCGCCCCCGGCGTACCCCTCACCCACCCGGCGCCGCACTGGACGGTGGATCTCGCGCGAAGCGCCGGCGTGCCGGTGATCGGCGACATCGAGCTGTTCTGCCGCGAGCGTGCCGCGCAGAGACCCGACGCGCCCTTCGTCGCGATCACCGGCACCAACGGCAAATCGACCACCACGGCGCTGATCGCCCACGTGCTGAGCCAAGCCGGCCGCGACGTGCAGATGGGCGGCAACATCGGCACCGCGATCCTGTCGCTGGCGCCGCCGTCGCCGGACCGGGTCCACGTCATCGAGCTGTCCTCGTTCCAGATCGACCTGACGCCGTCGCTGGCGCCCTCGATCGGCGTGCTCCTCAACATCACCCCCGACCACCTCGACCGCCACGGCGACATGCCGCACTACGCCGCCATCAATGCGGCGCCCGGCGATCGCCCGGCACCACTCGTCGTCGACGCCGACGACCGCGTGGGCGGCCCCGGCCACGAGCCGCTCCTTGATGGCGGCGTAGTGCGGCATGTCGCCGTGGCGGTCGAGGTGGTCGGGGGTGATGTTGAGGAGCACGCCGATCGAGGGCGCCAGCGACGGCGTCAGGTCGAT
>NZ_LABY01000345.1 GCF_001043975.1 Methylobacterium variabile
CAGCTTGAGGCGGTTGACCTGTCCCTCGGGTCAGCCGATCACCGATGTTGATGCCATTCCGTCGTTGAAAGACATAGGTCCGTCCGCGAACCTCCCTCTCGAATATCTCGATTGCAATGCTGCGTGGCAGGCGCTCCTCGGCGTCGGCAAGGGCGTCAAGCGGCGCGGGATACTGCCGTTCGCGCGGCCAGCGGTCGCTAATCTTCGCAAGGTTCTTGATGGCCGCGGCCTCTAGCGTAACGCCGGCCTCGTTGGCTGCTTGAATGAGCGTCCGCGCAATCGTAACCAGACGGTTGCGCGGCAGACCGATGCTCTTCTCGCCACCCTGTCCTTGTGCATCCATGACAAGGATCCCGACCTCCCCGGCCAGCTTCAGCAGTGTGCGCTCGAATGCGGCAGTCGGATCTCCGGCTCGAGGCATGATGTCGGGCTGCAAGGCAGCCAGGGTGATCGCGCCATCGTTGCCCGTCGCGGAAACTGCTTCGGCGAAGACGCCTGGCAGAGGGACGCCCGTGCGGAATGCCACCGCTGCGAAGTACCATAGGACGTCGCCGAGTTCCTCGACGACTGCACCCGCGTAGCCGCGATAGGAGGTACGGTCGCGCTGCTTCTTCTTGACCTCGCTGAGCAGGCTTCCCGTCTCGCCGAAGAGGCCAAGGAGTGGGAATGCCAGCGATCCACCGTCACTGCGCTGATCCGTAAGGGCTGCCTGCGCGGCGTACTCGGCGATGGTGAGGGGGGCGAAGGCTTCGTGCGTCATGCAACACGCGCTAGCTGGGCCACAGCTCCTCCAGCCCCCACATGAACAACTCCAACGCCGCCAGCCATTCGCCGCGACGCGACGAGGGCAACCGCTGCCTTCGTCGGGCGCAACGTTGGCAGGGCCATCGACCGCGCGTCAATATCTGAAGCTTGGCAGCAACAAGATCTTCGCTTCTGAAGCACGGCGGCTTCACCCTTGGTCACAGGGCAGGAGCTCGCGCGATCGGGCACAAGGCGCAGCCCCTGAAAGTCTCATAAGGGCATACCGTTATATGACGGTCTGATGTTACAACGTGCCCATGTCACAAAACGGCCAGTTTTGGTTTTTGATACGCCAGGGCTGCTCAAGCCACCCTTTTGTGACATTTTGAAGCCCCGAATGCCCCGTTTCGGCTACGCCCGCGTCTCCTCCACCGACCAGGACCTCACCAT
>NZ_LABY01000346.1 GCF_001043975.1 Methylobacterium variabile
TCCGGGGGGTGGGCGGCCTCGGCGCCAGATGCGGCTTGGGCAGGGCGCCCGGTCGGCGGGCTTGGCGCGGGCCTGCCCCCATCCGGGGAGGTGAGCGCGGCGGGCCGCGGCGGACTTCGCCCTCCTCGTGGAACCCGGGGATCCATTCGCCCTCATTCTCGGTCTCGCCGGGGAAGGGGATCGTCTCGAACTGATCGATGTTGGCCATGGCGCAACCTCGTCCGGTGCGGCTGCGAGCCCGTGCGGGCGAGCCGGGTCAGAAGGGAGTGGGTGGCGGGCAGAACCCGCCGTGGAGGCCGGAGCGTTCGGCCGCGCGAGCGGCTCCCGGGGGCACGTCAGCGGGCGCGCTGAAGCGCGAGCCGCTTGCGCAGGTGCACGGAGGGCGGCGTGAAGTCGACGCCCTCGGGGTTGCTGAGATCCGCGCCCGTCACGGCGCGGTAGGCATGGATGTAGCTTTGGATCTCCGGGCGCCAGTAACGAGCCCAGTTCTTGGCCGCGTTCTCGTCGTTGATGCCGATCCAGTCGCTCCAGCGCACCGAGAGCAGGATCTGCTCGCCATAGACGCCGAGGTCGCGGAAATGCGTCACCGTGACGTCGGACCAGCCCTGAAGGGACTTCATCGTGTCGACAGCGGGCATCCAGCGCTCGGTATAGGGCACCATGGGCCGGCTCTGGAGGAAGTCGCGCATCTCCGGGCGCGCCAGGATCCATTGCTGCATCAGCATCTCGACCCGCGCCGTCCAGGGCAGGTCGCCGAACTGGTTGTGGGCGCCCTGGGCCAGGAGGAGATGGACCTCCTTGAGCGAGTTGAGCAGGGGATAGCCGTCGGCGATCACCGTCGTGTCGCTGTCCTCCTTGTAGAAGACGTAGGTGCGGTGCAGGAGGTTGTGGAACGCCTCCAGGAACTTGGAGCGGCTGTCGGCGGGGCGCAGGCCCGGCACGGCGCGGCCGTAGATCGGCAGCCCGTACTGGTGATCGTACTCGTAGGCCCGGCGCTGGACCGAGAGGCGGTTCCACTCGTCCTGGATGTAGCCCCACAGCACGCCGTTGAGGGGCCGCAGCGGATCGATCTCGAGATGCGCGAGCGGGTCGCGCCCGCCCGGCGCCCGCACGTTCTGGAAGCGTCGGCTGATCGCGTTGAGGGTCTGCACGAGCATGCCCTCCTCGTGCCAGTACGACCAGAACAGCTCGACGAGGCAGGGCGCGTCGATGCGCGAGGCGATGAGGCCGTGGCACAGGAGACCGCGGCTGGTCCCGTCGCGGTCCGAGAAGGCCGTGTCGATGATCCGCTGGATGTAGGGCAGGCGGCCGCTCGACAGGTCGAGGTAGCCCTTGATCCGTGACGAGAGCTCCTCGGGGCTGACATACTCGCCGAGCCGGGAGCCGTCCTCGTCCGCCGTGTCGCGGAACGCGTCGGGTTCGAGGGCGACGCCGCAATTCATCAGCAGGAACACCTGCGTGGCGGTCCTCAGCATCTCGTAGGCGTTGACCCCGCCCACGAAGGCATCGGCCTGACGGGACCGTTGGCGCAGCTCCGTGAGCCGCGCCTGCTGCGGTCCGCCGAGGGAATTGTCGCTGCAGAACACGCGGTCGATGAACTGGAAGTACCGGCTGCTCGACATCGCCTGGGCGGAGGCCCGGATCGCGTTGTTGACGACCGCATCCCGGGTCATCACGGTGCCGGTCCGCTGAAGCGCCACCCGCACGACCTCGCCGGGCGGCCGCGGCGTCGCGGGCGGCTCGATCAGCGCTCTGGCCGCGAACCTGCTGTCGCCGCGGAAGTAGAGCGGCTCGCCCCGTTGCGTGGTGAGGGAGAGCGTGATCGGCACGGGTTGCGCGGGCATCGGGAGGAAGAAGACTTCGGTCTCCACCGGCGAGGTCACGAAGTTCGCAGGCTTGAGACCGCTCCAGACGGGCTTGAACCGGAAGGCGTCAAACCCGCCAGCGAACCCGGAATGACGGATCCGGACATAGGCGCCGCGCGGAAGTTGAAGACGCTCGCTCGCCCTCTCGTCCACGTGCGTCACCTGCAGCGCCTCATCGAGGTTCTGCACCAGGAAGATCGGAACCGCGGCGGTGAGTTCGCCGCTCTGACCGGTGGTGCGCCCCTCCGCTCGGGCTTTCACCTCCAGCATGACCGGAGCGCTGTCCCGCGGAAACGTCCAGGAGACGGTGCTCCTGATCACGCCGGTCGACGCGTCGACTTCGGCCGACTGCGAGAGAACGGAGATGTTCCTGGGAAGTGTCGGCGTGTCGAGCGTCAGAACCCAGTCGTCGGGTACGGTTCCGGGCGGCGGGGTGAACTCCACGGTGATCGGCAGCGTGTCTCCCGGTGCGACGAGCTGGTTCGGCGCCTCCTCGTTGCGGAAGAGGAAGCGGAAATTCGGTGTGGGAGGTAGTTTGGCCATCGTCATCTCCTCTCGCAGGATCTCGGTGTCAGGCGGCCAGGGCGGGCGGCATGGCGGCCTCGGCGCAGAGGGCCGTGGTGTTCACGGTTGCCCGCAGGGTCCAGAAGCTGAGCAGCTTGGCGATGAGCGCCGCCTCGTCCTCGGGGTCGAGCCGGCCGTCGGCGCGCGCTTGACCGAGCACGGCGAGGACGAGGGCCGGGCGGGCACGGTAGAGGCCCGCCGGCTCGGCGTTCCAGGCCCGCCAGAGCGCAACGAGCCGAGCGGGCTGGCGCGGCCCGAGGTCCAGCACCTCGCGCAGCGAGGCACCGCGCAGGCGGGGCGGTCGATGGTCGGCGAGCAACGCGACGAAGGCGGGGATGGCGCCCTCGACGGCATCGATCACGGCGCCGACCTGAGGCGGCACGCCTGCCCGCGGATAGTAGCCCTCCCACAGGGCGGCGAGGCGCCGCCATTGCGGGTGGGGGTAGAGCGCCTCGCCCATCGCCGCGCTGAGCTTGACGCGCAGCCACGGCATGGGATGCGGATCGTCGAGGTTGAGCCGGAAGACGAAGGGGCGCGGCAGAGCTACCACTGCCATCAGGCCCATGGTGGAGACGACCCCCACCCGTGCCACCGACCAGAGGTCGGCGACGATCTCGGAGATCCAGCGCTCCCACAATCCCCAGGCGAGGCGCTCCGCCTGGCCGCCCCGCTGCCGTTGCTGCAGCGCGGCCCGCAGCGAGGGCACGAGGTCGAGGAGCGAGGCCGCCTGATGCCCGACCTCGTGGACCAGCGACGAGGCGATGCCGCTGCCCACCATGCGCTCGCGCGGCATGCGCACGATCGCCACCGGGTTGTCGCCCCCGCCGGGCAGGCGGGTGCGGGCGCGCCGGATGGCGGCGCCGAAGTCGCGGTCGAGATAGCAGATGATCGGCGGCGGCTCGTAGACGCCCGGCAGGGCGAGGGCGTCCCCCGCCAGGACATCGAGGCCGCCGAGCCACACGCCCGTCTCCGCCTCGCTGCGCTGGGTGATGACGTCCGCGAACAGGTCGAACTGGGTCAGTACGACGTTGAAGCGCAGCCGCAGCAGCACGAAGCGGCGATGCGCCTCCTCCGGCGTGGCGGCACCCCCCGCCGGCCCGTCGATCCAGGCGAGATAGCCCCTGATGAGGGCGCGCAGCTCGCGCCGCCCCGCGACGAGGAACCGCTCGACGGCGCTCTGCGCGCGCGGCAGCAGCGCCGCCGCCGGCAGCATCGTCTCCTGGAGCGCGAAGGGCCTGATCCGCGCCAGGCGCCCGAGCAGGGCTCGGGCCTCCTGGCGCAGCATCGAGCGGGCGAGGGGCGGAAGGGCCATGGCGGCGCCCGCCTAGACGCCGAGCAGGACGATGCGGCTGCCGCGCCGGATCCAGCGGCCGGACTGGCTGCCCCCCGCGCTCGCGCCGCTGCGGCGCGCCGCGAGAAGGCCCGGGGCGTGTCTGCGCGCCGCCTCGACCGCCGCGGCCTGCGCGGCGTGGCGCGGGTCGCCGCCGCCGTCCATGGCCTGCTGCACGGTCTGGCCGGCGAGCTTGACGAATTGCGTCGCGCCGGCGAACTCCCGATCCTCCTGCGCCATCATCTCCTGCTCGAGGCCGAGCGCCGAGCCGGCGGCGGTGGCCAGTCCGCGCCCGATCATGCCGCCGAGCGGGCCGCCGACCGCCGTGCCTAGGGCGGTGCCGGCGAGAGGCAGGGCCGTCTTCGCCACGCCCTTGAGCACGCCGCCGAGGGCGCGGCCGACGGGGGAGCGGATGGCGCTGCCGACCGCCTGGCCGGCCTTGCGGATGAGCTTGCCGAGGAACTGGTCGAGCTCTTCCTCGCTCTGGACCTCGAGCAGCTCGCCGGCGAGCTCCATCATCTCCTGCTCGGAGAAGACCTCGAAGCCCCACTCGCCTTCGCCCTCGCTCTCGCCCTGGTACTCGCCGAACCAGCCCTCGTTCTGGCTGAAGGCGGCTTCGCCCTGAGGCCACTCGAACTGCTCGGATTCGAAGGTCTCGCCCTCGTGGCCGAACTCCAGCATGTTGCGGTCGATGTTGTGCATGTCTGCCTCCTGCGATGATCGCCTCACCGGCGGCGGGCGGGTGGAAAGGGAGGGCGCCCAGGCGGTGCGGGCGGGATGGCTGTCGCCCGCGCGGGTGTCGGGGCGCGGCTCGGAAGCCGCGGCAGGGAATGGGCAAGGCCCGGGGCAAGGCGCGCCGCCGCGGCGGCGAGCGCCCGGCGCGCGGCCGCATCCGGATCGGGCTCGGCGGTGCGCGCCGCGCCGCGCAAGGCTGCCTCGACGAAGCGCACGAGGCGCCGGGCGATCTGGAACTCCTGGTCCTCGCGGCTCAGGCCCTCCAGCTCCAGGCCGAGACGGGAGCCCGCGATGGCGACGAGGTAGCTGCCGAGCGTGGCGCCGAACGGCCCGTGGCGCCGGCGCGGTGGCGTGACCCGCAACGCGGCGACGATCATGGCTTCAAGCCGCTGGACCGCGGCGGCGAGTGCCGCGGGCGAACCCACCGTCCCCACCTCTCGGGCCGCTTCGCGGGCTGACTGGCGCAGGAAAGCGCGGAGGGCGGGGACGGCGCGTAACTCCAGAAGCGCCGTCGCCCGCGCCATCTCGCGCAAGGTTCCGCGGTTGTGCCGCGCCGCCGCGGAAGTCTCGCCCGCGAAGGTCTCAAGTTCCGGATCATAGGCGAGAAGGCGGCTTGCCATGGGCCAGTCTCCCGACCTTCCGCTCCGGGGACCGAGCGGTGGTCGGGAGGGCTTGCGCAAGCGGTGTGCCAAGGGACAATTTATTGATTTAAATACTATTTCGCCCGGAGAGTGCTCTTCTAGGCGAAGTGTACTTCGTCGATCGGAACCGTACCCGAAGCGACCTTCGCCGAAGTTGGCGGGGTCCCCAGCCAGGGATGTCGAGGTGACCTCAGCCTTACAGAGTACGAGGCGCTGGCCCTGGCAAAGGATCTTCTCCGGCGCGAGGGCTGCGGCGTCGCCCAGGTCGCCGCGCGGGTGGGCTATGGCTCGGCGAGCACGTTCAGCGTGGCGTTCTCCCGCCACGTGAGCTTGCCGCCGGCGGCGTATGCACGCAAGCTGGGTTTCCGCGAAGGCGCGTGATGAACCCGCAACCGGCCGGCTGACGTTCGGCGTGGAGTGTTCGTGGGAGTCGCTGCCGCCCATGAGGCCGCCGCGCTGCCGACCGGCGGCTTGCATTACCCGGCCATCGCCCGGCGTGTTGTGATACCGCCGCGCCTTCGAACGGACTCGTTCGGAGGCGCAAGGCAAGCCCGAACGGGCGCCGGCGCTGATGCGCCGGACGCCTTCGCATCGACGTGTCGATGCCAAGGCGCGAGGGTATAACAAGGCGTCAGCTATGCGCCAGGATCGCCAGCAGCAGCAGCGCGATGATGTTGGTGATCTTGATCGCCGGGTTCACCGC
>NZ_LABY01000347.1 GCF_001043975.1 Methylobacterium variabile
CGCCCGGGCGCGGCCGGCGGCGACGCCCTCCAGCACCTCGCCGACCAGGAACAGGAAGACGACGGTCGCCGCTTCCTCGGTCGCCCCAATGACGGTCGCGCCGAGTGCGGCGGTCGTCATCAGCGTCTCGATGGAGAACGGGGTGCCGTGCCGGGCCGCCGACAGGGCGCGGCGCGCAATCGGCACCAGGCCGACGGCCATGGCGGCGAGGAAGGCCCAGCGCTCCGTCGCGGGGACGGCGTGCCCGAGCGCGTAGGCCGCCACGAGGGCCGCGCCGCAGGCGAACGCCAGCAGAGCCTTCGGCGCCCGCCACCACGGGTTCTCGGCGGCCTCCTCCGGCACGGCATCGTCCGGATCCTCGGCGCCGTAGCCGAGCCTCCGGACGGTGGCGGCGATGGCGGTCGCGTCGCTGCCGGGACCATGGCACACCACGAGCGTCTCCATTGCGACGGAGACCTGGACCTGCGTGACGTCCGGCAGGCGGCGCACGGCCGCCTCGACCTTCGCCGCGCATGACGCACAGTCCATCCCCGTCACCCGCAGGCGGGTCGTCGGAGCTTCGGTCTTTTCCAGGGTCGCTGCGTCGGTCACGGGCAGGTGCCTTCCATCTCATCGGGGTGACCCTAATTTCTCTAGCGACTGGAGGAGCAAGCGCCGTGAAGCCCATCGCCATCGGAGAATTGTCGCGGCAGGCCTCCGTGAAAGTGCCGACCATCCGGTTCTACGAGGAGCGCGGGCTCCTGCCGCGCGCGTCCCGGACGGAGGGCAACCGGCGGACCTACGGCGCGGTCGACGTGCGCAGGCTCCGGTTCATCCGGCACGCCCGCGAACTCGGCTTCGAGATCGAGGACATCCGGGCGCTGCTCGACCTCGCCGAGCAGCCGGAGCGTCCTTGTGGGGAGGTGGACGCCATCGCCCGCCGGCACCTCGCCGACATCGACGACCGGATCGCGCGGCTCACCGGTCTGCGGGCGGAAATTCGCTTGATGCTCGACCAGTGCTCGCAGGGACGCATCCAGGAATGCCGCATCGTCGAGGTTCTGGCCGACCACGGCGAATGCCTGCACGAGGAGCACTGACACAGCAACCGAACGGTTCGTTCGAAGACCGTTTGATGGCCCCGGTCGGAAGGCGAGGAATTCTTTCATGGCTTCGACGAAAAGCCCTTGCTCCTCCAGTCGCTAGAGGAGCTAGGCCTGCCGCACCTGCTGCATGCCTATCGAGGACTTGGAGGCGAGCGCATCTCCCGATGACCGAACACGCAGATCACTCCGCCCACGGCGAAGGTGGACACGAGCATGGCCATGCCGGCCACGCCCATGCACCCGCCAATTTCGGCAAGGCCTTCGCCATAGGCATCGGGCTGAACGTCGCCTTCGTGCTCATCGAGGCGGTCTTCGGCGTCTGGAGCAACTCCCTCGCCCTCGTCGCCGATGCAGGCCACAACCTCTCGGACGTG
>NZ_LABY01000348.1 GCF_001043975.1 Methylobacterium variabile
ATGCTTGAGGTCGGGCAGGATCTCGCCCGCCGCCGCGGCGAAGACGACGCCGGCGGCGAAGTGCTGGATGGCGCTGACCAGGATGGGGCCCGGCCGCAGGTTGACGGCAACCGCGGCGCCGATGACGGCGGTCGCCGCCGGGATGAGGGTGTAGATCCAGGCTTGCATGGCAGGCTCAGACTACGCCGTCCGGGACCAGAGCACAGGCGGTCGCCTCGCTGGTCTCCACCTGCAAGGTGACGTGGGCGATCGCGAAGCGGTCCTTCAATTCGTGTGCAGCCTGCATCAGGAAGGCGTCGTCCGCCCCGCCCGGCATCACGAGATGGCTGGTCAGGGCGACCTCGGTGGTGCTCATCGGCCAGATGTGGAGGTCGTGGACGGCCGTAACGCCGGCGAGGTTCTGCAGATGGGCGCGCACGGCGCCGGGGTCGATCCCGGAGGGTACCGCGGCGAGCGACATCCGCACGCTGTCGCGCAGGAGACCCCAGGTGCTCCACACGACCGCCGCGGCGATGACCAGGCTGGTGACCGGATCGAGCCAGCGCCATCCCGTCATGGCGATCAGCAGGCCGGCGACGACGACACCGGCCGAGACGGCGGCATCGGCGGCCATGTGGAGGAAGGCACCCTTGACGTTGAGGTCACCCTTGCGTCCCGATGCGAACAGCCAAGCCGTGACACCGTTGACCAGGATGCCGATGCCGGCGAC
>NZ_LABY01000349.1 GCF_001043975.1 Methylobacterium variabile
CTTGACCGCGTGGTCCTCCGAGCCGGTCGAACGCTCCGCTGCGGCCGAGATGGAGGCTTGCCGGGACGGGGTATCGGAGCGGGACACGGTCTCGGAGGCTGCACCCTCGTTGGCCCCGGGCGAGCACGTCTTCGGCAGGGTCGTGTCACGCGGCCCACCCGCCATGTCTGGGTACTTGGTCGAGATCGGGATCTGGCGTGGAAGGAACGGCTCGGGGTTGACGTAGTACCAGGCCTGCGGGAGGGCCGACTTGATCGCGTCGGCGGTCATCGGGCTTGCGCCCTTACCGGACCCCATCTTCCAGGCACGACCGTTCGTCCCTGTCGAGGAGAGAGCGCTACCCTTGAGGAGGGTGCCGAGATGGAGGTGAGGAGCGCACTGCCTCATGCCTTCACAGCCCATCGTCCCAACCTGATCTCCAGCGGCGACCCGACCAGACTGCCCTTCCTTGAGTGTTGTTGTGTTCATGTGAAGATACAAGAAACGCGTATCTCCTGAAATTACATCGGCAATTACACCCCCTCCTCTGAATTCGTAATATGAAACTGGACCAGCCGAACCCGAAAATATCTTAGTTCCGGCGCCCTGACTGTTTACGATATCCATACCCTGGTGGTAACCCGCAGAGGCTCCAGGGCGGCCCGTTCTGTTGACACCATACGGCGAGGAAACCCGTTGCCCGCCCGGGCTCATGATATCTGCGGTCAAGCACGTCCCGGCGAGAACCGAGCTACCGGAGAAAACGGTAGAGACCGCACCGAATAATAAGAGCGGCAGCGACTTCATCGTGCACCTCCTTGAGCAGGCTGGCAAAGCTCGTGCGGCGTGTTGTTAAATAATATGCGATTTGGACTCTGTATTAAAACAGAAAATGAGTCATCGTCATCATCTCCCTGAATAAGGTATTTCTCAGGTATTGATTTGTCGTAGTCACACTTTACATTCACCATTAAATATTTACCCTCTTTCTTGATTTTTGAAATGGGGCAACGCCCTTCACCGCCGCCAAGACGTTTGACGATACGATTAGGCTCGATTTTTAAGAATGGGGGATTGCAATTCAAGCCATGATTGGATGACCGGCCCCACTCGCCGAGTGGAAGCGAAAGCTTTTGGGCTTGCGCTGAAACAACGCCGATTAACAGAACCGTGGCAGACAGAAGCACCAAACGACTCATCATTGCATTATTCCCTCAAATCCGGTGCCGGTCGTGGTGCCTGGCTTCGAAGGATAGACAATCGTTGAGGACGTATCCGGCTGGGCCGTGCCCTGCTGCACCACCACCGGCGACACGCTCTGCTGCGTTTGGCTCAAGTTAAGCGCCGAGCCAAACGCCGAGTTCTGGACGTGGCTGTAGGAGCCGATGCCGCTGATGTTCGGGATGGTGATCGGCGAGATCGAGCCGTTGAGCTGCCGGAACAGGTCGCCCGTGATCGAGCTCTGGAAGCTC
>NZ_LABY01000035.1 GCF_001043975.1 Methylobacterium variabile
GCTCCGTCACCGAGCGCTTACGATCCGGCCCACAAGCTTCACCGTGCGATGGTCGAGATGGTGAGGCTGCTGGATGTAGCAGAGCAGGCGTTGCCAGGACACGGGAGAGACGCCGTGTCCTGACACGAAGGTGACACCAGCCGAGCGGCCAAGAGGCGACAGGCTGGGGTGACACTGGACCAATGATCGTTCGCTAGCGCGGTTGCGATAGCAGAACGCCCGCCGGAGGGATAGGACCTTGGCGGGCCTCTGTTCTTGGAGAGAAGCGATTGCCCATCGCAGAGAGCAATGCCCCCTTGCTAGAGATGTTCCAGCATGCGGATGGACGGATCGGCATCGTAAGCACGATACTTGGTCGAAGCGTGACCGGTGGTCCAGGGCGCTCCCTCTAAAGAGACCCGGCCCGCCGACCTTGCTGAAGGGTGATCGGAACAGCAAGGCACCTGCGCTTTAGCAGCGAAGCCTGGCGCTAGCACAGTCATCCGATAGGTTGTGCTGCGCCCGAGGGGGCTACCGGAAACGGGTGAGGATTACGTCCTCGAGCGCGAAGAAGATCCCCATGAGCGCGATCGCAAGGCCTACTACGAACAAGCCAAGTGTTCGGAGCGACAGGGCGTAAAGCCCCCTGCCGCCGCCATAGGTTGTCCTGAACCACGTCACTCCGCCGCTGCATCAGCCTTCTTCGGCCGGCCGCGGCGGGCCGGTGTGGACTCAGTTGCTCCCGTCTCAGCTTCCGCCTTCTGCGCAGCGGCACGATCGCGCCGGATCTGACCGAGGCCCAGGCTCTTAGCAAGCTCGGAGCGCTGAGCGGCGTAGTTCGCCGCTACCATCGGGTAGTCGCGCGGCAAGCCGTATTTCTGCCGGTACTCGTCCGGCGTGAGTCCGTTCGACGTCAGATGCCGCTTGAGGCTCCTGTACGGCTTACCGTCCAAGAAGCTGAAAAGGTGGTCCGGGGTGATCGATTTCCGGATCTGCGCCGGGGTGACCTTGTGATCCTCGACCGGCGCCGCCACCGGCTGGCCGAGGCCGGTCAGAGAGGCGTGCACGGACGCGATCAGGTTAGGCAGGTCCGCCGTCCGGACGTTGTTGTTCGAGACGTAGGCGCCCACAATGTCAGCCGCGAGGCTGATAAAATCAGTATCGTTCTGCGTGGCTTCATCCATATCCGAAATCCACATCGCGCGTTTTCATATGACATAAGATCGATGGTATCCGGCGCAATAAGTCAAGGCCTGTAACGATGCGAAATCGCATATTTCTTATGTGAGTGGATTTTGAGCAAGCTGATGCTACTCAACTCAGAGCGATGGCTGTGCCAGACAGAGCCGGCTCCGAGCAGATTGAGGTGCCATGTGCTCGAATGCGGTTAGTAGGTCTTGCAATCAAGCCCCGTAGCTCGCGGGCAATGACGTCGAGGGGTTGGGGATCGGCGGGCGGAGGGGGCACCAATGCCTCCTCTCACCCCCCCGTCGGTTCGCCCGTCTGAGCCTTGCCTGCCAACCAAGGGCCGTAGACGTTGTCATCTTCGTCTGCATCCCAAGTTGTCTCAAACAGAGTTTTGCAGTCTGGGCAACGGACCTTATCTCCGAAATACCACTCAGATTTGAAGTCCTTACCGCACTCTGAGCAGGTAAATCCGACCGTGTACGTCCTACCCCCATCACCCAACCGCCGCGTCGCCCGCCGAAGCCACAGCACAGCGCCCAGGCCGATCGCCAGCACCAGTGCGGACGTGAGGGCGAGGTAAGACGCGAGGCTCATGCCGATCTGCCCGCGCCGTTGCTCGACGCGAGCGCATCATGGCCCGCGCTGGTGAGGGTCACAGCATCGGCGACGCGATCCACGTCGATCCATCCTTGCGCTACGAGACTGGCGAGGAAGGCGCCATTTGCTCCCCCATAGCCGTCAAGCCGCCGCGCTTCGTCGAGCGACATGGGCCGGCCTTGTCCAGTGCAATGAGGGCTTGCCGCTGCTTCTCGGTCACCCGACTGACGCCAGCAGCACCGCCGTCTTCACGGCATGCGTGCGCTGCAGCTCCGTCACGCCCTCCTGGGCCAACACCTCGACAGCGTAGGCGTGGGCCAGGACGGCAGCGCCGTCGTCGAGGCTCCCCTTCCCGACCTCCGGCGCCGCCGGCTTCGACGGATCGGCGAGGTAGGCCATGATCGCCGGGTCGAGCGTGGCGTCGGAAATCAGCGTCGCCTTGTAGGCCTCGCCACCGGTCATCGCTTGAACTCCCACACCGGGATACCCCGGTACCGCACCGGCTGATCCTTGAAAGCCCGGACCTTGCCGAAGGCGATGTACTCCGGGGTCAACTCCATGAACTCGGCCCAGAACGGCATCAGCACGCCCGTCCAGTCGCCGCGGATGATGCCGTCCTTTGGGCTCACCCCGAAGAGGCTGACGGCGTCCCAGCCGTATTCAAGCGCCCGGGCGCCGTGCAGGGTCACGAACTCGGTGCAACGCTCGTGCGTCTCGCGCCACTCGTCGGGCTTGAAGTTGGGGCACGGGATCGTCGCCGGCGACAGGCTAGCTAAGCCCTTGGACCATTCGAGGACGGTGGGGTGGGAGTATGCTCATGCGACGGTCTATCCCGCGCCGCGTGCGGCTGTCAGCCTCAAGCCGCTGGGTACGATCCCTGGAACAGGGCGCTCATGGCCTTGCCGGAATAGGGTGAGCCAGCGGTGGCGCTGATGCGCGCTGCGGTCGTGCAGCTTGTGGCAGCATGGCAGCGCTGGCACAACGCCGCCAAATTGGCGTCCTCGTTGTTGGCCGTGTCATGGTCGCGGTGGGGAGTAGCCGGCACCACTCGCGTGAAACGGATCCGGGTAAGCAGGTCCTCGTCGCGTAGCCGCTGCCGGAGCCGACGCCTCTGGCAGTCGCGCCAACCCGCGATCTCAGCATCCCACCAGCGGCCGTCACTGAGGTGGAAGATCCGCTGCGGGTCATGCACCTGGTTGGGTCGTCCGCAAACGCCCGGGTCGGGTGTCTCGTAATGGTTCAGTTTGGGCATACCCAAATCGAACCGGGTGCTCCGTGCGCAACGGGTGGAAAGCGGAGATTGGCTCGCCGGCGGCAAGCGGACGTTCCGCTGGTGACCGAGGGTGTGTGAAAACGCAGAGCCCGTAGAAGGATCTTCCCCCGCACACTCTTAGCAGGGTCACTAAAGACATCCTGAGGGCATCCCAGATGCCACCCAGGATCCTCGAATGGCAGCAGCGTGGAAGATTGTTCTACAATTTCAGGGTCCGCCCGGGTTTTCACACAGCCTGGACCCATGCCGGTCATACAGCCTAGCATCGGTGCTCCTCAGAAGCGGTCATTCGTCGGCCGTTCGGCGACTTCGGCGCAAGTTGAAGACCGAGCCATCGCCGGGACACAATCAGATGCTCGTTCGACCACCAACGAGTTCTGTAATGCCCCCCTTGAAGCAGCTCCATGCGCATCACCGCCATCGGTATCGCGACTTTCCTGGCTTGCGCGGTGCTGCCCGTTGCAGGAAGCTTGTCCGCGATGTCCGCCAGCGCCGATCTCACCGCAATTCTCGACGTCTGCGAGGCGACCTCCCTGGACGAGGCAGTGAACAAAGGCGAGCAACTCGGCTGGCCTAAAGCTCCTGAGGACCGTGACTGGCGCGCCGGCTTCGAGCGCCACAACGGCGGCCCGGTACAGGTCGTCGGCTGGCGTCGCACCGAGCGCGAGGGCGACGGGCTGCTGTCCTACTGGGTAGCATCGGGACGCCATCCCCACACAGCGTGCAGCTTCTCCACGGATCAGCCGGGCCTGCTGGAAGCCCTGCGCGACCGCTTCGGCACCCCCGATACCTTCGAGGAGCACGACGACATGATCACCGCCTTCTGGAAACGCGGAGAGGCCGAAATTTCCCTGACCCGGGTCGGGGCGAGCAGCAGCCTCAACCTCTCCCGTCGCGGCTGAGTGGGAATGGGAGCGGGGCGCCGCATCCTGAGTGTGGGCGGACTGGCAGAAGTCCACCTATACCGGCCCGGCGGCTCCCGACCCATGTCCGTCGTTTGCCGGACCCGATGCAGTCCCCGAAAGCGGACGTCCCCGCTGCCGCAGTGTCATCAGCGTCGAACCTATAGTTATCGCTTTCCACACACACGCAGGTCTCAGACCTGCGCCCAGCCGCCATCAATCGTCAGTTCGATGCCGGTCACGTACGACGCGTCGTCCGAGGCAAGGAACAACGCCGCCTTTGCGATGTCGTCGCCAGTGCCGATGCGGCCGGCCGGCACCTGCGACTGGATACGGGCATTGATCCCGTCGATGCTTTCGGGGGGTATCCCGGCCTTGCGCATGATGTCGGTTGCTGTGTGCCCCGGTGCCAGGGCGTTCACGCGGATGCCCCTTCCCTTGAGGTCCGTCGTTAGGGTGCGTGCGAACGAGCGGATCGCCGCCTTGGTCGCCGAGTAGACACTGAAATCCGGCAAGCCCTTGGAGCCGGCGATCGATGTGTTGAGGATGACGGACCCGCCATCCGGGATGAGTGGCAGCAGCTTCTGGACGGTGAAAAACGTCCCCTTCGCGTTCGTATCGAAGGTGTAGTCGAAATCCTCCTCTGTGACCTGTTCGAACGGTCCGAGGCGGCCGCCGCCCGCGTTGGCGAAAAGGACGTCGACACGGCCGTGTCTCGCCTCGGCGTGGGTCCTGAGGGCATTGAGATCCGCGAGTTTGCTGATGTCGCCGCAGAATGCCTCGACGGCTCCGCCAATCTCCCGCACGGCGGCATCCAGGGTATCCTGGTTCCGCTCGGTAATGACGACAGTGGCACCTTCCTTGACGAACAGTCGCGCGGTCGAGCGACCCATGCCTTCGCTTCCACCGGTGATGATCGCTATCTTACCGTCAAGCTTGCCCATTCGCTTCCCTGTGTCTGGTTTCGCCACGGATGCGACGATGTTCGGGAGGACCATCCGGCGATACCGCCGGGCGCTCGACATCAGGCCACGAAGCGCACGACGCCGCCGTCTACACGCAGCGCGGCGCCGCTGGTCGCGGATGCCTGCGCTGAGCAGGCGTAGACGATCATGTTCGCGACCTCGTCGGTGGTGGCGAAGCGCCGGATCAGGGACGTCGGCCGCAGCGCCTGGAGGAAGCCCTGCTCAGCTTCCTCCACCGTCATCCCGTTCGCCTCTGCCTGCCTCGCCATGAATTCGCCGAGGATCTCGGACCGGGTCGGCCCCGGGAGCACTGCGTTCACCGTGACGCCCGTGCCCGCCACCGCCTCGGCCAGGCCGCGCGAGACGGCAAGTTGCGCCGTCTTTGTCATCCCGTAGTCGAGCATCTCCTTGGGCGTGTTGACCCCGGACTCGCTGCTGACGAAGACGACGCGCCCCCAGCCCTTGTCGACCATCCGGGGCAAGTAATGCCGCGATAGGCGGACGCCGCTCATGACGTTGAGCTGGAACAGGCCAAGCCAGTCGTCGTCGGGGATGGCCGCGATATCACGAATGCCCTGGTACTCCCGGAGGAACGCCGTGCCGACGTTGTTCACGAGGATGTCGGCGTCCGGCACCTCCGCGACGAAGGCTTTCGCGCCGTCCGCCGTCGACAGGTCCGCGACGACGCCGGAGATGACGCTCCCTGGATATGCCACGCGCATCTGCCGAACCGCTTCGTCGACCCGTGTCCGCGTGCGGCCGTTGACGACAACCGAGGCACCGGTCCGCGCCAAGCCCTCGGCGGTGGCTCGGCCGATGCCTGCGGTGGAGCCCGTGACAATCGCCGTGCGGCCGCTCAAGTCGATATTCATGGGTCTGCCTTTCCGATGTGGCGCCAGCCGCCCTCGGCGATGCCGGCGCCATGCTTCAAAGCTTGATGCCCGCCGCCCCCAGGGCACCGTCAATGCGATCGTCGACCTCGCGCTTCGTCGCGGCCCAGGCCGGCACCGTGGCCAGCAAGCGCTGCTGCCATGCGACTAGGTTCGGGAACTCGTTCAGGGGGATCTTCGTCCGCTCGTTCTGGGAGAACGGTCCGGCGACGTCGAAATCGGCTAGCGTCAGCCGGTCGCCGACAAGGTAGTCGTGCTTCGCGAGGTGCGTATCCAGAACAGCTGCGGCCGCCCGGATTTTGTCGGCTGCAAGTTTGACGATGCTTTCGTCGGCAGGCTGGCCCATGAAGCGCTTGGCGAGCACCTCATCGAAGGTGAGCGTCGCGAAGACGCGCCACTGCTCGCCCGACCAGAACATCCACTGGAGGACCTCGAACCGCTCGCGAGTCGTACGGCCCGCCAGGTCGCTGCCCGCCTTCTCGGCGAGGTAGAGGTTGATCGCCGCGGACTCGTAGAGGACGAAGTCGCCGTCCACCATCACGGGCGAGAGGCCGTGCGGGTTCAACTCCAGGAACTCGGGCGTGTGGCTCTCGCCCTTGAAGAGATCGATGTCCACGATGTCGATGTCGACGCCCATGGCGGCCGCCGCCGCGGTGACGCGGCGTCTGCTTCCAGAACCTGGGTCGCCGTAGATCTTGATGGCCATAGCAAAACCTTCCTTCTTCCCTCGAAGGCCCATGCATGGCGTCGAGCTTGTCCTGAAGCCTCGTCGCCGTTCTTCGGAGTGCCGCGGTGAGGTCGTGAGTCAGGAGATAGGCCATTTGCAAAGACGGGTGTATTCCCTCACAAAGAAGAACATATATCCGGGATTCGAATGAGTGATCGTTGGCAGGAAATGTCCGTGTTCGTCCGCGTGGCGGAGACAGGGAGTCTGTCGCGAGCGGGACGCGAATTGATGCTCTCGCAGCCCTCCGTCTCGCGCATCGTCGGAGCGCTTGAGGCGCGGCTGGGCACGACGCTGCTTTTGCGCACCACCCGCAGCATCTCCCTGACGGAAGCCGGAAGCCTGTACCTGGAGCGGGCGAGATACCTTCTCGCGGAGGTCGAGGAGGCCGAGCAAGCGGCCCGTGGGGTTGATTCCCTACAGGGCGTCATCCGCCTTGCGTTGCCGGTGCTCTACGGTTCACGCGCGGTCGTCCCCGCGCTGTCGACGTTTCTCGCCCGGCACCCCGACCTTCG
Organism: Methylobacterium variabile; assembly: GCF_001043975.1. Lineage (GTDB taxonomy): Bacteria > Pseudomonadota > Alphaproteobacteria > Rhizobiales > Beijerinckiaceae > Methylobacterium > Methylobacterium variabile. The sequence continues at coordinate 7,034 of NZ_LABY01000035.1, forward strand.
GGTCGAGATCACCATGAGCGATGCGCGCCAGAACCTCGTCATGGACGGTGTCGACGTCGCCATCCGCATAGGTGTCGGGCCGCTGGCAGACTCCACCTTCGGAGCCCGCAGGCTTGCCGTGGTCGAGCGGTTGGTTGTTGCGGCGCCGGCTTATCTCGCGGCCCGCGGTACGCCTGCCAATCCGGCCGAACTCGCCCAGCACGATTGCATCGTCCAGCACGGCCTGTTCGGTCGCGAGAGCTGGCGCTTCACGCACAACCGGACCACCACCTCCGTCGATGTCCCTGCGTGGCTTTGGATCAACTCGGCGTCGGGAATACTAGCAGCCGCGGTGGCGGGGTTGGGCGTCGCGCTGGCGACCCGCGTCATGGCCGGGGAGGAATTACGGGACGGCCGGCTCACCCAGCTCCTCAAATCCTACAGGCTCGATCCGGCCGAGGTCTATGCGATCTACCCAGCGGGTCCGAGGCCGTCGGCGAAGGTCCGGTCGATTGTGGATCATCTTGGAGCTGCGCTCACCCCGGGCTAATCACATCCTTCAGCTTGGGTGTAACGGGCCAAGCAGCTGCACTTGCGGCAAGCTTTTGTTTCGGCAGTGCGGTGACCGGCGAAGGGAGCGCGATCCCCAGGCACAGAACAGCAGCTGTCGCGCAGAGTGCGGATTTCACCATGTGGCGACGTGCAGCCCTGCATAGAGGAAGAGGGGGATCATGACGAGCGGACCAAAGGCCCTTTCGGACAGTCAGACTCTCCCTCATGAAGCTGACGAATTGGTTGAGCTGCACCGGTCGAAGGCCGGTCGAGGTCCTCCGATTAGCTGTCGCGATGCGCCACGCAAAGCCGATCGCACAGGAGCTTGGTCGAGCCGGCGCGGTAGCGATTGGCGAGAAGGCTGCGGCGGCCATCGCCCTGATCATGCATGAGCAAGCGACGAACGCGGTTAAGTACGGCGCCCTGTTGATGAGTTCGGGGCACATCACGATCTGCCCGCGATGCGAGGGGGATACCCTGCATCTTCTCTGGTAGGGGCGAGGTGGTCCCGCCGTCGCAGGACCACCCGAGGTGTGCCCACTCAGCAAACGTAGTTCCCGGTCATGAAGGCTCGCCGGTCGTGCAACCTGGCGGTATGGTTATCGCTTATAGGTTGCATCACAGCGTGAGCCGGAGCGCCGAGATGGTGTCGAGCGTTGTTCAAGAGACCACGCCGCCAAGTGTGGTGACGCAGGTCGGCGGGCGCTACCTCCTGGCGGACGGTCAGGAACATACCTGCCAATCCCGGCACATCTCCTTGGACGAAGCAGAGATCATCGCTCCAGTTTCAGGAGCGGTTGGCGAACGCGTCACCGTCTACCTCGACCAAGTCGGCGTCGTGATGGGTGTGATCTCGTCGTTGATGCCTAATGGCTTCCGGATGGCCGTCGAGGTCACGCCCGAGCGACGGGCCCGGCTTGCAGCACGCCTTGAATGGCTCGCTGAACGCGGCCAAGAGCGCGTGGACCAGCGCGGTGCTGTACGCATTATGCCAACCCATACTGACGTTGCGGTGCATCTGAGCGACGGCAGCGTCGTCCACGGCAGGATCAACGACGTCTCGATGTCCGGTGCCGCCATCAAGGCTCCCGTGAATCCCCCCGTGGGCGAGCAGGTCACGGTGGGCAAGCGCCGCGCCACCGTGGTGCGCCACTTCAAGAGCGGCTTCGCGGTGAGGTTCGTGCTACCGTTCTGCTCCGAGACCTTCAGCCCGCACGTCGTACTCTGATGCTTCGAGCGATCAGCCCTGTGTTGCCGTTCTGGAGGCTCTAAGGAGTGCTGCGGTTGCTCGATATTTCCCGTCATCTCATGAGCGTGCGGTGCATCTCCGGCAGCTTGCGGGTACAGCGCCCCCGCCGCGCGGCTCGCACCAGTGCCAGCGCTGCTTCCCCTACCAGTGGGTGATCTGTTCCTCGGACTGTACCCGTTCCGGTTCTAGAGGGGTCAGGGCTTGTACAACCTAGGTGTGTATAAACGGTTAGGGCTCTCATGCATCGCGCGCATGGTTCCTGGGACATAGGTCGTATGGTGCAATGCAGAAAAGCGTGGGATACATAGCCCATGCACGGCCGCGATGGCGTCGCGGCCGTGCTCTGCCCTCTTTGGGCGTTTCCTCCCTAGACTTCGGGCCGCTCTCATGGGCGGCCTTTTCTTTGTCTGGGAGCAAGGTCTTAGCTCGCTCCTCTACCCGTCTCAAGCGCAATTGTGCGCCATCCCTGGGCAGGTGGCACTTTCTTGCACAACGCTCGCCAGGCGCCGTGAGGCCGCCCGCAACGAGCCGCTACTTGGTGATCCGCTTCGGCGAGATTGGGTCGCTGGCCGGAAACGTTTCCTCAACGGCTTGGTCGAGCAGCTGATCCTGTCGCTCCTCAAGATCGTCGTCCGGCTTCCACTGACCGGGAGCACTGGCCGCGGCGAGATCTGCCTTGGCTTTACCAGGGTCTTGAGGGTGGTCCTTGTCGTGATCGGTGCTCTTCGTCAGGTCGATCATTGGCGTGCTCCTAAAGTTGGTGATCACCAACTTCCAAGCCACTTCGCAGTTCGAATTCCTGAGCTGGTGGCGGCCAAGGATGCGGCCGGACGTCAGCGGTAACCTGCAGCGGTCCGTTCGCGTTTGTGACAGGCCTCTTTACGAGCACGGTCTGTGGTCACGAGGCGGATCAGCCCGGAGCCAGAACAGCCTCTGAGATCTGCACAAGCGCCCACTTCAACCCCGAGATTTGACGGCGAAGGTTAATCCGTGCCTGGATGTAGGTTACCGCGGCTCGCGTCCTGAGCCCGAGTCGCGCCACCTGGAGACACCTGCCGCCGCAGTGAGACCCTGAAAAAGCGAGACCCCCGCCAAGGCGCCAACCTTAGCAGGGGTCTGGAGCCCCGAAGGGCCGATCCAAGTCCGTTGCAAGACTGATCGTCCCTGAAATCGCGATCTCTGTCAATCCGAAAGGCGACTTTCGGGAACGGAGAAGCTTTGCCGGGAACCGGGAGCGCCACGCGCGCCTCGGCTCGATCTGCCGCGGCCTCACCTTGAGGCCGACCGATGACCTATGCCGAGATGAAAGAGGCTATCGCCCGGGCGCTCCCCGCGATGCTGCCTGTCAAACGGCATCGGAACGGGACCCCTGATCGGCGTCCAATCGGGCCCCCTTGTTGCGCGTGGCGCGACGCCCCTGATCAG
>NZ_LABY01000350.1 GCF_001043975.1 Methylobacterium variabile
GGCCTAACCGTGCATCCGTGCGCGGTCAGGCCTTTCGCGCAGTAGCGACCGACTGCCCCGCTCAGGACGTCAGCGGCGGGCACCAGCGGCTCCGTTTCGGCCATCATCCGGTCGAAGACCGGGGCGATCTCTTCGCGCAGTCGGTTTTCCGTCGCCGCATCGCAGGTTCGTCCGGCGAGCGCGGCACGAAGGGCCGCTCGACGGGCGCCGTAGCTGTTCGGTCGTTGGCCAGCGGATCTTCAAGGATCCAAGCACCCTCCGTCAGCCCCACCGGCAGCTATCGAGCGGGGCTTTTTATACAGATAGCGTGACGATGGCGCAAAGTGCATGAGTTGGCAAATGCCGCTTTTGCGCCATATTTGCGTAGCGGGGTAGAAACGTCAGAACGGGCCGATGACCGGAATTGATGCGGGGCAGTGGGCAGATGTCGCGCAGCGGATCGGTCTCGGTGGGGCGGTCACTCTGATCCTGACGATTGGACTTGCGATCGGCTTGGCGACACGAGGTCCGGAGTTTCTCAAAGCGTTGAACGGCTTCCTAGAAACCATACTCGCACACCGCCGCGAGAGCAGACGAATCACCGAGGAGCTTGAGCGCGATAGGAAGCGTTTGGAAGTTGAGTTCGAGGAAAAGGGAATTCGTCGTTTGGAAGCGCCACAGGACATAAATCCATGACGCTGCAGTTCGCCCTACTCATCATCGTCTCCATCGCTGCGGCGGTGCTGGCAGCGATGAAGTGGCATGCTTTCGCGAGCGCCGACTTGGACCGGCTTCGCCAGCAGGAGCACTGGGCCGGCCAGTTTTCGCGCGGCGCACGCGTGCTACTAAATGACGATCGGGTTCCTAAGCCCCTGCTGGAAACCCTTGCCAGGCTGAACCGCTACCTCCTCGATCCTGAGGCATGCTTCCTGCTGTATAACGTGTTCACCCAGCCGCGGGGGGCAGCGCACCCATTCACGATGGCGCCCGAGGAAATTGCGCTCCACGAGACGCATCCCGAACTCGCGCATGCGATTGCGGAGACGCTGTTCGCAGGCCTCATGGCGATTACGTACACTGACCTTCGATGGGGCGAGCGAGCTCGCGGAGCTATGGCCCGCCGTTATCGCGGCGAAGCGCAAGTCACTGAGTTGGCAGTGGCTGCGCGTGAGGTCGTGCGAAGCGATCACCCAATGCCCCCCGGATTGATCGCAGCCTGATCAGTCGTCACAACGAAGCCCGCCCGAGTCACCCCGCGGCGGGCTTCGTCGGAAGCCCTGCCGTCGGAAAAGGTGCGACCAAGCCATCCGCCCGTCGACGCCG
>NZ_LABY01000351.1 GCF_001043975.1 Methylobacterium variabile
CACAACCTACCGGGCGAGTGACGAATGTTGACATTCATCACTCGCCCGGTAGGTTGTGGACATGCGGCCGGGCCGGTCGCGATCTCGGGTTGAGCTCCGCCCCCTCGCTCCGCCCAAGATCATCGACCGGCCCGGTCGTACTCGTTTCGGAGACCGCGCTTTACTCGGGCCGGCCGTTCTGGCACCCGCCCGTCATGTCGCTGCGCGCCTGCCTCGTCCTCGCCCTGCTCGCCGGCCTCGCCGGCCTCTCGCTCCGGCTCGCCGTGCCGGTCACGCCGGTCGACCAGGATTACCGCGACGTGATCGCGTTCTACCGCGCGATGCCGGCCGGCAGCGGGCATTGAGACCACGGCATTTTTCGGCGAACCCGCCGGAACCGCTTGTGAAACGTGCTTGATTGAAATCAAAGAAAATTTCACTGAAGAGATTATCTTCTATCTAATTTCCCCGCTCTTTCTGGTGTCTTGATTAGGAATCGCAGGACGGCGAGAGTGGAAGAAGTTATGACAATTTGATTGTATGTAGTTATATTATTATAAAATAGATTTTTATCGATCGGAATTCGCTAATTCACCTTCTCCCACACTAGCGTCAAAATTTCCATTTTGCCGTTCTGATTACCCTTCTGGGGTTTTGTTGTGAATATCAGTCGTCCGTCCTCGCGCTTGCGAATGTCTCTGATCATGGTCGTCCCGTTCCAGATTTCGTTCCAGCTTGTCTCAATTTTGTGGATGACGGAGTCGCCTTGTACGGTGTACGTTCCAGCATAGGCCCACATCGATCTCTGCAATTTCGCACGAACCTCCTCGGTTAGCTTGGAGGTATCGCCGGCGTTCGGGCGATCCCGGCTCGTCGCGACGGTCATCATCCGTCCGTCCGCGCCGTAAGTGATGTAGCCATTCGGGTTGGGCCCCAGCGTGTCGCGCTCTTGACTGGAATCAAGCTCTTTCGTGCTGCTGCTGAGCAACTTCCAGGTTCCGTGCAGATCGCGTGCGTCGAGTGCGTGAGCCGGAACAGCCAAGATGCAGAATAAACCTACGAAGGTGTGGCGCATTGCAGCCTCCCCGCTCGAGGGAGAGGGAGCTTGCGGCGGGTTTGCAAGCGTGTCCAGATCAAGGCGCGGGCTTGACAATAAATAATCGTTAAGGGCGGGCGACATTGTCGGACTGAATTCCTATTTAATTATGCTGAACAGTCTTGTCGCAGTAGCAGGCGTGCATGCAGTGGAAGCAACTGGCGACGCTGATGGCGTCCTCGGCCACCGGGCTCTGCTCCCGGCGCCGACTCGGGCGGCGGTCCTCTGAGAATGGCTGAGGGTGGACGCTGCGATCGGCAAGAAGGAGCGCGTCATCCACTCGGTCGGGAGCCGAGCGGCCGCGCTGCGGGCGATATGCAGGATGATCTGCCGATTCTGGCGGACGTCGATCCGCTGCCTCTGTCCAAGAAGGTGGTACTCGCCCGCCAATCCGAGCCTTGGCTGTCGAGGCAGGCTCACAGCCGCCCAAGGGAGCCCAGGCGGATAGACGTCCGCTCCTCACCCGAAGCAGCCCCGAGAGAGCATAGCTTCACGGTGGTTCGGAACCCGGTAAGCTGCGCATGGCGGCACCCTTTGCGGCAGGCCGCAACGCATGGTGCAACATGAACCTGCTCGCGAGCTTCGCACCCTTCTTCGCCTTCGCGATCCTCATCCATCTCGGATTCGTGGAGGCGGCCTTGTGGGCGGGCGCGGCCGTGGCTGCCGCACTCCTCCTTCGCGACCGCCTCGTGCTCGGTCGATCCTTCAAGATCCTGGAAATCGGCACTCTGGTGTTGTTCGCCGGTCTCGCGCTCTACACCCGGTTCACTGGGCAAACCTGGACGATTCCCGCGGTACGCCTCGTCGTCGACGCGGGCCTGCTCCTCATCGTGCTGGCTTCTCTGGCCGTCGGGCAGCCCTTCACGCTCCAGTACGCTCGGGACACCACGCCACGGGACGCCTGGGGCACCCCGCAATTCTTTCAGGTCAACCGCACCATCACCCTCGTCTGGGCGGCGGCCTTCGCCGTGCTCGTCCTGGCCGATGCGGCGATGGTCTACGTGCCGGAGATCCCCCGACGCATCGACATCCTCGCGACGGTGCTCGCGCTGGTGGGTGCCTACAAGTTCACGGTCCGCGCGACGGCGCAGTCCTCGCAATGACCCTGTCCCACCCTCAGCAGCCGCTCCCTCGTCCGGGCTGATCGGGTGTCCGACCCTGTCCGAGGCCGATCTCCCGCCCCGCCGCCTCGGCGAGCGCCCGGAAGCGCGGGCCGTCGAGGCCGAGCCCCCACGCCTCGTAGAGCAGCCGGCCGCCATTCGGCAGCGCGCCGAATTCGTGGTCGGGCGCCTCGCGGAAGCGCTCGAGGGCGATCGGGAAGAGGTTCAGGGTCGCGGCCTGGCTGGCATGGGCGGCGAAGAGCGCGGCCTTGAGGGCGCAGTCGTCCGGGTCGAGGTGGAGCGCGATCGCCCGCCGCGGCGGCTCGGCCGGCAGGAAGCTGCCGGCGTCGAGACCCTCCGGCCCGGCGTGGTAGAACGGCATCTCGATCACCGCGAGGCGCTCGGGCCCGAGCAGCCGGCGGGCGCCCTGCACCGCCAGGGCCACCGCATCGTGGTCCGGGTGGCCGCCCTCGTAGGCGTGGGTGAGCACCACCGCGATGCCCCGCTCCGAGAACAGCGCCGCCAGGTGCCGGGCCAGCGGCGCGATGATCTCCGCCACGCCCTGGTCGTGATGGCCGAGGGCGACGCGCCGCTCCGGGCCGACGCCCGCCAGGTCCAGCGCCGCGTCGAGTTCCCGCGTCCGCGCCGCCGCGTAGGCGGCAGCATCCGGAAAGCCGCGCCGGCCTGCGTCCCGGCCGTCGCGGGGGGCGCCGTCGGTGACGTGGATCACGGTCAGCCCGGTCAGGCGCGGCAGCTGCGCGCCGCAGCCGATGCTCTCGTCGTCCGGATGGGCCACCACGAGCGCGGCGTCCTGAGCCGCGACCGGCCCGCAGGCCGGGTCGGCGAGCGCCGCCAGGAAGCGTTCGGCGGCCAGTGAGGTCGGGGCCAGGACAGGGGCGATGCGGGGCGTCATCTCAGATCGCCGGCTGCGGCCCGAGGGCCGGCCCGGGCCGCACCATCCCGGCGTAGCGCCGGATCATCGCGGCGCAGAACTCGGCGAACTCCTCCTTCACCTGCGGCGGGCTGGTGTGGTGGGGGGCGATGCCCCGGTGCTCGGGGGTGAAGCAGAACGTCACGGTCACGTCGAACTCCGCCAGGGCCTCCATCTGCCGGTCGAACCAGTCGAGGGCGTTGGGCCGGAATGAATCGGCCCAGGACAGGCCGGTGCGAAGATACGTCACCCCGAGCCGCCGCATCCAGGCCACGGCCTCGTCGAGGCGGTGATCCTCGTAGTGGAACCACTGGCACAGGCCGAGCGCCGGCGTGTGGCGGGCGAAGTGCTCGAGCGCCGGCTTCGGCGTGCCGTCCTCGCGCAGCAGCCCCATGTAGAAGTGCCGGTAGTAGGAGGAGCCCTCCGCCTCCCGGTGCCGCGTGGTCGCGCCCCAGGCCTGCGGCAGGTCGTAGAGGCTGTACCAGTGGATCCGCGGCGCCCGGCCGACCAGCAGCTCGGCGGTGCGGTCGAGGCCGAAGACCTGCACCTCCTCGGCCCCGAAGGTCGAGACGCCGACCTCGGTGACCCAGATCGGCTTACTCGTCACCGCCCGGATCTCGGCGAGCTTCGCCGGCCACTCGTTGATCTGCCAGAGGTTCCAGTCGAGGGGGAAGCCGTGCACCGCCACCACGTCGACGTGGTCGAGGGCGCGCCGCGCGTCGAGCAGCCGGATGAAGGACGGGTCGATCGGCGAGATGCCCCCGAGCACCGTCGGCAGGTGCGGCGCCTCCGCCTTCACGGCCCGGGCGGCGCAGTCCAGCGTGTCGGCGAAGAGCGCCCAGCCCGGGTCGATCTCGGGGTCCCAGTGCGACTTGTTGTTGGGCTCGTTCCAGATCATCGCCGCTTCGATCATGCGGGCCTCGTCGCGAAAGGGCAGAAATTGGGGGTGGGGAGTATGGGCGCCCGTCATGGCGGCAGGGCGGGCGCGGCGCAAGCCGCGGGCGAGCGTCGGGCGCACCGCTGACCCATGGTCGGCGGCGGGGACCGCGGCTATCCTCGGGCTGGACCCGCCTCGGCCGGAGCGGGTGCGGACGACCGGGAGCGACGCCATGATGCGGATCGGTTTGCGCGCAGCCAGGGGATTTCGGGCGGAGGCGGTCGAGCCCGCGGCGCCGGCCCGGCGGGCCCTGCTGAAGAGCGCCTGTGCCTGCGCGAGCCTGGCCCTCCTGCCCCGCTCCGCCGTCGCGGCGGCCCCCGGGGAGGCGCCCCCGCCGGCGCGGCCGATTCACGGCGACCTCGACGCCGCAGCGCGGGAGGTCGAGGGGGCGATGATCGCCTGGCGGCGCGACATCCACGCCAACCCGGAGCTCGGCAACCGGGAGCACCGCACCGCCGCCCTGGTGGCCCGGCACCTGCGGGACCTCGGCTACGAGGTGCGCGAGGGCGTCGGTCGCACGGGAGTCGTGGCGGTGCTGAAGGGTGGAGGCGGGCCTGGGCCGGTCGTGGCGCTCAGGGCCGACATGGACGCCCTGCCGGTGCGCGAGGAAGTCGACCTGCCGTTCGCCTCGAAGGCCCGGGCCCAGTGGGGCGGCCAGGAGGTCGGCGTGATGCACGCCTGCGGCCACGATTGCCACGTCGCGATCCTGATGGCGGCGGCGCAGGTGCTCGCCGCCCGGCGCGACCGCCTGCCCGGCACGATCAAGCTGCTCTTTCAGCCCGCCGAGGAGGGCACGGTCGGGGAGGGCGTCTGCGGTGCCCGCCTAATGGTGGAGGAGGGCGCGATGCGCGACCCGAAGCCCGACATGGTGTTCGGCCTGCACGTCTCGAGCGCGCTCCCGGTGGGGAGCATCGGCTACCGGCCCGGCAACGCCATGGCGGGAGCGGACCGCTTCCAGATCAAGGTGACCGGCCGGCAGACCCACGGCGCGATGCCGTGGAACGGCGTCGACCCGATCGTGATCGGGTCGACCATCGTCACGACGCTCCAGACCGTGGTCAGCCGCGAGACCGACGTCGCGCGCAGCCCCGCGGTGCTCAGCGTCGGCATCTTCAAGGGCGGATTGCGCAACAACATCATCCCGGAGACGGCGGAGCTCGAGGGCACGCTCAGGACCTTCGGCGAGGCGCAGCGCGCCACCGCCAAGCGTCGCGTCACCGAGATCGCCCAGTCGATCGCGACGGGAATGAACGGCAAGACCGAGGTGACCTGGGACGACAACGGCTACCCGCCGCTCCAGAACGACGTCGCGCTCACCGCCCGGTCCGCCCCGACGCTGGCGCGCCTCTTCGGCGAGCAGGCGCGGCTGGTCGATCCCGCCATGGCGAGCGAGGACTTCCCCTACTTCGCCAGGGAAGCACCCGGCTTCTTCTACTTCGTCGGCATCACCCCGCCGGGCACCGACCCGGCCAAGGCCGCGCCCAACCACTCGCCGCGCTTCCGCGTCGACGAGGCCGGCCTGATGGCGGGCCTGCGCGCCACCCTGCACCTCGTGGCCGACGCGACCGGGATGGCGTGAGTCCTTCGACCCCGGCTGCGAACTCCCTGGAAGCATTCCGAAGAACAGCGGGCCTCCGCTGCGGCTTGACGGCCACGCAGACCTCACTTGTGCGACGACGCCTTGACGGCGATGCCGCACCTGCGAGATGACCCTTCCCAAACCGAGAGCCTTGCCGAACCGTCGAACGCCTGCAGGATCCCTGGCACGATGAGCAACTTCAACGAGGAGCGCGTCCTGTCCGTCCATCACTGGACCGACTCGCTCTTCAGCTTCCGCACGACCCGCGACCCGTCGTTCCGCTTCCGCAACGGCGAGTTCACCATGATCGGCCTCAAGGGCGAGGGCAAGCCGCTCCTGCGCGCCTACAGCGTGGTCAGCGCCAACTACGAGGACGAGCTGGAGTTCTTCTCCATCAAGGTGCCGAACGGCCCGCTCACCTCCAAGCTGCAGCATCTCCAGGTCGGCGATCCGATCGTGGTCAGCCGCAAGGCCACCGGCACCCTGGTGCTCGACAACCTGATGCCCGGCCGCCACCTCTACCTGCTCGGCACCGGCACCGGCCTCGCCCCGTTCCTGGCGATCATCAAGGACCCGGAGACCTACGAGCGCTTCGAGAAGGTGGTGCTCGTCCACGGCTGCCGTCACGTCCAGGAGCTCGCCTACGGCGAGACGATCACCGAGACGCTGCCGAACCACGAGCTGATCGGCGAGATGGTCCGCGACCAGCTGGTCTACTACCCGACCGTGACCCGCGAGCCGTTCCGCAACCGCGGCCGCATCACCGACCTGATGACCTCGGGCAAGCTCTTCGCCGACATCGGCCTGCCGATGATGACGAAGGAGGACGACCGCTTCATGCTCTGCGGCAGCCCGGACATGATCCGCGACACCCGCGACCTGCTCGCGGGCGCCGGCTACGTCGAGGGCAACCACGGCGAGGCCGGCCACTATGTGATCGAGAAGGCCTTCGTCGAGAAGTAGCGGCCGCGCAAGGGCGCGCGAGGAGGTTGTCCGGTGCGCGTCCTGCTCATCAACCCCAACACCACCGCCGCCGTCACCGAGCAGGCGGCGGCCCATGTCCGGTACGTGATCCAGCGGCAGCGGATCCCGGCCGAGATCGTGCCGGTCACGGGCCGCTTCGGCGCCCGCTACATCGCGAGCCGCGCCGCCGCGGCGGTCGCGGGCCACGCCGCCCTCGACGCCCTGGCCGCCAACGTCGCGGGCTGCGACGCCGTCTACCTCGCCTGCTTCGGCGATCCCGGGCTCCTCGCCCTCAAGGAAGTCTCCCCCGTGCCGGTGGTGGGCATGGCGGAAGGCGCGCTCCACCTCGCCTGCACCCGCGGACGCCGGATCGGCATCGTCACCGGCGGCGTCCTGTGGAAGCCGATGCTCACCGAGTTCGTGGCGATGCTCGGCCTCTCCGAGCGTCTCGCCGGCATCCGCACCGTGGCACCGACCGGCGGCGAGATCGCCCGCGACCCCGACGCCGCCCTCGACCGCCTCGCCGCCGGTCGGTGCCACGGTGCGGATGCCGGCGAGACGCTCGGAGAGGCCGAGCATCGCCACGAACTCGGTGAGCATCGGCTTCCACAGGACGCCGCCGGTGACGATGCCGATCCGGCGTCCGCGGGCGCAGGCGAGGTGGAGCGCGCCTTCCGCCATGCCCACCACCGGCACGGGGGAGACTTCCTTGAGGGCTAGGAGCCCGGGATCGCCGAAGCAGGAGAGG
>NZ_LABY01000352.1 GCF_001043975.1 Methylobacterium variabile
CGTAGGCGGCCAGCACCGCGCCGGAGCGGGCGGCGGCCTCGGCGTCGAAGGCGCCGCGCTGGAACAGGGCCGTCATGATCAGGTCCGGCACCAGCAGGAACGCGACCGCGAACGGCGCCGACAGGGCGAGGGAGAAGCCGGTGGCGCGGTTCTGCGCCGCGTGGGCGCCGGCGGGATCGCCCGCGGCGATGCGCCGGCTCATCTCCGGCAGGAGCACCGTGCCGGCGGCGATGCCGATGACGCCGAAGGGCAGCTGGTAGAGCCGGTCGGCGTAGTAGAGCGCCGAGACCGCGCCGGTCGGCAGGAACGAGGCGATGATCGTGTCGGCGAACATCGCGATCTGCACGCCGGCCGAGCCGATGACGGCCGGCCCCAGCATGGCGAAGAAGCGGCGCATCCCGGTGTCGCGCAGGGTGGGGCGCACCAGCGACGGCGCGAGGCCGGCCCGGCGGGCATCGGCCCAGACCAGGAGGAACTGCAGCACGCCCGACACCGCGACGCCCCAGGCGGCGGCATAACCGGCATTCGGGAACAGGAAGGCGAGGGCGAGGGCCGCCAGCAGCGACAGGTTCAGCAGCACCGGGGCGGCGGCGGCGGCGGCGAAGCGCCGGCGGGCGTTGAGGATCCCGGAGAGGAGCGTCACCAGGGTGATGAACAAGAGGTACGGGAAGGTGATGCGGGTGAGCGTCACCGCCAGCGCGAACTTGTCCGGCTCGTCGGCAAAGCCGGGGGCCAGCGCCCGCACGATGGCCGGCATCAGCGGCAGGGCGAGCGCCAGCAGGATCGCCTGGACCAGCAGCATCAGGCTGAAGACCCGGTCGGCGAAGGCGCGCGCCGCCCCGGCCTCGGCGTCGAGGGCGGCGTAGGTCGGCACGAAGGCGACGTTGAAGGCGCCCTCGCCGAAGATCGCCCGGAAATGGTTCGGTAGCCGGAAGGCCACCACGAAGGCGTCGGCGACCGGGCCGGCGCCCATCACGGCCGCCATGACGACGTCGCGCAGGAAGCCGGTGGCCCGGGAGACCAGCGTCCAGCCGCCGACCGAGAGGATGCTGCGAATCATGCCGCGGTGAATAGCACAGGGCGCTCGCGCCGGGCGGGACGGACAGGCCTCACGCGACGCCGGAATAGCGCGCCCGCCGGCCGGCGCGGCGGTCGTCCCGGACCGGGCGGTCGTGGCCCGCCGCTGCCGGGCCGATGCGCTCGGCCACGACGTAGAGCGGGCGCCGCTTCACCTCCGCGAAGATCCGGCCGATATACTCGCCGATGATGCCGAGCGACATCAGCTGCACGCCGGAGAGGAACATCACCGAGACGATCAGCGAGGCGTAGCCCGGCACGTCGGGGCCGCGCAGCAGAGTGTCGGCCACGAAGTACAAGGCGGTGAGGAAGGCGATGCCCGCGATCGCGCCGCCGAGATAGGTCCAGACCCGCAGCGGCACGGTCGAGAACGACGTGATGCCGTCGAAGGCGAAGCGGAAGAGCTTGCGGAAGCTCCATTTCGAGCTGCCGTGCTGGCGCTCCTCGACCTGGTAGGGCACCCCGACCGAGCGGAAGCCGATCCAGGAATAGAGGCCCTTCGAGAACCGGGCGCGTTCCGGCAGGGAGCGCAGCACCTCGACCCCCTTGCGGTCGATGAGGCGGAAGTCGCCGGCCCCCTCGGGCAGCGCCATCTCGCCGAAGCGGGCGAAGAGCCGGTAGAACAGCCGGGCGAAGCCGCGGCGCATCGCGCTCTCGTCGTCGCGGTCGGTGCGCTGGGCGTAGACCATGACGTTGCCCTCGCGCCAGCGCTCCCAGAAGGTGGCGATCAGCTCCGGCGGGTGCTGCAGGTCGGCGTCCATGATCACCACGGCGCGGCCCTCGGCATGGTCGAGCCCGGCCGCGATGGCGATCTCCTTGCCGAAGTTGCGGCTGAACGAGACCGCGCCGATGCGCGGCTCGGAGGCGTGATGGGCGGCGATGACCGCGGCGGTGTCGTCGTGGCTGCCGTCGTCGACGAACACCACCTCCCAGGACGGGGTGAGCCGCTCCAGCACCGGGCCCAGGCGCGCGAGCAGCGGGGCCACGTTGGCGCTCTCGTTGAAGACCGGTATGACGACGCTCAGGTCGACCGGCTCGGGGTGTCTGAACAGCTCCACGGCGCTGTCCCTCGTTTCGGTGTCTCGCGCCGGCGTCAGGGCCGGCGGATGGCGGTCGCAGGGCCGGTGTGCTCACCGGCGGCTCGGATGCGAGATCTACGCGATGCTTCCTGAACGGCGCCCGGTCGTGCTCTGCGCCGACGATTACGGCCTGAGCCCGGGCGTCAGCCGGGGCATACTCGATCTGGCGCGGGCCGGACGCATATCAGCCACCGGGTCGATGACCAACATCCCGGCCTTCCGCGCGGCGGCGGCGCCCCTGCGCGAGCTGCGCGGCACGGTCGGGCTCGGCCTCCACCTCACGCTGACGGCGGGCGCGCCCCTGGGCTCCCTGCCGCGCCTCGCGCCGGACGGGCGCCTGCCGCCCCTCGGCCGTCTGATCGGGCTCAGCCTCGCCGGCCGCCTCGACCCCGGGGCGGTGGCGCCCGAGATCGAGCGCCAGCTCGACGCCTTCGTGGCGGCGACGGGCCACCCGCCGGACTTCGTCGACGGGCACCAGCACGTCCACGTGCTGCCCGGGGTGAGGACCGCGCTCCTCGCGGTGCTGGCGGCGCGGGGCTGGCAGGGCCGGCTCTGGCTGCGCGACCCGGGCGACCGCCCGGCGTCGATCCTGGGCCGGCCGGACGCCCGCAAGGCGGCGGTGGTGGCAGGCCTCGGCCTCGGCTTGCGCGCCGCCGCGCGCCGGGCGGGCTTCCCTACCAACCTGGGCTTCTCGGGCTTCTCGGATTTCGCCGCCGGGGAGGGCCTGGCTGCCGGGGATCGCTTCGCCGACCGCTTCGAGCGGAGCTTCCGGTCGCTCGGCCCGGCGCCCGTGGTGATGTGCCATCCGGGCGAGATCGACGACGGGTTGCGGGCCCTCGACCCGGTGGTGGCGAGCCGGCCGCTGGAGCTGGCCTATCTCGCCTCGGAGCGCTTCGCGGCGTTCCTGGAGCGGGAGGGGCTTCGGCTCGTGCCGGCGCCCGCTCGCGCAGCAGCCCCATCCCTGAGGGCCGTGCCCGCCACGGAGCCCGCAGGCCCGGACCGCTGACGATCCGGGCGGCGCCGGGCCGCCTCGTCCCTTCGTCCGGTCGTCCGGCCGAGAATCCGGGACGCTGCGGCGGGCCGGATCGTCAGCGCGTCCGCCCCCTCATGCCGCCGTGTCGGCCTCCTGGCGGCGGAGCACGATCGCGAAGCCCTCGTCCGGGGTCGGCGCCACGAAGTAGCGGGTGAACAGATCGAACTGCTCGTCGCTCACCGTGAACTCGTGCGTTCCGGCGGCGTTGCGGCGGCGCAGCCGCGCCTTGCACAGCGCGTCGTCGGCCGCGAGGTAGTGGAGCTGGTGGCCGACATCCGCCTCGCGGGCGATGGCGCGCATCCAGGCGCGGCTCTCCGGGGTGTTGGCCGGGAAGTCGAGGACGACGCTCAGGCCGGCCCTGAGCAGGGCGATCACGTGCGGGCCCATCACGCCGCGCAGGCGCCCGGCGTTGCGCACGTAGTCGGCCAGCGTGTTCTGCTCGCCCGGATAGAGACCGGCGAGCCACTGGTCCTCCCGGACGAGGACGGTGCCGGGCCGGGCGGCGAGACTTGCGGCGAGCGTCGATTTGCCGGCGGCGATCTTGCCGCAGACGAGATGCAGCAGCGCGTCGGGATGGGGCATGGCGAGGGACCTTCTGCGGCGCCGGCGGTTTCCCCTCGCGGCGCGCTCGTGTTCACGGGATGCGGACAGCCGAACCCGGCCCGACGGATCAGGCCGGGCGGGTAATTCGGCGGTGCAGCGCGACGTGAACCGAGAAGGTCATGGGCGCGATGGTGGCGGCGGCCGTCGTTTCGGTCAAGCTCGACCGGGGCGGTCCGGCGGAGTCGATCCGGCGCGCTGAGCGGTCAGGCCGCGAGGATCCGGCGCGATGGCCGCGGCGGAAGGGCGTGGCCGGGGGGGCGCTGCAGCACGGCCTCGGCCCCGCGGCGGGACTTCTTGAGGATGACGAGGGCCGACCAGCGCATCGCCACCTCGTGCCGGACCAGGAGGCGGCCGTTGGCGTCGTAGCGGCGCCAGCCGCAGCGGTCCTGTCCGGCATCGTCGGTCTCGTCGTAGGTCTCGTAGCGCGCCACCAGCGCACCCGCGGCATCGAACTCGTCGTGGAACCAGCACACTCTGTCCGACGGGGCGCCGCGGCTTCGTGAGCCGCGGATCACCAGCCGATGCTCGACCGGGATGCGGAAGATCGTCTCGAACACCGGCGGCTGGAACAGCATGATCGTCGATACCCCCTTTTGCACCGCCACCAAAAGGTTTCCGCCTTGCAGGGTGCGTCGCAGCAAAATCTTCGTCAAGGGCATGATGCGGCGGCAGAAGATGCTTTCGGGGCCCGGGCGGGTGCTCCTTTGGTCCAAGATGCCCTAGCTTCCGCGGCGTGGTGGATCCGAGAGAGGACCCTCCTGCGGCCGCGGCCGCCCTTCCTGCTCGCCGCGGCCGACGACGCCCGCGGCGGCTTGAACGTGACCGTCACGACCGTCTACCGCCGCAAGGCACCGTGATTCCTGATCTCGCCTCGCGGCGACGCCCGTCCGGGCTCGCCTTCGCCCCCTCGGACGAACCCGTCCGGGGCGGCGGACCGACCTGATCCTTCCCACGACGAGCAAGGAGCGACTTCCATGCGCCGCCACCGCCACGCCAAGATCGTCGCCACCGTCGGCCCGGCCAGCAACACGCCCGAGCGGTTGCGGGCCCTGTTCCTCGCCGGCGTCGACACGTTCCGGCTGAACTTCTCCCACGGCACCCACGACGACCACGCCAAGGTCCACGCCGCGATCCGGGCCCTCGAGCAGGAGACCGGCCGGCCGATCGGCATCCTTCAGGATCTCCAGGGCCCGAAGATCCGCATCGGCACCCTGCGCGGCGGCAAGCTCGATCTCGCGACCGGCGACCGGATCCGCTTCGTGCGCGAGGGCCGGGAGGGCGGCGTCGACGCGATCCCGCTGCCGCATCCCGAGATCTTCGCCGCCGTGGCGCCGGGCCAGGAGCTGCTGATCGACGACGGCCGGGTCCGGGTCCGGGTCGTCGGGGTCGACGACGCCGCCATCGACGCCGACGTGGTGGTCGGCGGGCCGATCTCCGACCGCAAGGGCGTCAACCTGCCGGGCACGGTGCTGGCCCTGTCGCCGCTCACCGAGAAGGACCGGCGCGACCTCGCCTTCGGGCTCGAGCTCGGGGTGGATTGGGTCGCCCTGTCCTTCGTCCAGACCCCCTCCGACGTGATGGAGGCCCGCGGCCTGATCGCCGGCCGGGCCGGGCTGATCGCCAAGATCGAGAAGCCCTCGGCGCTGGAGCACATCGAGGACATCATCCGCATCGCCGACGGCGTGATGGTGGCCCGCGGCGATCTCGGCGTCGAACTGCCGCCCGAGGACGTGCCGGGGCGGCAGAAGGAGCTGGTGCGGGCCTGCCGCCGGGCGGTGAAGCCGGTGATCGTGGCGACCCAGATGCTCGACTCGATGGTGAGCGCCCCCGCGCCCACCCGGGCCGAGGCCTCCGACGTCGCGACCGCGGTCTACGACGGCGCCGACGCCGTGATGCTCTCGGCCGAGTCGGCGGCGGGCCGGTACCCGATCGAGGCCGTCTCAATGATGGACCGCATCATCCGCCGCACCGAGCAGCACCGGCTCTACCGCTCCCTGGTGCAGGCGAGCGAGCCGGAGGTCGAGGACAGCCCGCCCCACGCCGTCGCGGCCGCCGCCGCCGGCCTCGCCGACGCCATCGAGGCGGCGGCGATCGTCGCCTTCACGTCGAGCGGCACTACCGCGGCCCGCATCGCCCGCAAGCGCCCGAACGTGCCGATCCTGGCGGCGACCTCCGAGGTCGCGGTGTCGCGCCGCCTCAGCCTGTACTGGGGCGCCCACAGCGTGATGGTGCCGGAGATCGATTCCTACGAGGCCATGGTGGCCCGTGCCGCCGAGGTCGCCCAGCAGGAAGGCTTCGCGCAGGCGCCGGACCTCGTGGTGGCGGTGGCCGGCATCCCGTTCGGCCGGGCCGGCACCACCAACAACCTGCGGGTGGTCGAGCTGGGGCGCAAGGCGAGCGGGGTGTAACGGTTCCGCGAGAGCGTCGTCCGGCGAGGCCGCGGGAGCCTCGCCGGAGGCGACGCGGCAACGTCGAGAACCTGGGCGGTGCCCTGGGCCGACCAAAGGTACTGACGACTGGAAGTTGTGCGCACGGAGCCGTTCGAGTACGCTGGCACGCCCGCGAACCAATTGGCAGCGAGAGAGTCTGGCCCGTGCGCACCCTCGTCGCCCTGATGACCCTGCTCGCCGTCGGCCAGGGCGCCCTCGCTGCCGACGAGGGCGACCGCGAGACGGTGCGGGCCGTGATCCTGCGCCAGCAGGACGCCTTCCGGCACGACGACGCGCTCCGCGCCTACGCCGAGGCCGCCCCCGCCATCCGGGCGATCTTCGGCAGCCCCGAGATCTTCATCGGCATGGTCCGGCAGGGTTACGCCGCGGTCTACCGCAACCGCCGCTTCGAGTTCGGCACCGCCGAGGCACTGCCGGACGGCAGCCTCGCCCAGGGCGTGCGCATCCAGGACCAGGAGGGCGCGGACTGGGAGGCGATCTACACCCTGGCGCGCGGGGCGGACGGCGCGTGGCGGATCACCGGCTGCCGCCTGCGCAAGGCGCCGGGCGCGAGCGCCTGACATGGGGCCTGATCTGCTCCGTGCAGGGATCGGCTGACGCCACGCCCGTATTCGTGTAGGGCCTGCGGCAGCTTCAGGACAGATCACCGTGCTCCATGTCTCGACCCGCGGCGCTGCCGCGCCCCTGACCTTCACCGACGCCCTGCTGGCCGGCCTCGCCCGGGACGGTGGGCTCTACATCCCGCAGGCCTGGCCGCGGATCGCACCCGGGACCATCGCGGGCCTCGCCGGCCGGCCCTATGCGCACGCCGCCAAGACCGTGCTCGGCCCCCTCGTCGACGGCGAGATCCCGCAGGCCGACCTCGACCGGATGATCGATCAGGCCTACGCCACCTTCCGGCACCCGGCGGTCTGCCCGCTGACGCAGCTCGGCGACAACCTCTTCCTGCTCGAGCTTCACCACGGCCCGACGCTCGCGTTCAAGGACGTGGCGATGCAGCTGCTCGGCCGGCTGATGGACCACGCCCTGAAGGCGAAGGGCAGCCGGGCGACGATCGTCGGCGCCACCTCGGGCGACACCGGCAGCGCCGCCGTCGAGGCCTTTCGCGGCCTCGACAATGTCGACGTGTTCATCCTGTACCCGCACAACCGGGTGTCGGAGGTGCAGCGCCGGCAGATGACCACGGTTGACGCCGGCAACATCCACGCGCTGGCCGTCGAGGGCACCTTCGACGACTGCCAAGCGATCGTGAAGGCGCTGTTCCAGCACCCGCGCTTCGCCGAGGAGGTGCGGCTCTCGGGCGTCAACTCGATCAACTGGGCCCGGGTCGCCGCCCAGGCGGTCTACTACTTCACCAGCGCGGTGGTGCTGGGCAGCCCGCACCGCCCGGTCTCGTTCTCGGTGCCGACCGGCAATTTCGGCGACATCCTCGCCGGCTGGGCGGCCAAGCGCATGGGCCTGCCGGTCGGCCGGCTGATGATCGCCACCAACGCCAACGACATCCTGGCCCGCACGCTCGCCACCGGCGCCTACGAGGTCCGCGGCGTCGCGCCCACCACCTCGCCGTCGATGGACATCCAGGTCTCGTCGAATTTCGAGCGCCTGCTGTTCGAGGTCCTCGACCGCGA
Organism: Methylobacterium variabile; assembly: GCF_001043975.1. Classification (GTDB taxonomy): domain Bacteria; phylum Pseudomonadota; class Alphaproteobacteria; order Rhizobiales; family Beijerinckiaceae; genus Methylobacterium; species Methylobacterium variabile. The sequence goes on from NZ_LABY01000352.1 coordinate 7,871, forward strand.
TGCCGGCGCCGTCAACCGGCTGATGGCCGGCCTCAAGCAGTCGGGCGCCTTCACCCTCGACCCCGCCACCCTGGAGCGGATCCGCGCGGAGTTCGACGCCGCGGCGGTGCCGGAGGACCAGGTCGTGGCCGAGATCCGCGACGTCTACGAGGGAACCGGCCAGATCATCGACCCCCACAGCGCCATCGGCGTGCGCGCCGCCCGCCGGCTCGTGGCCGAGGACCCGGCGACGCCGGTCGTGGCCCTCGCCACGGCGCACGCCGCGAAGTTCCCGGACGCGGTCGAGGCCGCGACCGGCGTGCGCCCGGCCCTGCCGGCGCACCTCGCCGACCTGATGGGCCGGCGCGAGCGCTTCACCGTGCTGCCGAACGACGAGGCGGCGGTCGAGCGGGCGATCCGCGAGCGCGCCCGTATCCTGAGGAGCGTCGCGTGAACCAGCACTTCGCGACGCTGGGCGCCTCGCCCGACCTCAAGGTCACCCGGCTGCCCAACGGGCTCACCGTCGCCACCGAGGCGATGCCGGGAGTCGCCACCGCGACCCTCGGGGTCTGGGTCGGCGCCGGCTCGCGCAACGAGCGGCCGGAGGAGCACGGCCTCAGCCACCTGATCGAGCACATGGCGTTCAAGGGCACGGCGACACGCTCCGCCCGCCAGATCGCCGAGGACATCGAGAATGTCGGCGGCGAGATCAACGCCGCCACCAGCGTCGAGCAGACGAGCTACACCGCCCGGGTGCTCGGCGAGGATGCCGAGGTCGCCCTCGACGTGCTCGGCGACATCCTGACCCGCTCGGCCTTCGAGGCCGGCGAGCTCGCCCGCGAGAGGGGCGTGATCCTGCAGGAATACGCCGCCGTCGAGGACACGCCGGACGACGTGGTCTACGACGCCTTCACCGAGGCCGCCTTCCCCGACCAGCCGATCGGCCGGCCGATCCTCGGGCGCCCGGAGACGATCCAGAGCTTCGACCGCGCGGCGATCGAGGCCTACCTCGCCCGGGAATACACCCCCGGCCGCATGGTGCTGGCGGCGGCCGGCGCGGTCGAGCACGAGGCGATCGTGGCCGCGGCCGAGCGGCATTTCGGCGCCATGCCGGCCGGCGACGCGCCCGAGGCGGTGCCGGGACAGTATCGCGGCGGCGAGCGCCGGATGCCGCGCAAGCTCGAGCAGGCGAACCTCGTCCTCGGCCTGCCCGGCCTGTCGTTCCGCGACGACGCCTACTACGCCGCGCACCTCTTCGCGCAGGTGCTCGGCGGCGGCCTG
>NZ_LABY01000353.1 GCF_001043975.1 Methylobacterium variabile
GCGGGTGAACATGAACTCCCAATGGGTTGAGACGCTCTTGCGCTTAAACGGCAGCACGTCGAGGCTCGCCGGATCGTCGATCAGCGCGAACCGGCCCTGCGGCGCGATCAGCGCGGCGATCTCGGCAAGATGCCGGTCGGTGTTGGTGGTCGAGAAAACGAAACCCGGCGCGCCGAACCCGAGGGCTGCCACTTCGGCTGCGAGCGGCTTGCCGTGATCGACCACGTGGTGAGCACCAAGCGCTCGGCTCCAGGCTTGCGTCTCGGGCCTCGAGGCAGTGGTGATCACCGTGAGATCGGTGAGCTGGCGGGCGAGCTGCGTCGCGATCGAGCCGACGCCGCCGGCTCCGCCAATGATCAGGACTGCGTTCGCCGCCCCCGGCACCGGCCTGCGCAGGTTCAGCCGGTCGAATAGTGCCTCCCAGGCCGTGATCGCGGTGAGCGGCATCGCGGCAGCCTCGGCGATGGAGAGTGAGGCGGGCTTGTGCCCGACGATCCGCTCGTCGACGCAGTGCAGTTCGGCATTGGTACCCGGCCGGCCGAGGTCGCCTGCATAGAACACCGCGTCGCCTGGACGGAACCGGCTCACCTCGGGACCCACCGCCTCGACGATGCCGGCCGCATCGTAGCCGAGGACGTGCGGCCGACCCTCCGCCGGCGTTGTGCGAGCGCGGACCTTTGTGTCGACGGGATTGACCGAGACGGCCTGCACTCGGACGAGCAGGTCGCGCGGCCCCGGCGTTGGAGTCGGGAGATCGAGATCAACGAGCGCTTGATCGTGGTCGATCGGCAGGGAGGTGTAGAAACCGACAGCCTTCATGGAA
>NZ_LABY01000354.1 GCF_001043975.1 Methylobacterium variabile
CCCGCCGCGCCACCTCCGCCCGCGAGCCCGGCGCCCGGTGAGGTCACCGAGGCGGACCGGGCCGGCGTGCCGCGCCAGATGCAGGTCCGCGTCATCCTGGCTCGCCAAGCGAGCGACTCGGCTCGCCAGGCGAGCGACTCGGCTCGTCCGCCCGGCGACGCCGCCCGGCCGGTGGCGGCGCCGGGGCCGGAGGCCCGGATCCTGGAGGAGGCCCGCCGGCAGGCCGAGGCGCGGGTGCGGCAGGCGGAGGCCGAGGCGGCCGAGAGCCGGAAGCGCCTGGAGCAGGAGGAGGCGCGGGCCACCGCCCTGTCGGACGCCGCGACGGCGGCCCGGCGCGAACTGACCGTCGCCCGGGCCGAGGCCGAGGAGCTGCGGGCGCAGGCGCAGCGGACGGAGGCATCGCCGGCGCGGGCGGCCGTCGCCGAGGAGGCCCGCCGGGTGGCGGAGGCCGCCGCCGAGGAGCGTCGGCACGCCCTCGAGGCGGAGCGGGCCCGGGCCGAGCACCTGGCGGCGGCCCTGGCGGAGGCGCGCCGGCGCGTCGCGGATCTCGAGAAGGCTGCCGAGGCCGCGCGGATCGCCCATCAGGCGCAGGAGGACGCGGCGGCGCGGGAGCGGTCCGCGATGCGGGCGGGCCTGCGCCGCCTCGCCGTCGCGCTCCGCGCCGCCGAGGTCGCCCGGTCCGAGGCCGCGTCCCGCGAGGGGCGGCTGGCGGGCGAGCGCGACCGGGCCGAGCAGGGGCGGCAGGCGGCGGAGCGGGAGCAGGCCGAGACGCGCGGACGCCTCGACCGCCTGAAGGGCCGCCTCGACCGGGTCACCGAGGCCCGGCAGCCGGACCCCTCCCTGGTGTTCCACGCCCGCCTGAGCGCGGCGCCGCGGGCGGGCTCCCTGCCGGTCCGCGCCGGTCCGGGCAACCTCTCGGCGGGATCGTCCGAGGCGGTCGACGAGGAGCGGCTGATGGCGCGGGTCGCGGTCCTGCTCGGGCGGGGCGACATCAGCGGGGCGCGGCTCTTCCTCACCCTCGGCGTCCGGAGCGGCAGCGCCCGGGCCACGGCGCTGCTCGCCGAGACCTACGATCCCGACACGCTCGCCGCCCTGCAGGTCCGCGGCATGCGGGGCGACCGCGAGAAGGCGAGCGCCCTCTACCGCCAGGCGCAGGTCAACCGGAAGCACGGCGACCAGGCTCAGGCCGGTCGCGACCGCGAGGCCCGGGACCTCGAGGACGCGGCGCCGGCGCGCGGGCCCGTGGCCTGGATCGATCCCATCCGCCAGGCGGGCCTGCCCGGCCCGTTCGTGGTGCCCCTGGCCGCGCCGTGGCCCGGCGAGTGAAGCACCGATCGAGGGAGGGGAGACCTCTATGACACGCCGCGCCGCCGTGCTCTGCCTCGCTACCCTGCTGTCCTGCCTGCTGCCCTTGGGACAGGCCGGCGCGCAGCCCCCCGATACCCTGCCCGCCGCCGCGCCGGTGCCCGACCGGGACGCCCCGGCCCGGCCGCGCCCCCAGGCCGGCTCCCGGCCCCAGGCCGGTCCGCGGGCGCAGGCCGCCATGCGGGAGACCGCCGAGGACGTGGCGCTGGGCTCCCACCTCAACGCCAACACCGTGGCGGTGATCTCGGGCACGCCCGGCGGCACCTACTTCCGCATGGCGAGCGACCTCGCCTTCGTGCTCGACGGCTACAAGGACCTGCGGGTGCTGCCGGTGATGGGCAAGGGCGCCGGGCAGAACGCCTACGACCTGCGCTACCTGCGCGGGATCGACATCGGCTTCGTGCGCACCGATTCCCTCGACCAGCTGCGCAAGGACCGGCGGGTCGGCAATGCCCAGTCGCATATCGCCTACATCGCCCGGCTGTTCAACGACGAGCTGCACGTGGTGGCGTCCCGGGAGATCACCGACATCCGCCAGCTCGCCGGCCGCAAGGTGAGCTTCGACGTGCGTGGCAGCGGCACCGACGTGTCCGGGCGGGCGATGTTCTCAGGCCTCGGCCTCACCGTCGAGGCGGTCAACGTCGACCAGCCGGCGGCGCTCGGGATGCTGGAGCGCGGCGAGATCGCGGCCGTGGTCTCGGTGGCGGCCAAGCCGGTGGCGGTGCTGTCGGAGTTCCAGGGCGGCGGCCGCTTCCGCCTCCTCGACGTGCCCTTCGCGGGCGCCGCCGCCGAGAGCTACATGCCGGCGGAGCTGACCCACGCCGACTACCCGCTCCTCGCCCCCGAAGGCGCGCCGGTGCGCACGCTGGCGGTCGGCACCATCCTAGCGGCCTACAACTGGCCGCGGAGCAGCGAGCGCTACGCCCGCATCGCCCGCTTCGTCGACGCCTTCTTCAGCCAGTACGACGCCTTCCTCAAAGCCCCCCGCCACCCGAAGTGGCGCGAGGTGAACCTGACCGCCGAGGTGGCCGACTGGCCCCGCTTCCCCGCCGCCAAGGACTGGTTGGAGCGTCGCGGCGGCCCCGCCCCGACGGCGGCGGCAGCCCCCGGCGAGGTGGCGCAGTTCCTGGCCCAGCGCCGGGCCGCGGGCGAGGTCGACCGCGATCAGCTCTACCAGGAGTTCCTGCGCTGGCGCGACGGGCGGGTCCGCTGAGGGCGCGGATCCGCTCGCGGGCCGCGGACGGGGGGGCGCTCGCGGGAGCCCCGCGCCGGATCGGGACCCGGGAGCCTCTCCGAAACGAGGACGGCGCCGGCCCCTCGCGGAACCGGCGCCGTCCTCCTGCCGAACCGGGTTCGGATCAGAGCGGCCGCTTGAGGGTGCGCGCGACGAGGCCGAGGATGCCCTCGCGGAACAGCAGCACGCAGACCACGAACACCACGCCCTGGATGATCGTCACCCAGGCGCCGAACTGCGCCAGGTAGTTCTCCATCGCGATGATGACGAACGAGCCGAGGATCGGGCCGAACACCGTGCCCATGCCGCCCACCAGCGTCATCAGCACCACCTCGCCCGACATCGACCAGTGCACGTCGGTGAGCGACGCGAGCTGGAACACGATCGCCTTGGTGGCGCCGGCCAGCCCCGCCAGCGTGGTCGAGAGCACGAACACCGCCAGCTTGTACTGGTTGGCCCGGTAGCCGAGCGAGATCGCCCTCGGCTCGTTGTCGCGGATCGCCTTCAGCACCTGGCCGAACGGCGAGTGGATGATGCGGTAGATCAAGAGCAGCCCGGCGAAGAAGATCAGCGCCACCAGGGCATAGAGCACCCGGTCGTCGGCGAGGCTGATCACTCCGAACAGGTGGCCGCGCGGCACCGCCTGGATGCCGTCCTCGCCGCCGGTGAACTTCGCCTGCAGCGAGAAGAAGAACACCATCTGGGCGAGCGCCAGGGTGATCATCGAGAAGTAGATGCCCTGGCGCCGGATGGCGAGCGCCCCGAACACGAGGCCGAGCAGGGCCGCCACCAGGGTGCCGGCGATGATGGCGAGTTCCGGGGTCAGGCCCCAGACCTTGGCGGCGTAGGCCGAGACGTAGCTCGCCATGCCGAAATAGGCGGCGTGGCCGAACGACAGCAGGCCGCCGTAGCCGAGCAGAAGGTTGAAGGCCAGCGCGAACAGCGCGAAGCACAACACCTTCATCAGGAAGACGGGGTAGAGGATGAAGGGCAGCACCACGAGCAGAGCCGCGATGATGACGAAGACCAGGCGATGGAAGGCCTTGGCGTCCTTGCCCTCGGGCAGGGCGGTGGCGATCGGGGAGGCGTCGGTGGACGCCGCGGCGGAGGACATCGTGCGTGTTCCTTCAGGCGAGGCGGTCAGGCGGTGCGGCCGAACAGGCCGGCGGGCTTCACCAGCAGCACCAGCACCATGATGACGAAGATCACGGTCGAGGAGGCTTCGGGGTAGAAGACCTTGGTCAGGCCCTCGATCAGCCCGAGGGTGAAGCCGGTGATGATCGAGCCGAGGATCGAGCCCATGCCGCCGATCACCACGACCGCGAACACCACGATGATGATGTCGGCGCCCATGTTGGGGTTCACCGAGTAGACGGGGGCGGCGAGCACGCCCGCGAAGGCGGCGAGCGCGACGCCGAAGCCGTAGGTGAGGGTGAGGAGCAGGGGCACGTTGACGCCGAAGGCCTGGACCAGCGTCGGGTTCTCGGTGGCGGCGCGCAGGTAGGCGCCGAGCTTGGTCTTCTCGATGACGAGCCAGGTGGCGAGGCAGACGACGAGCGACGCGACGACGACCCAGCCGCGGTAGTTGGGCAGGAACATGAACGGCAGGCGCTGGCCGCCCGACAGCTCGGAGGGGATCGCGTAGGGCAGGCCTGAGACGCCGTACTCGTTGCGGAACAGGCCCTGGATGATGAGGGCGAGGCCGAAGGTCAGGAGCAGGCCGTAAAGGTGGTCGAGCTTGTAGAGCCGCGAGATCAGCAGCCGCTCGAGGATCACCCCGAACAGGCCGACGACGATCGGGGCGAGGATGAGCGCCCACCAGTAGCCGAGGCCGGCGTAGTTCAGCAGCATCCAGGCGACGAAGGCGCCCATCATGTACTGGGCGCCGTGGGTGAAGTTGATGATGTTCAACAGCCCGAAGATGATCGCCAGCCCGAGCGACAGGATGGCGTAGAACGAGCCGTTGATGAGGCCGAGCAGGAGCTGGCCGAAGAGCGCCTGCATGGGGACGCCGAGGATCGTGGGCATGGGGTCTGGCGACTCGCGTGGGGGCCTGGCCGGGTTCAGGGGGGCCGGCGGCGCGAGAGCGCGCCGCCGGCGGTGGCATCAGCTCTTGCTCACCAGCGGGCAGTTGCCCTGGTTGAGCGGACGGAAGGCTTCCGCGCCGGGGATGGTCGCCAGCGTCTTGTAGAGGTCCCACGGGCCCTTGGACTCGGCCGGCTTCTTGACCTCGAACAGGTACATGTCGTGGATCTTGCGGCCATCGGCGCGGATCGTGCCCTTGCCGAACAGGGCATCGTCCGTCGGCAGCTCCTTCATCTTCGCCACGACCTTCGACCCGTCGGAGGCCGACTTCAGGGCCTCGACGGCCTTGAGGTAGTGGATCACGCCGGCATAGACGCCGGCCTGCACGGCGGTCGGCTTCTTGCCGCCGGCCTGCTTGGCGAAGCGGTCGGAGAAGGTGCGGGTGGCGTCGTTGAGGTCCCAGTAGAACGGCTCGGTCAGCACCAGCCCCTGCGCCACCTTCGGGGTCAGGGCGTGGATGTCCGAGGAGAAGATCAGCAGGCCGGCGATCGCCTGCCCGCCCTCGGTAATGCCGAACTCCGCCGCCTGCTTGATCGCGTTGATGGTGTCGCCGCCGGCGTTCGCCAGCCCGATCACCTTGGCGCCCGAGCCCTGCGCCTGGAGCAGGAACGACGAGAAGTCGGCGGTCGGGAACGGGGTCTTGACCGCGCCGATCACCTTGCCGCCGTTCCTGGTCACCACCTCGGTGGTGTCGCGCTGCAGCGCCTGGCCGAAGGCGTAGTCGGCGGTGAGGAAGAACCAGGTGGTGCCGCCGCGCTTGACCATCGCGCCGCCGGTGCCGTTGCCGAGCGCCACGGTGTCGTAGGTCCAGTGCACGGTGTTCGGCGAGCATTGCGGCCCGGTGAGGTCCGCGGTGCCGGCGCCCGAGTTGATGAACGCCTTGTTCTTCTCGCGGGTGACCTGGTTGATGGCGAGGGCCACCGAGGAGGTCGGCACGTCGAAGATCGCGTCGACGCCGTCGCGGTCGTACCATTGCCGGGCGATGGAGGCACCGACGTCGGGCTTGTTCTGGTGGTCGGCGGCGACGATCTCGACCTTCAGGCCCTTCTCGGCGGCCTTGAAGTCCTCGACAGCCATGCGGGCGGCGGCGACCGACCCCTCACCGGAGATGTCGGCATAGACGCCCGAACGGTCGTTCAGCACGCCGATCTTCACCGGCGTCTGGGCGAGCGCCGGGACGCAGGCGGTGGCGCAGAGCGCGCTGGCGAGCAACAGCCGTTTCAGCATCGAATATCCTCCCTGTGGGCACCGCCCGCACGCGGCGGCGAGAAACGATCGAAGTCCCGGCGGGCTTGCGGCGCTGGTGCGCGCGCCCGCTTCTCGGTGTGGGCCGAAAGAGGTCCCGGCGCGGCCCGTAAGGGCCTGCCGGGCGCGGCCGTCAGGGCCTGCCCCCCTCGGCTTGCGCGGCCTTGACGACGAGCGGGCAGCCCCCCTGGTCGAGGGGCCGGAACGCCTCCGAGCCCGGAATCGTCGCCAGCGTCTTGTAGAGGTCCCACTCGCCCCGCGACTCGGCCGGTTTCTTGACCTCGAACAGGTACATGTCGTGGATCTTGCGGCCGTCGGCGCGGATCACACCCTTGCCGAACAGCGGATCGTCGGTCGGCAGCTCCTTCATCCTCGCCACCACCCTCCCGCCGTCCTGGGCGCTGCGCAAGTCGGCGACGGCCTTGAGGTAGTGGAGCACGCCGGCATAGACCCCCGCCTGGGCGGCGGTGGGCTTGCGGCCGCCGAAGAGGCGGGCGAAGCGGTCGGAGAAGGTGCGGGTGGCGTCGTTGAGGTCCCAGTAGAACGGCTCGGTCAGCACCAGCCCCTGCGCCACCCTCGGGGTCAGCGAATGGATGTCGGAGGAGAAGATCAGCAGGCCCGCGAGCGCCTGTCCGCCCTCCGTCAGCCGCAGCCGCGCCGCCTCGCGCACGGCGCCGATCGTGTCGCCGCCGGCATTCGCCAGCCCGATCACCTTGGCGCCCGACGCTTGCGCCTGGCGCAGGGCGGGGGCGAAGTCCGAGGCCGGGAACGGGGTCTTGATGCTGCCGAGCACCTGGCCGCCGTGGCGCAGGATCAGCGCCGTGGTGTCCCGCTGCACGGCCTCGCCGAAGGCGTAGTCGGCGGTGACGAAGAACCAGGTGTCGCCGCCGCGCTTGACCATCGCGCCGCCGGTGCCGTTGGCCAGCGCCACGGTGTCGAAGGTCCAGTGGACGGTATTCGGCGAGCATTGCGGCCCGGTGAGGTCCGCGGTGCCCGCTCCCGAATCGACGAACACCTTGTTCCGCTCGCGGGTGACCTCGTGCACCGCGAGGGCCACCGAGGAGGTCGGCACGTCGAAGATCGCGTCGACCCCCTCGCGGTCGTACCAGGCGCGGGCCAGCGCCGCGCCGACGGTGGGCTTGTTCTGGTGGTCGCCGGCCACGACCTCGACCACGAGGTCGCGGGCACGGGGGCGGAAATCCTCCACGGCCATGCGCGCGGCGACGACCGACCCCTCACCGGAGATGTCGGCATAGACGCCCGAGCGGTCGTTCAGCACGCCGATCTTCACCGGCGCAACCTTCGCCGGTTCGATCTTGGCCGGCGCAACCTTGGCCGGCGCTTGGGCAAGCGCTGCCACATCCGGCGCGAGACTGAGGCCGAGGCCCATCGCCAGGGCCGTGAGGAGGACCCGCGTCCGCATCAGACCCCGAGATAGGTGTGCAGCTTGTCGATGTTGGCGTCGAGCTCGGAGTTCGGGATCATGTCGATCACCCGGCCCTGCTCGACCACGAAGTGCCGGTCGGCCACGGTCTGGGCAAAGCGGAAGTTCTGCTCCACCAGCACGATCGTGTAGCCCTCGGTCTTCAGCCGGGCCAGCGTCCGGCCGATCTGCTGCACGATGACCGGCGCGAGGCCCTCGGTCGGCTCGTCGAGCAGGATCAGCTTGGCGCCGGTGCGCAGGATCCGGCCGATGGCCAGCATCTGCTGCTCGCCGCCCGACAGCTTGGTGCCCTGGCTGCCCGAGCGCTCCTTCAGGTTCGGGAACAGCGTGTAGATCTGGTCCACCGAGAGCCCGCCGGGCTTCACCCGCGGCGGCAGCATCAGGTTCTCGTACACCGACAGGCTCGAGAAGATGCCCCGCTCCTCCGGCACGTAGCCTAAGCCCAGCTTGGCGATGTTGCGCGAGGCCATCGCGATCGTCTCGGTCCCGTCGTAGCGGATCGAGCCCTTGCGCTTGCCCAGGATCCCGATGATCGCCCGCAGCGTCGTGGTCTTGCCCGCGCCGTTGCGGCCCAGCAGCGTCACCACCTCGCCGGGCCGCACGTCGAAGGTGATGCCGTGCAGCACGTGGCTCTCGCCGTACCAGCCCTCGAGGCCCTGCACGGAGAGCAGCGGAGCGGCGTCCGCCGAGGGCGTCGCGACCGGCTTTGTCATCACCGCCTCAGCCATGACCGGCTCCGATATAGGCCTCAATCACGCGGGGATCCTTCGACACGGTGGCGTAGTTGCCCTCCGCCAGCACCTGGCCGCGCGCCAGCACGGTGATGCGGTCGGAGAGCGAGGCGACGACCGACAGGTTGTGCTCGACCATCAGGATGGTGCGGTTGGCCGAGACCCGCCGGATCAGCGCCGCGGTGCGGTCGACGTCCTCGTGGCCCATGCCGGCCATCGGCTCGTCGAGGAGCAGCATCTCGGGCTCGAGGGCGAGCGTGGTGGCGATCTCGAGTGCCCGCTTGCGGCCGTAGGAGAGCTCCACCGCCGGCACCTCGGCGAAGTCGGACAGGCCCACCGCCTCGACGAGCTGCAGGGCCTCCTGGTTGAGGGCGCGCAGCACGGTCTCGGAGCGCCAGAAGTCGAACGAGTCGCCGCGCTTGCGCCGCTGCAGGGCGATGCGGACGTTCTCCTTGACGGTCAGGTGCGGGAAGACCGCCGAGATCTGGAACGAGCGCACCAGGCCGAGCCGGGCCACGTCCGCCGGCTTCATGCCGGTGATGTCGCGGCCGTTGTAGCGGATCGAGCCCGCCGTCGGCGTCAGGAACTTGGTGAGCAGGTTGAAGCAGGTGGTCTTGCCGGCGCCGTTCGGGCCGATCAGCGCGTGGATGGTGCCGCGCGTCACCTCGAGCGTCACGCCGTTCACGGCGCGAAAACCCTTGAACTCCTTGGTCAGCCCATCGGTGGACAGAACGATGTCCTGCCCCGCGGCGCTGCCTCGGGCGCTCCCCTCAGCGTGGGTGGTCGGTTGGGCCATGTTGGCGCGTCACCCCTGCGTTTCCTCTATCGCGCTCATGCGCTTATCGCATAGCGAAACAGCATGGCGTCGATGGAGTGTCAACACGTCCGGCGAGCCCAAGCCAAGGGCGATCCGGGCTTGTTAGATCTTATGCACGGCCGGCATCGGCCGTGGCGCGGGCGTCAGAGCGGCGCGTGCGGCCCGGGTGAGCGGCTGTTCCACGATGCGGTGCAGCAGGAGAGCGGCCGCGCAAGCGATGATAAGCATCAGGATCATCAGCGGCCAGGGTCCGAGGTGCCCCGCGAGGCCGCTCGCCTCGGCGGCGATCCGCACGCCGCGTACGACGAAGGGATGAGCGAGATAGAGTGCGTAGGACGCGTCTCCCAGCGGGATGGCGAGGCGCAGCGGCTCCCTCGCGCCCTCCGCCGCCGGCGCGAGGGCGGCGGCGGCGACCAGCAGGGTGGCGGGTCCGCCCCAGGCGAGGCAGCGGGGGAGGGCGGGCGCCTCCCCGGCGAGTGACAGGAGGACGAGGGCCGCGACCGCGAGCGCCAGGCGCGCCGGTCCCCCCAGGCGCACACCCTCCTGCCGCGCCAGCCCGAGGGCGGCGCCGCAGGCGAATTCGAGCACGATTGGGTCGCTCCAGAACGCCACCGGCACCGGCAGCGCACCGGCCGACTGTCCTGCGACGACGAGGCCGGCGAGGAGCGCGAGCACGCACGCGGCGGCCGTCCGCCGTCCCCATGGCAGCACCAGGGCGAAGAGGACGTAGAACCCCATCTCGTAGTTCAGCGTCCAGCCGAGCGAGTAGAGCGGCTGCACCGCGCCGTCGGTCCGGGCCATCGGCCAGAACAGGTAGGAGGCCGCGAGGTAGGCCGGGCTCTCGGCCCCGGCGCCGAGGAGGCCGGGCTTGAGCCACCCGACGGCGAGGTAGAGCGAGGTGGCGAGCCAGTAGAGCGGCACCACCCGGGCGATCCGATGCGCGAGGAAGGTCCGCCGGGCATCCGGCCGCCCGTGCAGGGGCGCCGCCGCATGCACGATGATGAAGCCCGAGATAACGAAGAAGATGTCGACCCCCGCCGGCCAGGGCAGCCAGGCCGCCGGCGCGAAGGCGAGGCCCGCCCGCGCGGCGAGGCCCGCGGCCTCGAACTGCGCGTGGCCGGCGGCGACCATCAAGGCCGCGAGGGCCCGCAGGACCTGGATCAGCGGCAAGGGCGTGGGGCGCGTCACGGACAACCGATCGCTTCGCGGCGCGCCCGGATCGTCCGGGGCGCGGACGACCCGTCATACCGGAGACCGTCGGCCCGCGGCCAGGGGGCGCTCCTGGCGCACGTGACGCAACGGCGGAACAATGGCTGCGGTCCGTCGTTGTCCAGCCCGAAAGCGTCCTGTCAAGGCGTGGCCGAGCAGATCGCTCGTTGTTCGGCTGCCCGGTCGCGTACAGATCAAGAACAGATTGCCAGGAGAAGACCCATGAAGAAGCTCGTTGCCCTTACCGGCCTCGCCGTTGCTCTGGCGACCCCCGCCTTCGCGCAGCAAGTCGGCAACTTCAACGAATTCCGCTCGATGGCGCTGATGTCGAATGCCTTCGAGGTGAAATCGAGCCAGATCGCCCTCGAGAAGTCGCGCAACCCACGCATCCGCGAATACGCCCGCGATGGCGAAGGGCGCCTCGATCAGGCCGCCGATGCCGGCGCCGCGGGCCACGTTCTCACGGCCGCCGAGCAGGGCCACATTGGCGGCGCGGTGGTCGCGGATCATCTCGCGGGCGTATTCGCGGATG
>NZ_LABY01000355.1 GCF_001043975.1 Methylobacterium variabile
GTACCAGGCGACGCCGCAGATCGCGGGGGCGCTCAGGGCGGTGCCCGGGGTGGTGCAGGTGGAGGTGAGTTGAGGGGGCGGGCGCTCTGGGGCCCGGCCAGGGCGACGTCTGCCTTCCGTTCTCGCTTCGGGCCGCGTTGAAGGTTCCGAACTGGCAACCGCTGAAGCAAACTTGATCTGGTTGACCCTGCGATACCTGTCGCTGATGCTTTGCGAGCGATAGACCTGTCGCACCTGTGCGCCAGCGGCGGACTTTCGATCCGGCTCGCTGGCTGGCTTCGCCTAAGCTTGGCGTATGGAACTCGGCACGCCGCGCGTGGCTGCCGAGTGCAACCTGTGGCGGGTGGAGTTCAAACATCGTGAACAGCCATCGGGCCACGCGGCCAGCGCGTATGATGAATAAGTCGCAGTAGATTTCAAAACTTGCATCGAAAAATGCACGCGGGCGGCCATGTCCAGTCCGGACAGCCTGCCCGCACATCGTTCGACATCCGTGCCGAATCAATCGTGACGGATCGTGCCCTCAACGTCCCGCTTCGGAGGCGTGCAGAGGGCGCCGCAATGATAGGTGAAGACTTTTGGGGCGAGGTTCTCGCTCACGCTCAGGAGCGTCGAACGCAGGGCTCGCTTCAGGTATCCCTTCAGCGTCGAGGTGTGGAACGCGTGCACCGCCACGCTGTGGTCGAAGCAGCGCAGGTCGAGCACGTCCAGCCCGGAGGTCGCCAAGGTCAGCGAGAAGGACTCGGGCGTGTAGGCGTTGATGTGGCCGATATCGAGGGAGGCCTGGAGGTCGCTGTAACGGGTCCGGGCATGCAGCTCGCAGGGCACTTCGAGATACATGTACCGGCGGCTGACGCGGGCGATCTCCTTGAGGAAGGCGCGCTCGTCCTCGACGTGCTCGAGCACGTGGCTGGCGAAGACGAGGTCGAACGAGCCGTCCTCGAACGGCAGATGGGGCCCCGTCTGCCGGACGAAGGACAGGTTGTCCTGGTCGCGGACATGGTCGTTGTTCATGCCGGGATCGATCACGTCGACGCCGACGAAGGTCTTGCCGAGCCCCAGCTTGCTCAGCCGCGCGACGACGTCGCCCGTGCCGCAGCCCACTTCGAGCACGCTGCCGACCTGCGACGCGCGCTCTCCCAGCAACGCAACGATGTGGTTCGCCTTGTCGAGGGCGCAGATCTCACGCCAGCGGCGCTCCGTCGCGTCGTAGACCGCGTCGTAATGCGCGTTCAACTCCGTCGTCTGGAACTGGAAAGTCATCGCCATGCCTTCGATTTGCGAAACCGCGCCTTGTCGGGAGCCTGGACGGATCGAGGCTATCCAGTCAACAATCCGGATTTTGCCAGATTATTCACCATGATCGAGTGTCCACCTTGACCCAGCGGCCTCCCAGACAAGCCGTAGCCGAGTCGCGCCTCACCATCGGTAGCGGTCACGAGGTATTATGGGCCGAAAAATTTTTTGTGAAGGTATCGCGCCCTCGACGACGAATACTGAGAGCGATGGCCACGCCCTGTCTTGCCAGCCCGTGAGTCGGTCTGACGGCGAAGCGGCGCATGCGCCATTCCCCGCGGTCGCAGCCACGGCACCGCCACGGAGCCGACGCGGCCCGCTTCTGTCCCCATCCGGAACGGCCACGGGTCGCCGGTGCCGCGCGTTGGATGATGCTCGCGACGGGACATGTCCGGCGCGCACCGCGAGCGTCCGGACCGGGTCGACCTCGATCGTTCGTCGCGTGGGGCGAACGAGCGCTCCTCCACGCCGGTGGTCGCGCGGACAGGCTTCGATCCTCAGCCCCTGGGCGGCCCGTGAAGCGGCGCCATCCCATCCACGTCCGCCAGTCCCAGCCAGTCCGCCAGCGCCCGCAACTCCGCCCCCAGCGCCTCCCCAGCCGCCACGAGAGTCCCGCGGAGCGCGGCACGCTGCTCGCAGGACGGCGGGGTACGGCCCGCCTCGAACAGGAGGACGCACTCGCAGTAGGCG
>NZ_LABY01000356.1 GCF_001043975.1 Methylobacterium variabile
TCGAAGGCGCGGCGGTATCAAGGCTGTCGGGTAAAGGCGAGCAGGCTTTCCGCCCGGGTTCAGCCTGACCGTCCCCATCCAGGGACGGCCTGAGCGCTGCATGAGCCGGTCGCGGCCGGTGCGGTGGACGGTGCGGCCACGGGGCTGCGCGACGGAGGGAGCGCTCCCATGCTGGCCGAAACCCTTTGCTGGTCCACACGTGCATCGTGAGTTCGATTCCATGAGTGATTCTGCTGCGAAAAGAAGCAGACGATGCCGCATGATCGTTGGATCAACTCGGTGCAAGATTTAATCGACTGCCGCGATGCGAGTCCATTTCAAATACCGACCGGACATATCGCGCGTGATCTTCGTTGTATTTTTGCGACATCATCAATTTAAATGACATCGAAGAATGAAATATATAAATTATCGGATTATAGGTTTGTCGTATCTTCGATGTGGCAGTGCGGCCGCTGCTGAACGGTCATTCCGCTTGCGCCCGAAGTCGAGTCAAGGGTGCTGGATTGCCGGTCCGTAGGCGGAGAGGCAGGAAGATCTGGTGCGTGCCCGCCGTCTGTTCGGGTCGCGAGACCGGTTCGAGGTCGGAACTCCCGGCGCCCGGGCCTGGCGATCCTCGCGCGACCACCAGGAAACGGTGACCCCCGCGCGGCGTGGAGGCCGCCCGGGCGCGCAGGCTTGGCCTCAGCGCGGCATCAGGGCCCAGTACTAGAGA
>NZ_LABY01000357.1 GCF_001043975.1 Methylobacterium variabile
GGGCCCCGCCCCCGGTGAGCTGGCCCACCGCCTCCATCTTCTGCGACTGGCGCAGCGCCTCCTCGGCCCGCATCAGCTCGGCGGTGCGCTCGGCGACGCGCTGCTCCAGCGTCTCGGTCAGGGCGCGCAGCATCGCGGTGGCGCGGTCGCGCTCCGCCTCGACGGCGCGCCGCTCGTCCACGTCGATGAGGACGCCGGGAAAGCTCAGCGGCGTCCCGTCCGGGGCGTGGTCGACCCGCCCGTTGGCCTCCAGCCAGTAGTACTGCCCGTCGGCGCGCCTCGTGCGGTACTGGTGCGCGTAGGCGCCGCCGCGGATCACCACCGCGTCGATCGCCGCGATCAGGCCGGCCCGGTCGTCCGGGTGCACCGTCTCGATCACCTGCTCCAGGCTCAGGCCCTCGCGGCCGAGGGCCGGGTCGAGGCCGAAGCTGCGGGCGAAGGCCTCGTCGACGGTGAAGCGGTCGGTCGGCAGGTCCCAGAACCAGGTGCCGATGATCGCGCCGGCCGAGAGGGCCAGCCGGACCCGCTCGATGTTCTCCCGGGCGATCGCCTCGCTCTCCCGCAACCGCCGCGTCGCGGTGACCTGGGCGGTGGTCTCGTTGGTGAGGATGAACAGGCCGGAGACGCGTCCCTCGCCGTCGAGGACCCGCGAGTAGGAGAAGGTCCACCAGGTGTCGGCCTCGCCCCGGTCGGTGCCGAGCTTCCACGGCAGGTCGACGAAGCGCCGGCTGCGGCCGGCCAGGGCGTCGTCGATGATGGGCTTCGCCTGCTCCCAGCCGTCGGCCCAGACCCGGTCGAAGCGCTCGCCCATCGCCCAGCCGAGCCGGGGCCCGAGCAGCGGGAAGTAGGTCTCGTTGAAGAAGAAGTGCAGGTCCGGCCCCCAGGCCAGGATCATGCTCTCGGGCGAGTTCAGCACCAGGCTCAGCGCCGTGCGCAGGGCCTCGGGCCATGTCTCGGGCGGCCCCAGCGGGTGGCCCGCCCAGTCGCGTGCGCGGATCATGTCGGCCGCTCGGCCGCCGCCGGCCAGGAACGGAAGGAGGTCGCTCATCGGCTCCGCGGCACGTTCACGAAGGGAGGGTCGGGACTGCGCCGCCGCGAAACTGCCCCGGCGGGTCTCCAGGTCCAGGTCGCGCCATCGAGGCCGCGCCGTCGAGATCACATGATGGACGTCACGACATCAAGGTCATGTCCCGGGCGCCGTGGCGATGCCCGCCCGACGGCGGATTCGTGCCTTATCGCCTGCCGCCGCCGATTCGGCAAAGCTTGTTCACCGGCGCGGCGATGGCGGGCATGACGCGCATTTGGCAGGATCGGCCGCGCCGCGGCGCAGCCGCCAGGGGAGGACCGACCGGATGGCCCACTTCATCAACGACCGCGCCGCCCTGGTGGCGGAGGCGGTGGACGGCCTCGTCGCGGGCAGCGGCGGGCGGCTCGCCCGCCTCGACGGCGACCCGTCGATCCGGGTCGTGCTGCGGGCGGACTGGGACCTTGAGCGGGTCGCGGTCGTCTCGGGCGGCGGCTCGGGCCACGAGCCGGCCCATGCGGGATTCGTCGGGCGCGGCCTCCTCACGGCGGCGGTCTGCGGCGACGTGTTCGCCTCGCCCTCGGTCGACGCGGTCCTGGCGGCGATCCTGGCGGTGACCGGGCCGGCGGGCTGCCTCGTCGTCATCAAGAACTACGCCGGCGACCGGCTGAACTTCGGCCTGGCGGCCGAGCGTGCCCGGGCGCTCGGTCTCGCGGTCGAGACCGTCACGGTCGCCGACGACGTCGCGATCCCGGGTGCGGCCCAAGCACGGGGCATCGCCGGCACCCTCCTGGTGCACAAGGTGGCGGGTCACGCCGCGGAGAGCGGGCGGGCGCTGCCCGAGGTCGCGGCGGCCGCCCGGGCGGCGGCGGCCGGGGTGAGGTCCCTCGGCATCGCGGTCTCGGGCTGCACGATGCCGGGCGGGACGGCGGAGGTCCGCCTCGCCCCCGGTCAGGCCGAGCTCGGCCTCGGGATCCACGGCGAGCCGGGCATCGAGCGCATCGCCCTGCCGCCGGCCGCGGCGCTCACGGGGCTCATGACGACCCGCCTCGGCGACGCGGTCGCGGGGGACGGGCCGCTCGCCCTCCTCGTCAACAACCTCGGCGGCACCACGGCGCTGGAGATGCAGGTCCTGACCCGGGCGGTGCTGGCCACGCCCCTGGGTGCCCGCGTGCGCCTGCTCCTCGGGCCGGCCGCCGCCATGACGGCCCTCGACATGCACGGCGCCTCGCTCTCGGTCATGCCCCTCGATTCCGCGACCGAGGCGGCGCTGACCGCCGCGACCGAGGTGCCGGCCTGGCCGCGGGCCATCGCCGTGGCCCCGCCCGACACCCGCCCCCTGCC
>NZ_LABY01000358.1 GCF_001043975.1 Methylobacterium variabile
CCCGCGGGCGGTCACGGCGGGCGGCAGTCGGGCGGCGAAGAAGGCCTCGATCGCGCCCGCCATCTGGGCGGTGACGTTGCCGCGCCACTCGTCGGAGAGCAGCAGGTCGAGGTCGCGCTTGCTCGACAGGTAGCCGAGCTCCACCAGCACCGAGGGCACGTCGGGGGAGCGCAGCACCCGGAAGCCCGCCTCGCGGTGGGGCTTCACGCTCATCTCCATCACGCCGGAGAGGCGGCCGAGCAGCCCCTGCGCGAACCGGGCCGAGAAGCCGCGGGTCTCCCGCAGGGTCAGCTCCTGCAGGATGTCGGCGACGTCGCCCGGGCCCTCGCCCTGGTCGGCGCCGGCAGCGGCATCGGCCTTGTTCTCGCGGTCGGCCAGCCGGGCCGACTCGGCGTCGGTCGCCCGCTCCGACCCGGTGTAGATCGTGGCGCCCCGGACCTGCGGCGCCGCGGAAATCGAATCGGCGTGGATCGACACGAACAGGTCGGCCTTGGCGTCGCGGGCGATGCGCACCCGGTCGGCGAGCGGGACGAACACGTCGCGGTCCCGGGTCATCTGCACCCGGATCTTGCCCGCGGCCTCCAGGCGCTTCACCAGCCCCTGCGCGACGCCGAACACGATGTCCTTCTCGTAGACGCCGTTGCCCGCGATTGCCCCCGGATCGATGCCGCCGTGGCCGGCATCGATGATCACGAGGGGACGCGCATCGACGGCCTCCCGGGCCGGCGGGCCCGCCGGACGGGCGGGCTCCGGCGGCTGGGAGGCGCGCCGGAAGGCCTCGCGGTCGCTGCGGGCGAGATCGATGGTGAGCAGCGTCGCTCCGTCCCGCGGCCGGGTCGAGGTCGCGACCCGTGCCACCGTGGCGGCCTGGGCGAGGTCGATGACGATCCGAGAGCGCCCGGGCGCGAACAGGCCGTAGCGGTACGAGGCGACGAGGCCGTCGCGCTTGCGCCCGGCCTCGGGGGGCAGCTGGAAGTTCACCTCCGGCAGGTCGACGATCGCGCGGTCCGGCCGCTCCATCACGAAGGCCCGGGCCTCGACCGGCCGGGACAGCACCACGGTCAGGCGGGTGCCGCCCTCGGGGGCGGCTCCCGTCTCGGCGGCGATCGCCACGGCGGGGCGCTCGGAGCCCGGACGTTCGGACCCGGGACGCTCGGCGACGGGCCGCTCCGGCGCGGGCGGGGCGGCTCCGGCGGCGGCCGGCAGGCCGAGGGCCGCGGCCAGGATGGCGGCGCGGGCGAGCAGGCGGATCGGACGTGCGCGTGTCGGCATGGTCTCGCGGCGACTTCAGGCGGCATCCCGGTTACGCGATAACCGCGCCATGGTTAACGCATCGCAAAGGGCTTCGGATCGCCGGCGGCCCGCTGTGGCCGCCGGGAAACAGCCGGCCCGCCGGCCGCCCGCGGCCGATGCGGCGATGGTGCTTGCAAATTCCGCCGGACACTCTGTAATGGTAACGACCCCTGCCCGTTGCCGCCGGCCTCTCCGCCGCGGCCCGCGGGCCCGCCCGGGCGCTCTCGCAGCGGCTTCGGCGCAGGCCGGCCGCCGGCAGATCGTCCGACGATCAGCGTGCCGGGCAGGTGTCGCGTGATCCGCGTCGGCGTTCGTGAACGTCGTCGCCCGTTTTCCAACGGCCGCCGGACCTCGAGGTCCGGGCGCCTCGATTCGAAAGGTCGGTGGGAGTATGCGTGGACGCACAGCCTCGGATTTCGAAGCTGCCGTCCCCGGCGCACGCGTCCGGCGTCGCGCCCGTCCGCGCTCCCTGCCCCCGGCCATCGTCAACCCCTCGCGCGCGTGGATGCGCGCAGCGGCGATTGACGGCACCCCCCGCACGACATCATCCGCCGCGCCCGATCGGACGCGGCACGGGAGAACCCTCCCGGCGCGGATCTCCGCGCCCGGGGCGGCACCGGACTACGGAGGCTCGTCCTCCCGCGCACGGCCAGGATCCCCGAGGTTCATGTCCTCGAGGTCCATTCCCGGATGGCCCCGTCCAGCGGCGCTGCCGTTGATCGCCATGCCGAAAGTTCGTCATGGCCAACAAGATGCTCATCGATGCCGCCCACCCGGAAGAGACCCGGGTGGTGACGGTCAAGGGTTCCAAGGTCGAGGAATTCGACTTCGAGTCCGCTAGCCGCCGCCAGCTGCGGGGCAACATCTACCTCGCCAAGGTCACGCGGGTCGAGCCGTCGCTGCAGGCCGCCTTCGTCGAGTACGGGGGCAACCGCCACGGCTTCCTCGCCTTCAGCGAGATCCATCCCGACTACTACCAGATCCCGATCGCCGACCGGATGGCGCTCCTCGAGGAGGAGGCGCGGGCCGAGCGCGAGCACGAGGAGCGCCCCGAGCGCCAGGAGCGCAGCGAGCAGCAGCCCCGCCGTCGCCGGCGCCGCGGCCGCCGGGCCGAGGCCTCGTCGCGCCCGGCCGACGCCGTGGTGAGCGCCCCCGCCGAAGAAGCGCAGGAGAGCGGCGCGCACGAGAGCGGCGCAGCGGAGACGGACGCGCAGCACGGCGCCGCGCCCGAGGCCGTCGCGGGCTCGGTGGACGACGCCGCGCAGGCCGCCGAGGGCCAGGCGCCCGAGGGTTTCGAGCCCGAGACCGGCGAGCACCCGGCGCAGGAGACCGCCTCGGCCGGCGAGGCCGGTGCGGCCGCGCCGCAGGACGGGGCCGAGGCCCCGACCGCGGAGACACCCGCCACCGAGATCCTCGCGGCCGAGCCCGCTGCCGCCGAGACGCCTGCTGCCGAGACGTCTGCCGCGGAGGCTCCCGCCGCCGAGGCCGCCCCGTCGCATGAGGGCGTGACCGAGACGGCCCCCGCCGCCGAGACGGCGCCCGACGCGTCGGTCGCGGCCGCCCATGCGGAGGATGCGGCCGCCGAGACAACGGCCGAGGCGCCGGATGCGGCTGACGCGGTCGTGCTGCCCCAGCCCGTCGCCGCCTCGCAGCCGGTCGATGCCGCGGAGGCCGACGCCGACGAGGATGAGGACGAAGAGGACGACGAGGACGAGGCCGGCGAGACCCTGGCCGGGTCCGACGACGAGGATGACGACTCGGATGACGAGGACGAATCCGACGACGAGGATGACGAGGACGAAGGCGACGAGGACGACGACGAGGACGAGGACCACGAGGAGCCGGTCGTCGAGCAGGTGGGCGGCCGCGGCGACGCCCTGGCCGAGATCCCCGAGCGGCCCCGCGCCCCGCGCCGGCACTACAAGATCCAGGAGGTGATCAAGCGCCGGCAGGTCATCCTGGTCCAGGTCGTCAAGGAGGAGCGCGGCACCAAGGGCGCGGCGCTCACCACCTACCTGTCGCTCGCCGGCCGCTACTCGGTGCTGATGCCGAACACCGGCCGGGGCGGCGGCATCTCGCGCAAGATCACCAGCGCGGCCGACCGCAAGCGCCTGAAGGAGATCGCCACCGACCTCGAGGTGCCCGAGGGGATGGGCGTCATCCTGCGCACGGCCGGCGCCTCGCGCACCAAGCCGGAGATCAAGCGCGACTTCGAGTACCTGATGCGCCTGTGGGAGAGCGTGCGCGAGCTGACGCTGTCCTCCTCCGCGCCGGCGCTCGTCTACGAGGAGGGCTCGCTGATCAAGCGCGCCATCCGCGACCTCTACAACAAGGACATCGACGAGGTTCTGGTCGCGGGCGAGGAGGCCTACCGCGAGGCCAAGGACTTCATGCGGATGCTGATGCCAACGCAGTCGAAGGTGGTGAAGCCCTACCGCGACCCGGTCCCGGTCTTCGCCCGCTTCGGCATCGAGCAGCAGCTCGACGCGATGTTCTCCAACCACGTCTCCCTGCGCTCGGGCGGCTACCTCGTCATCAACCCGACCGAGGCCCTGGTCTCGATCGACGTGAACTCGGGGCGCGCCACCCGCGAGCACGACATCGAGGACACCGCCCTCAAGACGAACCTGGAGGCCGCCGAGGAGGTGGCGCGCCAGCTGCGCCTGCGCGACCTCGCCGGGCTGATCGTCATCGACTTCATCGACATGGAGGAGAAGCGGAACAACCGCGCCGTCGAGAAGAAGCTGAACGAGTGCCTGAAGAACGACCGCGCCCGCATCCAGGTCGGCCGGATCTCGCCGTTCGGCCTGTTGGAGATGTCGCGCCAGCGCATCCGCACCGGCGTGCTGGAATCGTCCTCGGTGCCCTGCCCGCATTGCGGCGGCTCGGGCTTCGTGCGGGCGACCGCCTCGGTGGCCCTGCTGATCCTGCGGGCGATCGAGGAAGCGCTGATCAAGTCGAGCTCCCACAACCTGGTGCTGCGGACCCGCACCGAGGTGGCGCTCTACATCCTCAACCAGAAGCGCGCCCACCTGCGCGAGCTCGAGACGCGCTTCGGCGTCGCCATCATCATCTCGGCCGATGAGCGCCTCGCCGCGACCTCGGCCTTCCACCTCGAGCGCGGCGAGCCGGCCCAGCGGGTCGAGCCGCGCGCCGTGACCAGCATCCGGGCCGAGGCGGTGGTGCCGCCGCCGCTCGAGGAGGAGGACGAGGACGAGGAGGTCGTCGAGGAGACCGGCGAGGCCGAGACGGAGGCCGAGGCCGAGGCCGAGGCGGAATCCGACGACGAGGCCGCCGAGGGCGCGCCCCGCGGCGAGGACGAGGGCGGCGGCAAGCGCCGCCGGCGTCGGCGCCGGCGGCGGGGCCGCGGCGAGCGCTCCGGCGCCGACGAGGCCGAGACGGAGGGTGACGAGGCCGACGAGGCCGAGACCGAGACCGCCGAGGCGGTGTCGATCCCGATCACCGAGGACGGCGAGGTGCGGGCGCGCGACGAGCGCGAGAGCCGCGAGGAGGCCCTGAGCCGGCGCCGCCGGCGCGGGCGTCGCGGCGGCCGCGGGCGCGAGCGCTTCGAGGAGACCGGCGGCTCGATCGGCGACGAGGTCGTGGCCGGAGCGGAGCTGGACGGCGACGGCCCGACCGGCGGCAGCCTGGTGCAGGACGCCCTGGCCGAGGAGATCGTCGCCCTCGACGAGATCGCCGGCCCCCCGCCCACGGCGGTGGGCGCACCGGTGGCGGCGTCGGACCTTCCGGCGATCGAGCGCGAGGCCCTGACCGTCGAGGCGATCGAGGCCCCGGCGCCCGTCGGGTCGTCCGAGCCGGCAACGGAGACGGCGGAAGCGGAAACGGCGGCCGAGCCCGCCGCCGAGGCGACGCCTCCCGCGCCGGAGCCGGAGCCGGTTGCGGTCGTGCTCACCCCGCCCGACCCGGATCGCCCGAAGCGGGCCGGCTGGTGGTCGCGCACCAAGGCGGCGATCGGCGGCGAGTGAGCGGGCCGGGCCCGTCGCGCTGACCGATCCCACTGAACACGATGCGGGCCGCGCTCCGGAAGGAGCGCGGCCCGTGCCGTTACGGACACTCTTCGTAATCGGTTTCGGGCTGGAGGGTGATCCGCAGCAGACGCCTCGCGATCGCGCGCAAGAGACGGCCGGACACTGATCCCGCCCCTGGTCAGCCGAGGTCATCTAATACCCTCGCGCCTTGGCATCGACACGTCGATGCGAAGGCGTCCGGCGCATCAGCGCCGGCGCCCGTTCGGGCTTGCCTTGCGCCTCCGAACGGGTCCGTTCGAAGGCGCGGCGGTATAACACGGTAGACGCC
>NZ_LABY01000359.1 GCF_001043975.1 Methylobacterium variabile
CCAGCAGGAGGCGCTTCGGGCCGCGCAAGGAGGCGCCGGGGCGGTAGGGCGGCGGGTCCTCGGCGAGGCGGGGGGCGCGCAGGCGGGCGGCCAGCGCCGTGAGGGCGGCCTCGGCCTCGATGCGGGCGAGCGGCGCCCCGACGCAGTAGTGCAGGGCGCCGCCGAAGCCGAAATGCTGGTTGTCCTCCCGGTCCGGATCGAAGCGGTCGGGATCGGGGAAGCGCGCCGGGTCGCGGCTGCCGGCGGCGAAGAGCAGCACCAGGGGCACGCCCGCGGGAATCGTGGTGCCGGCGACCGGAATCGGCGCCCGGGTGAGCCGGGTGCGGAAGTGGACCGGCGGCTCGTAGCGCAGCAGCTCCTCGATCACCCGCGGCGCCCGCTCCGGGTCGGCCCACAGGCGCGCGAGCTCGTCCGGGTGCCGCAGCAGGGTCAGCATGCCGTTGGTGATGAGGTTCACGGTGGTCTCGTGCCCGGCGATCAGCAGCAGGATCGCGGTGGCGACGAGGTCGGGGTCGCTCATCCGCCCCGCCTCCGGGTCCTTCTGGGTGGCCAGCCCCGAGAGCAGGTCGTCGGCGGGCGCCCGGCGCTTCTCCCGGATCAGGTCGCGCATGTAGGCCGCGATGGCGTCGAAGGTCTCGGTGTTGCGGGCGCGCAAGCCCGGGTCGTTGCGGCTCTCGGGCTCGAGGGCGGTGGCGAGCTGCGTCGCCCAGCCGTGGAAGCGCGGCTCGTCCTCCCGCGGCACGCCGAGGAGCTCGCAGATCACCGTCACGGGCAGCGGATAGGCGAGATCGTCGACGAGGTTGATGGTGGAGCAGGTCTCGCAGCGCTCCAGGCACTCCGCCACCAGCGCCTCGGTCCGCCGCTTCATGGCCCGCACCCGGGCGACCGTGAACTGCCCCATCACCTGGCGGCGCAGGGCGTCGTGGGCGGGGGGATCGCGGAAGATGAAGGGGCGGTGGCGGTCGGTGATCCAGTCCTTCAGCGGGTTGACGATCCAGTCCTTGACCGGGTTGCCGGTCGGCGGATGCTCGGCCGGCGGCAGGTCCTCCGAGCTGACCCTCGGGTCGTGCAGCAGGGCGCGGATCGCCGCGTAGCCGCTCGCCACCACGGTGCCGTCGTCCTGGCGCGCCACGGGCTGCGCCCGCAGGCGGGCGTAGAGCGGGTAGGGGTCGGCCCGGTTGGCCGGGTCGCGGACCTGCGCGAACAGGGTGCCGTCGTCCTCGTTCATGGGTGACACCTCCGGTCAGGCGGCGCGCGGGGCCGGCAAGCCCGGCGGCACCGGCTTGAGGGCCGGCTGGTCCGCCCCGCCGGTGATGGGCGGGAACGGGGCGGCGGCCCGGATCGGCGCCTCGTAGGCCGGCAGCCAGCGCCCGGCATTGACGGAGACCGCCGCGAGGGTGCGCCCGGCGCGGCCATAGACCGCCAGGAAGCGGCCGGTCCGCGGGTTCCCCTGCGCGATCGCGACCGCGTCGGCTCCCTCGGTGAGGCCGAGGGACTTGATGTTGAGGCCGAACTGGCTCGACCAGAAGGCCGGCAGCTCGGCGTAGGCGCCCGCGGCCTCCGGCCCGTCCAGCATGGCGCGGGCGGCGTGCGCCCCTTGCGCGACGGCGTTGCCCCAGTGCTCCAGGGCGACCGGGCGGCCGCCGTAGAGCGGGTGCGGCCAGCGCGCCACGTCGCCGGCGGCGAAGATCGCCGCCTCGGGCCGCCCCGCGGCGTCGAGGACGCGGCAGGCGCCGTCGCACGACACGCCGCCCGCGTTGGCGGCGAGGCCGGTGCCGGCGAGCCAGTCCGTGTTGCGCACCGCTCCCAGGGCCACCACGACGAGGTCGGCGTCGATCGCGCCGCCGCCGGCGAGCCGGGCGCGCCGCACCCGGCCGGCACCGTCGCCCTCGAGGTGCGTCACCCGGGTGCCCGGCCGGTAATCGACCCCGGCCGCCTGCATCCGCCCGGCGACGAAGCTGCCGACGACGTGGCCGAGCGTCCGGGCGAGGGGCGCCGGCCCCGGATCGACCACCGTGACGGGAAGCCCGAGGGCGCGGATGCTGGAGGCGGCCTCGCAGCCGATGAATCCGGCGCCGAGGATCAGCACCCGCGCGGGCCGGGCCGCCAGGCCGGACGCGAGGGCGGCCGCGTCGTCCCGGCCCCGCAGGGTGTGGATGCCGGAGAGCCGCGCCTCGTCGGCGTTCGGCCAGGGCCGGGCCCGCGCCCCGGTGGCGATCAGCAGGCGGTCGAAGCCCAGGCGCCCGCCATCGGCGAGGAGGAGGGCCCGGCCGGCGCGGTCGAGGCCGGAGACGGGAGTGCCGAGGCGCCATTCGGCGTCGAGACCACGGACGCCGGGCAGGGTGGTGGCGCCGGGCGCGATCTCGCCCGTGAGGACGTGCTTGGACAGGGGAGGGCGGTCGTAGGGCAGGTAGGGCTCGTCGCCTACGAGGATCAGGCGGCCGGCGAAGCCGCGCTGCCGCAGGGCCTCGGCCCCGCGCAGGCCGGCGAGCGAGGCGCCCGCGACGACAATCGTTTCGTTCCTCACGCCAGCTTTTGCCTCACGCCAGGTTTCGCCTCGCACAGAGATGTCGCGTCACGCCGAGATTCCGGCCGCCGCAGGCGCGTCGCCGTGCTCGACCCTGATGGCGCGGACCGGACAGGCCTGCACCGCGCGCTCGACGGCCGCCCGGTCCCGGTCGGGCGGCGCCGGGTCGTAGACCAGGATCTCGTCGCCCTGCAGGACGAAGCGGTCTGGGGCCGCGTAGCAGCACTGGGCGTAGGCCTGGCAGCGGTTCAGGTCGACGACGACGCGCATCCACGCTTCCCGGGGTGTCCACCGGGAGAACCGCGGCCGCGAGACCGGGTTCCGGACCGGCGTCCGGACCGGTCCAGCGCATGGACGTGAACCCGCGGCGCCTGTTATGTCAAAGGCCCGATTCCCCTGAGAGAGCAATTTTTATAAACAAATAATCCTTGCATTTTTTATCAATATGAACTTAAGGATAACCGACCGAGGTGAATGAATCCCCAGAGCGCGCCGGCATGGACGAAACCGCGAACACTCACGATCAGATTGTGACGCTGACGGCAGACATCATTTCTGCCTATGTCAGCAGCAATCATCTGCAAAGCGGCGATCTGCCGAAGCTGATTTCCGACGTTTATGGCGCGCTGAACGAGATGGCGCAGGGCAGCAAAGCTCCGCCGGAGCCGGCCCACCCCAAGGCGACGGCGAGCGAGATCCGCCGCTCGATCACGCACGACTTCCTGATCAGCTTCGAGGACGGCAAGTCCTACAAGACGTTGCGCCGCCACCTCACCTTGCGGGGCCTGACGCCCGAGGCCTACCGCCAGAAATGGGGCCTGCCCCATGACTACCCGATGACCTCGGCGAGCTACTCGGAGCAGCGCTCCGAGCTGGCACGCTCCCTCGGTCTCGGCCAGCAGCGCCGCCGCAGCGCCGCGCGGACCGAGGAGGCCCCCATCGGGGCGGCCGAGGCCCCGGCCGCCCCGCCCGAGCCGGAGGTCGCCGCGGCCGAAGCCCCGGCCGAAGGAAAGCCCCGCCGCGGCCGCCGCGGCGGCTGAGGCGCCGAGGCTCGGACCACGGGCGCATCCGTCCGGCGCGCCTTCGAACAGCCCGGCAGAGCCGACGGTGGGCTCTGCGGGGCATCTCGCGTTGGCGGGTCTATGACCGTCGAGGAAGACCTCCGGCTCCGCCCTCGACGTCTCGCCAAATCGTTAGCCGGCGAGAGGCCGCGGCCGATGGCCGGAAGCCCGGGACGGACCGGCGGCTCCGTCGTTCCGAAGCCCTTCCCGGAAGCGCGGCCGCCACATCAAGGCCTCGGGCCGACGTATTTCAATTCGATGCTTCGTCCTGGCCGGCGGAGCGATGCAGCGCCGCGAAAGCCCGGGCCACCGCGACGGCGCCCGGATCCTCCACGCCCGCCAGGTCGGCGGCGGCGAGGTAGCTCGACCGGCCCGTGCCGGCGCGGGTCATCCCGGCGGTGGCGGCCGCTCCTGCCTCGGCCGCCCGCGCCGCCGCCGCGAGGCCGCCTGCGGGCAGGGCCTCGACCGCCGGCACCAGGGCGTCGAGGAGGGTGCGGTCGCCGGGCCGCGCCCCGCCATGGGCCTGGAGCCGCTCCACGCCCCGGGCGAGGGACGCGGGCCAGGCCGCCCCCTCCGCGAGGGCCGAGCCTGTGGCGGCGAAGAAGATCGACATGAGGACTCCGCTCGACCCGCCGGCCACCCGGGCGAGGCGGTCGGAGAGGGCGCGGCAGAGGGCGGCGGGCTCGGCCTGCGGCAGCCGGTCGAGGTCGGCGAGCACGGCCCGGGCCGCCGACGCGAAGGTGGTGCCGGTGTCGCCGTCGCCGACCCGGGCGTCGAGGGCGTTGAGCTCGTCCTCCGCCGCGATCAGCGCCGTGCCGATCGCGGTGATCGCTCCCGCCATCGCGGGATCGCGCGAGGGCACCGCCTCGGGCCCCCGGACGAGGCGCGCGGGCAGGGGGCGGGTGTCGGGCGGGGCCACGGCGATGGCCCGCGGCCCGGCCGGCACCTCGGTCGCGCCGGTCAGCGCCGCCTCGGTCGCGGAATCGAGGGGCATGAC
>NZ_LABY01000036.1 GCF_001043975.1 Methylobacterium variabile
GCAACCCGGTCCGGGCCGACGACCTGGTGCAGGACACGATGCTGAAGGCCTGGCAGAACCGCGACCGGTTCGAGTCCGGCACCAACCTCAGCGCCTGGCTGTTCACGATCATGCGCAACGCCTTCTATTCGGAGCATCGCAAGCGCTCCCGGGAGGTCGAGGACAGCGAGGGCGTCTACTCGGCCCGCCTGACCTCCGCCCCCAACCAGGGCGACCGCCTCGACGTGCAGGACCTTCAGGCCGCCCTCAACAAGCTGGTGGCCGAGCAGCGCGAGGCGCTGATGCTCGTCGCCGTCGGCGACCTCTCCTACGAGGACGCCGCCGCGCTGATGCAGTGCAAGGTCGGGACGGTGAAGAGCCGGGTCTGCCGGGCCCGCGACAAGCTGGCGGAGCTCCTCGGCTACAGCGGCGGCGAGCTCGGGGCCGACCGGCTCACCCGCTCCGTGATGGGGCATTCCGGCGCGATGGCGCTCGACGGCTGAGCCCCGGACCGGTGCGAGCCGGGACGGGAACCCGCGCCACCCCGGTCCGGAACATCCGGTGGCCGTGACGGTTTCGGCTTTCAAGTCGCGCCTGTAGATTCGGACGGGACGCGTCGGCCCATTGCGGTCCGGTCCCTCGTGGATCGCGCCCGCGAAACGGCGGGGAGCGGCCGTCCCGCCTCGCTGGAATCGACCCTTCGGACGGTCCTCGACGCGCCGGGGTCGGATGCAGTGCGGTCCGCTGCCGTGTAAGAAACAGCTAAATTGTTGGCGCCCGATGTAATCGTGCGCATGATTTTCGGACAAGATGACGGTCGGTCGTTGACCCCCGATCACCCTCTGAGGCCGAGGCAACTGTGAATCATGGTCCCGGCGACACAAGAAAAAATACGTCTAAAGTCGATATCACCACAAAAATTCACTTCGATAGATATCATAAGACTTAGGGTAAAATGAAATTTGTTATAGAGGGGGATAGTATGAAACCCACTTCGGCGTCGCCGCCTGGTCCGGAAGAAATGCCTCAGATTCATTCTCGCAATGTTCGAAACAGGACAGACATGGGATTGACCTATCGTTAGACCAAACCCAAGCTTGCTCCGGTGGCGAGGATGCGCACGTGCCGCGGTCGTCGACCTCCAGCCGGACCCGTGAGGCGAGCCCCAGATTTCCGGAGACGACGACCTTGAATGCGCCGGACGAGCCGCGGACCCCCGAGGCCACCCTTTTCGAGGGCAACCTCCTGCTCGAGGCCATTGCCGTGAGCGACCGCGCCCTGCTGGCTCCGTATCTCGAGCGGGCGCAGCGCACCCGCGGCGCCGTGCTGTTCCGCGCCGGCGAGGACGTCTCCCACGTCACCTTCCCGCTGAACCAGACCACCGTGACCCTGGTCTCGCGGATGCGCGACGGGCGCATGGTCGAGACCGCGACGGTGGGGCACGAGGGCGCCGTCGGCGGCGTCGTCAGCCACGGCTACCTGCCGGCCTTCAGCGAGGCGGTGGTGCAGGTCTCCGGCGCCGTGCTGCGCCTCGACGCCGAGCGACTGACACGGGCCAAGATGGCCTCGCCCACCCTGCGCGACCTGTTCGTGCGCTACGCCGACTGCCTGCTCGCCCAGGTGCTGCAATCGGTGGCCTGCAACGCGGTCCATCCGATCGAGGAGCGCTGCCTGCGCTGGCTCCTGACCTTCATGGACCGGCTCGGCACGCCGGTCCTGCCGGTGACGCAGGAGATGCTGGCCGAGATGCTCGGCGTGCGCCGCACCTACCTCACCGGCGTGCTCGGGTCACTGCAGCGCCGCGGCCTGATCGCGGTGCGCCGCGGCCAGATCACGATCCTCGACCGGGCCCGTGCCGAGCACTCCGCCTGCGAGTGCTACGGCAAGGTCCGGCACCATTTCCGCACCGTGCTCGGAGCGGTCTACGCCGAGAACGGCGCCATCGTGGCGGTCGACCCGACGCAGCGTCACGAGTAACGCGGTGTCCGGACACTCCCGTCGGGGGTGCGCTCAGGCGACGAGCTTGAGCCCGAGGATGCCGAGCACGATGAGGCCGATGCAGCCGAGCCGCGCCGCCGTCGCGGGCTCTCCGAACAGCGCGATGCCGAGGAGCGCCGTGCCCACGGTGCCGATGCCGGTCCAGATCGCGTAGGCAGTGCCGACCGGCAACGTTCGCAGGGCGAGCCCGAGCAGCGCCAAACTCGCCACCATGCTGAGGCCGGTGACCAGCGACGGCACGAGGCGGGTGAAGCCGTCGGTGTACTTGAGGCCGATCGCCCAGCCGACCTCGAGCAGGCCGGCGACGAGGAGAAGGATCCAGGCCACGGCAACGTCCCTGTCATGAGCAGGGCCGTCCCTGCGGATGGTGGCACCGCCCCCGGCTCCGCGACCGGTCCGCCGGGCAGCCGGGCCGTCCCGGCCCGCTTCAGATGGGGCCCGTTCGGCCGCCCGCAACCGTCACCGTATCGACTGAGGTCCGCTCCCCACGCGCCGGACACGGCCGAGTCGCGCGGCCGTCTGCAACGCAGCCATGCGGCGAGTGCGGTTTGACAGCCGCGTCCTCCTCTCGGATCATCCATATCACGGACATAATGTCCACAATATGGAAAATTACGGAGGAGACGATGGGCGCTGCCATACCGGACAAGGGATCTCCGGGAGACCCCGCCGCCGGGCTCGACGCCGCCACCCTGCGGAGGATGCCCTACCAGCTTCCGCAGCCGGCGGAGATCAGGCCCGACCTCGTGGTGGCGCCGGCGATCCCGGAGGACGACCGCATCTGGGTGCCGCAGGCCGACAGCGTCTGGTTCCGGCCGCTCTGCCTGAACATCTCCGCCGGCTACTGGATGAATCTCCTGAAGGTCCGCAAGGCCGGCATCCTCAGCCGCCACCGTCATCCCGGCCCCGTCCACGCCTTCGTGCTCAAGGGCAGCTGGCGCTACCTCGAGCACGACTGGGTCGCCAGCGAGGGCGCCTACGCCTTCGAGCCGCCGGGCGAGACCCACACCCTCGTGGTCGACGAGGGGGTCGAGGAGATGATCACCTACTTCCAGGTCAACGGCTGCATGTACTACGTCGACCCGTGGGGCCGGCACACCGGCTACGAGGACGTCTTCACCAAGGTCGACATGTGCCGGGCGCATTACGAGGCGGTCGGCCTCGGCGCCGACTACGTCGATCAGTTCATCCGCTGAGCGCAGGCGGACCGCGTCACCAAGCGTAAAACAGAGTGGGAGGACCGGAGCGCGATGTCGTCCGGCAAGTCGCGGCGCCTGCGCTGCATCCAGTGGGTTGCCGTCGCCTTCCTGACGGCGGCGGGAATCATCAACTACGTCGACCGCTCGGCGCTCTCGATCGCCAACACGGCGATCCGAGACGAGATGGCCCTCGGCCCGGCCGAGATGGGGTGGCTGCTCTCGGCCTTCTCCCTCGCCTATGCCTTTTCGCAGCTGCCGGTCGGCGCACTTCTCGACCGGTTCGGGTCGCGCCTCATGCTCGGGGCCGGGATGTTCTTCTGGTCCCTGGCGCAGCTGGTCTCCGGCTTCGTCACCAGCTTCCAGCAATTCGTGCTGGCGCGCGCGATCCTCGGCCTCGGCGAGGCGCCGCAATTCCCCGCCGGCGCCAAGACGGTGAGCGAGTGGTTCTCCCTGCGCGAGCGCGGCACGCCGACGGGCATCTTCGTCGCCTCGTCCTGCATCGGGCCCTGCATCGCCCCGCCGCTGCTCACCGCGATGATGCTGGCGTTCGGCTGGCGCTGGATGTTCGTGCTCACCGGCCTCGCCGGCATCGTCGTGGCGGTGGGCTGGTACCTCGTCTACCGCAACCGCGCCGAGGTGGCGCTGACGCCGGAGGAGACCGCGCATCTCGACGAGGGCGCCCGGGCGGAGCCGCCGGCCCAGCGCATGACCTTCGCCGAGTGGCGCGGCCTGTTCGCCCACGCCACCACCTGGGGCATGATCCTCGGCTTCATGGGCGTCATCTACATGGTCTGGCTCTACCTGACCTGGCTGCCGTCCTACCTCGAGCATGAGCGGGGCCTGAGCGTGGCGCGCACCGGCTGGGTGGTGGCGATCCCCTACGTCTTCGGCACGATCGGCATGCTGTGCGCCGGCCAGGCCGCCGACCGGCTGCTCGCCCGGGGCGCCAGCATCGTCGCCAGCCGCAAGTGGCCGGTCTGCATCGGGCTCCTCGGCGGCGGCGCCTTCACGGTGCCGGCGGCCTACACCCCGAGCGTGACCCTGGCGGTGGTCTACATCTGCCTGGCGATGTTCTTCATCAACATGGCGAGCGCCGCCGCCTGGATGATGGTGAGCGTCGCGGTGCCCAAGCGCCAGGTCGCCTCCCTCGGCAGCATCCAGAACTTCGGCGGCTACTTCGCCGGCTCGTTCGCCCCGGTCATCACCGGCTACATCGTCCAGGGCACCGGCTCCTACGTCAACGCCCTCCTCGCCGCGGCCGCCGTCGCGGTGCTGGCGGCGGTCGCCTACATCGCCCTCGTGCGCAAGCCGCTGGAGGGCAGCGAGACCCTGATCCTGACGGAGCGCCCGGCATGACCTTCACCCCCGACCTCCTGGCGGGCCGGAGCGCCCTCGTCACCGGGGGCACCTCCGGCATCGGCGCCGCCATCGCCGAGGCGCTGGCCCGCCTCGGCGCCCAGGTGCTGGCGGCCGGGATCGGCGCGGAGGCCTGCGCGATTCCCGCCGGCCTCGCCCTCACGGCGCACGAGCTCGACGTCACCGACGGGGACGCCGTCGCGGCCCTCGTCGGGTCCTGCGCCCGGCTCGACGTCGTGGTGAACTGCGCCGGCATCATCCGGCGGGGCGACGAGCACCGGCCCGAGGTGTTCGAGCAGGTCATAGCGGTGAACCTCACCGGCACGATGCGGGTGTGCGCCGCCGCGCGGCCCAAGCTGGCGGAGAGCCGCGGCACGATCGTCAACACCGCCTCGATGCTGTCCTTCTTCGGCGGCGGTCTGGTGCCGGGCTACAGCGCCAGCAAGGGCGGGGTGGCGCAGCTGACGAAGTCGCTCGCCATCGCCTACGCGCCGGACGGCATCCGGGTGAACGCGGTGGCGCCGGGCTGGATCGCTACACCCCTGACGCAGGCGCTGCAGGACGATCCCGCCCGCGCCCAGCCGATCCTCGCGCGCACGCCGCTCGGCCGCTGGGGCACGCCGGCGGACGTGGCGGCGGCGGTCACCTTCCTGGCGAGCCCGGCCGCCGCCTTCATGACCGGGGTGGTGCTGCCGGTCGACGGCGGCTACCTCGTCACCTGACGCCGCACTGACCCGAGAGGAACCGCTCCCGCATGGGCTCCGACGACGCCGATGGAGGGCCGAGCCTGCGTCCCGAGGTTCCGGGCACCGCCGCCTTCGGCAAGTTCATGCGGGTGCTCCAGGCCGTGGCGGACGCGCCCGAGGACGCGACGGTCGCCCGTCTCGCCCGGACGACCGCGCTGCCGCGGCCGACGGCGCACCGCATCGCCGCCGCCCTGGTCGCGGAGGGCCTGCTGACCGAGGACGAGGGCGGCCGCCTGCGCCTCGGCCCGCGCCTCGTCAGCCTGGCCTTCCAGTCCTGGGACGGCTCGCTGCTGCGCCAGGCAGCGCGGGAGCCGCTCCTGCGCTTGCGCGACGACCTCGACGAGACCGTGCACCTCGCGGTGCCGGATTTCGGCGAGATGGTCTACATCGACAAGCTCGAGAGCCACCGCACCGTGCGCATGGCCTCGCGCATCGGCACCCGGGTGTCGCTGCACACCAGCGCCGTCGGCAAGGCCTGGCTCGCGACCCTGCCGGAGCACGAGCTGGAGCCGCTGCTCGAGCGGCTGCAGCGGCCGGCGCACACGTCCCACAGCATCACCGATCCCGCGACGCTGCGCCGCGAGATCGCCGAGACGCGCCGGCGCGGCCATTCCCTCGACCTGCAGGAGAACGAGCTCGACATCTGCTGCTACGGCCGGGTGCTGCGGGGCGCGGGAGGCCGGGTGCTCGGCTGCATCAGCGTCAGCCTGCCGAAGTACCGCTTCGAGACCCTGGCGCCCGAGACGGTGCTCGCGGCGATGCAGACCTGCGCCGAGGGCGTGGCGCGGGTCGCCGGCGCGGCACGCCCGGCGGACTGATCGTCCGGGAGGACACGCGCCGCATGACCGCGCAGATCCTGGACGTCGTGATCCTCGACGGTCGCAGGTGCCCCCTGCCCTCCGCGCCTTCGCCGTTCCCGCCCGGGTTCGACCTGCCGCCGGGCCAGTTCTTCTCGGGCGCCGACCACCGCAACGTGCGCGGCTACGGCGCCGTCTGGCAGATCGTGGACGGCCGCCTGCTCGTGGTCGGATTCGGCGGCACGGTCGAGGCATTCCCCGGCGGGGACCGGCAGATCGGCATGCGGGAGGTCTACGGAACCGAGGGTCCGGTCTGGGCCGAGTGGGTCAGCCGGACCCTGGTCATCCCGGTCGGCGAGCCGGTCCACGATCCCGAGGGCTTCCGTGCGCCCACCTCCACCGCCTCCTGCGAGGTGCAGGTGCTCCATGGCCGCGTCACCGGCATGACCACGCGCGCGGCCGCGGAGCGTCCGGTCGCGTAGGTTCCGGCCCCGGCTCAGGCCGCCCGCACGGTGTCGAGGAACCGGCGCACCTCCGCCGTGAGGTTCTCGGACTGGCGCGACAGCTCCGAGGCCGCGTCCAGCACCAGCGAGGCCGCCGCGCCCGTCTCCTCCGCCGCCCCGGCGACACCGGCGATGTTCGCCGACACCTCCCCGGTGCCGGCGGCGGCCTGGGAGACGTTGCGCACGATCTCCTGCGTGGCGGCGCCCTGCTCCTCCACCGCCGCGGCGATCGAGGTCGCGACCCCCGAGATCTCGCGGATGCGGCCGCCGATCGCCCCGATCGCCCCGACCGCCTGCTGCGTCGATCCCTGGATGCGCCCGATCTGCGCGGTGATCTCCTCGGTGGCCTTGGCGGTCTGGCCGGCGAGTTCCTTGACCTCCGCGGCGACGACCGCGAAGCCGCGGCCCGCCGCCCCGGCCCGGGCCGCCTCGATGGTGGCGTTGAGCGCGAGCAGGTTGGTCTGGGCCGCGATCGACGAGATCAGGCCGACGACATCGCCGATGCGGGCGACCGCCGCGCTCAGCTCCTGCACGAGGACCCCGGTCCGGTCGGCCTCCGTCACGGCGGCGCGGGCGAGCGCGGCCGAGCCGTCGACCTGGCGGCCGATCTCCTGGACGGAAGCGCCCAGCTCCTCGGCCGCGGCCGCGACGGTGCCGACATTGCCCGACGCCGCCTCGGCGGCGGCGGTCGCGTCCGCCGACCGGCCGGCGGTCTGCGTCGCCGTCGCCGTCATGGTCCGGGCGGTCGTCTGCAGCTCGGTGGCGGAGGACGCGACCCGGCCGACGATGCCGCCGACCGCCTGCTCGAACGCGTCCGCCATCTGGCGCATGCCCGACCGGCGCTGCTCCTCCACCGAGGCGCGCGACAACGCGGACTCCTCCTCTAAGGTCCGGCTGCGGATCAGGTTGTCCTTGAACACCTGGACCGCCCGCGCCATCCGGCCGACCTCGTCGCGCCGCAGCGTGCCGTCGATCGTCACCGCGGTGTCGCCGGCGGCGAGCCGCTCCATGGTGCGGGACATCGCGACGACCGGGCCGGCGACGCCGCGCTGCAGGATGAGCCACGCGAGGACGAGCGCCACGGCGCAGGCCGCGGTGGCGACGACCAGCGTGGTGAGGCGGGCGCTCTCGTCGGCTCCCGCCGCCGTCTCGCTCGCCTGCCGCATCATCGCCTCGGCGCCGGCCTCGATCTCGGTCAGGACGCGGTGGGCCGCCGACAGCGCGGGGTCGACGCGCTCGCGGCCGACCCGGAGCGCCTGGTCCTGCTGGCTGCCGAAGGTCTTGGTGATCAGGTCGTCCGTCGCCTCGAAGGCCAAGTTGAACTGGGCCAGGACCTGCTCGGTGCCCTTCGCCGCCGCGGGCATGAGCGCCTTCAGCCGGTCGAGCCGGCCCGGCAGCGCGGCGGCGATCGCCTTCGTTTCCTTCTCGAGGCTGTCGAGCTCGGTCATCGAGCTCTCCGAGACGATGCGGTTCACGACCGCGGCGTAGCGCGTCAGCTCGAGCTGGACTTCGGAGGCCACCCGGCTCGCGACGACCTCACGGCCGAGCACGTCCTGGTAAGTCAGGGCGATGTGGCTCATGCGCGACAAGGCGAAGCCGCACAGCCCGGCCAGCAGGACCAGCAGCAGGCCGACGGGGATCGAGGCCTTCGCGAGGATCCGCATGTTGTCGAGGCGAGAACGAGTCACGATGCCGCTCCGTCGGGGCAAACCTCGCACGTCCATGCCATGACAGAGTTGATCCGAGCTTAATGCACTCTTGCGCCGGGTCATCGAGACCCTGCGGCGGGCTGGGCTCAGCGTAATCGTTCGGTCTTCGAGGAAACCATCGTTCCACCGATCCAACCAGTGCCGGGCTTCACGGGACGATGTACAATGATGCATAGCCCGGCTTGGCATCAGGGCGCACGGCGAAGCAACGTCGCGGGCGGCGCGGTCTCGACAGACAACGCATACCCTTCCGTTACGTCGAAGCCCATCCTTCCGGGCCACGCCACTGGAAGGACCGGCGCGACGACGACGATGGTCTCGCGGTCGCCAATCAGCGGCTTCGGTCCGGCGGTGGCGAAGGGGCCTCTCGCGGGCGAGGCCCGTTCCGGGCCGCGGCAGCGCCCGCGGGTTAGTCGACGGTTACGCCGCCTCACTCCCAGCGGTCGATCCGGTAGCACGCCGTGCCGACCGCGCTCTCGACCCGGATCCGGTGATCGCCGTCCTGCCCGACGAGGAGTCCGTTGGCGGACCCCTCGGGCAAGCCCCAGTTCGCCGGGGGCGAGCCATTGACGTAGAGGTACAAGGAGACCGGGTTGCGCGCCTCGGGCCGATCCCATTGCAGGAGCGGCGGCGCCGCGGGATCGACGGCGGTGACGAGGCCGCAGAAGGTCATCCGTCCCGCCGCGAACACCCACATCCGCTGCGCCTCCGGGAGCACCTCGCGCGCGAACTTCGCCCAGGTGACCGCCTGCGCCGGCATGTCGAGCGAGCCGTCGGCGGCGCCCGTCGCCTTGGTCCTGAGATGCCCGAAGATCCCGTTGCCGCGGGGTGACGATGACGCCACCACCTCCGGCGCCGCTCCGCACGGTCGCCAGATCGTCGGGATGTCGTCGAGGCGCGCGGAGCGGCGGCGGAGGGCCGGCTCGAGGCCCAGCTGGGCGAACAGGCGCTCGGCCTGGGCGATGGTGCCCGCCTTCGGCGGCGCCTGCGGGCGTTGGTACTGGAGGGGGTGCATCTTGGCGTCGAAGCGCGCCTTGACCGTCGCGAAGTCGAGGCCGGCGGCGATGTCCTCCAGCAGCGTGCCGATCATCGCCCCGCGCGGCGTGCAGAAGCCGGGCGGCGCCGCGGCAACGGCACGCCAGAGGATCGCGTCCCGCTTGACGCCGGCCCTGCGCGGAATCTCGTCGTGCAGCCGCAGCAGAAACTCCGCCGGGCCGAAGGAGCAGGTGTGATACGGCCGGCGCTCAGGCGGCAGGTGGTCGAGGAAGACGGGGCCGAGGTCGGGCGCGTCGACCTCGAAGAGACGGCCGCCCGCCGCGAGGACCGCGTCGAAGCGTGTCTGGACGGAACGCGACAGCGCGTCGAACGCCGCCGCTTCGCTCGCACCGCCGTGCGGCGGCTCCCCATCGCGATGTTCGGTCATCCAGCCACCCTGGGGTCCGCTGCAACGCCCGCACTGGTACGATGAACGCTGCCCGGAGAGCAAAAGCCTGCGGTCCGCACGTCCCGTCCGCTCCGTCAGGCTCCCCGAAGGACAGGCTCGAACGGGGTCGGGCCACGGACGGCCCGGAATCCGGCTCCGGCCGCAGCGCGGCAACACTGTTCGTCACCTGCGGCAGCCCTTCACCCAGCCGATCCGACAGGGGGCGGGCCTCAGCCCTCGCGGTCGGCGCGGCGCAGCGACCAGACGAGGGCGCCGTCGGCGTCCACCAGCCACAGGGCGTTCACCTGCTCGTCGGCGGGCGACAGGTCGCGGGCGTTGACGAGGCGCACGGCCTCCTGCCGGTCGGCGGCGGTGATGATCTCGTCGATCAGCGAGGGCCCGATCTCCCCGTCCGTGGCGCGGATCGCCCCGCGCAGTCGGTATGCCGGCATCCGCCCCCCGTCGCGTCCCGCCCGCGTGTCGGCGCCATTGTCGGGCGGGGAAGTTCGCCGATCAAGGACCGGACGAGCCTCAGCCCCCGGCGAATCCGCCCGGCGCCGAAAATCGTCGGCGGCCGCCGACGACGCGCGGCTGCGCGGTGATACCGGCCACGCTCGCTGGTGCAATGGTGCGCCCGCACCAGATCGAGCCGCGCGATACCGGTACGCGGTCAGCCGGTGCGTCGGGCCGTCCAGCGCCCAGAGCATGGGCTGAGCCCGGCGAGGCTCCAGCGCCCGCTGCCGCTGGCGCCGCGCAGGCGGCCGGTGACGTCGACGCTGGCGAGGCCGCTGCGGATCGTGCCGGTGATGCGGCCGTCCGCGGCGGCACGCCCCGAGGCGTCGACCCCGTTGCCGCCGGCATCGTCCACGGTGCCGCCCCGGATGACGATCGGAAGTGGTAGGGACCGGTGCAACGACCGGTCTCGGTAGTCGCGACGACCGACCAGGCCCCATCGAAGCGGCTCGTCGCAAGGGCGTCGGTGGCCCAGCCGGCAATGGCGAGGAACAGGCCCGGCGCGACGGTTCGCGACAGGCGCGCGAGGACGTGTCCGAGGGGCGCGCCGGCCTTGAGGGCGAGGATCCGGTGACCGGCGACCCGCAGCTGGCGACAGATCGCGGCCTGCATGACGATGATGGCGGAACCCGGCGCTGAGACCGGTTCGCACGTCACTTCGTCTTTACGCACGGAAGCATCCATATCGACAGCGTACTCCTGCGATTGGCGGCGTGCTTTCGGCGCCCTGGATCGGGCAGTCCCATGGGGCAGCGCGCCCGGCAGGCGGTGACGGGACTTATTTCTGGTCACCGGCAATTACGTCAATGATACGAATTTACCGGTGAAAGAAGCTGTCGCCAGGGAACCCGCTCGCGCGCGATCCGTTTGTGCTCCGCTGCCGCATGGGGCGGCGTGTACGAGCAGGGATCGGGCGAGCCGTGACCGCGGGCGTCGACAGGCATGAACTCCGGCAGATCATCGCCGGCCTCAGCGAGGGCGTGATCCTGGTCGAGCCCGACCAGACCATCGCCTACGCCAACGAGGCCGCGCTCGCGATGCACGGCGCCGAGAGCCTGGACGAGATCGGCCCGACGGTCGACGCCTACCGGGCCCGCTTCGCCCTGCGCTACCGCAACAAGCGCGCGCCGGAGAGCTACCCCATCGAGCGCGTCGTCGCCGGCGAGCGCTTCCATGACGTCGTGGTCGAGGTGACGCGCACCGACAAGCCGGACGTCGCCTTCGTCCATTCGCTCCGTAGCCTCGTCGCGACGGACCGGGAGGGCAAGCCGAGCTGCCTCGTGCTGATCCTCAAGGACGTGTCCGACCAGTTCGAGGCCGAGGAGCGCTTCGAGCGGACCTTCAACGCCAACCCGGCCCCGGCGGTGATCACGCGGCTGTCGGACCTGCGCCACGTCAAGGTGAATGCCGGCTTTCTGGAGATGACCGGGCACACCCGCGACGCGGTGATCGGGCGCAGCGTCTACGAGGTCGACGTGCTGGCCAATGCCCGAAACCGCGACCTGGCGGTCGCGCGGCTGAACGAGGGCGGCACGATCCCGCAGATGGAGGCGCGCCTGGACCTGCCGGACGGCGGCAGCCGCTTCGTCATCGTGGCGGGCCAGCCGATCGAGATGGGCGACGAGCCCTGCATGCTGTTCACCTTCGCGGATCTCGAGCTGCGCCGGAAGGCCGAGACGGCCCTGCGCCAGAGCGAGGAGCGCTTCGCCAAGGCGTTCCGCCTGACCCCGGTGCCGACCCTGCTGGCGCGGGCCGAGGATTTCCAGGTCACCAGCATCAACGAGTCCTTCGGCCGGGTCTTCGGCTTCGGCGAGGACAAGGTCGTCGGCCGCTCGCCGGGGGAGATCGGGCTGTGGGTCTCGGACGAGCAGCGCCAGCGCTTCGAGGCCGCGCTGGCGCGGACCGGCTACGTGCTGGGCCTGGAGGTCTGCCTGCGGCACGAGAACGGGGTCGACCTCGACTGCCTGGTCTCGGCCGAGCGCGTCACCATCAACGACGGCGAGTTCGTGCTGCTGGTCCTGCAGGACATCACCGAGCGCAAGCACACGGAACGGGAGCTGTTCGACGCCATCGAGACCGTGATGGCGGACACCTCGTGGTTCAGCCGGGGCCTGATCGAGAAGCTGGCCAACCTGCGCCGGCCCGGACGCGAGGCCCCGGGCGCCGCGGTGCCCGACCTGACCCTGCGCGAGCGCCAGATCCTGAACCTGATCTGCTCCGGGCTCGACGACGACGGCATCGCCCGCAAGCTCGGCCTGTCGCGCAACACCGTGCGCAACCACGGTGCCGCGCTCTACCGCAAGCTCGGCGTGCACCGGCGGACGGAGGTCATCCTGTGGGGGCGCGAGCACGGCTTTCCGCTGCAGGCATCTGGTAGCTGAAGTTTAGCCTACCAGTATTTCCTTACCATTGAACGCGCGTGGAGGGCGCACATCTGCAGGCCGGTCGGAGTCTTCTCAGTCACCGCGAGGTGCTCATGACCAAGCGCGCGCCATCGACTTCCACCGAGCAGGTCAAGAGCTCGGTGAAGGAGGCCATCGGCAAGCTCACCGGCGACGTCCGGGTCGAGGCCGAGGGCCGGCGTCGGAAGGGCGAGGACCGGCCCCCGGACGGGGGCGGATCTCGCAAGAACTGACGCAGACGCCATCCGTCGGTCCCGCGCGGGACCGTCGTCCCGACCCACCACCACAGGAGAATCCAGATGGTTGATACGGATCGCATCACGGGTGCCGCCAAGGAACTCGGCGGCAAGCTGCAGGGTGCCGTCGGCGACCTGACCGGCTCGCACCGCGACTCGGCCGAGGGCCGCTTCCGCGAGGCGCAGGGCGCGGCCGAGAACGCCTACGGCCAGGCCAAGGACACCGTCCGCCACGCCGCCGACCGGGCCCAGGACTATGCCGGCGAGGCCCAGGACCACGCCGAGGACGCCTACGAGCGGGGCAGCCACTACCTGCGCCGCGGCACCCGCCAGGTGAGCCACCAGGTCGCCGAGTACCCCCTCGCCTCGCTGGTGATCGCCGGCCTCGTGGGCTTCGGCCTCGGCCTCCTCGTCAGCGCCAACCGCGACTGAGACCACGCCCGCATCGCGGCCGGCGGCCGCGAGCCCCGGGGCCGCCGCCCACCGATGCACGAACGACCTCGGAGTAACGACGTGACCCTCCAGACCCCCGTCTCCCCCCTCGCGGCCGCGGCGCAGGCCGACACGCGCGCCGTCGTGCTCAACCAGGTCTCCTGGGGCGCCATCTTCGCCGGCGCCGTCACCGCCCTGGTGACCCAGGTGATCCTGAACCTCCTCGGCGTGAGCCTGGGCCTGGCCTCGGTCGGCACCAACGCCGCCGACAACCCGGCCGCCTCGACCGTCTCGATCGGGGCGGGCCTGTGGTTCGTGATCTCGGGGATCGTCGCCTCGGTCGTCGGCGGCGCCATCGCCGGACGCTTGTCCGGCAAGCCGCTGCCGGGCGCGGCCGCCCTGCACGGGCTCGTCGCCTGGGCGGTGACGACCCTGGTGGTCATCTATCTCCTCGCCTCGGCGGCGAGCGGCCTCGTCGGCGGCGCGCTGAGCACGGTGTCGGGCGCGATCGGCGGCGCCGGCAACGTCGTCGGCGGCACGGTGCAGACCGCCGCCCAGGCCGCGGCGCCCTCCCTGTCCAAGATCTCGAACCCCCTCGAGGGCATCGAGGACAAGGTGCGCCAGCAGGCCGCCGGCCAGGACCCGCAGGCCGCCCGCGACGCGGCGGTGGCGGCGGTGCGCGCCCTGATCACGGGCGACGCCTCGCAGAAGCAGCAGGCCGAGGCCCGCGCCGCGGACGCCCTCGCCAAGGCCCAGAACATCCCGGTCGAGCAGGCCCGCCAGCAGGTCCAGGACTACCAGAAGCAGTACGACGAGGCGGTCGCCACCGCCAAGCGGAAGGCAGAGGCCACGGCCGTCGCCGCGAAGTCGGCGGCGACGCAGGGAGCGTTCTACGCCGCCCTCGCGCTGATCCTCGGCGCGGCCGCCGCCTTCTTCGGCGGCCGCCTGGGCGCCCCGACGCCGACCACCCCGCTCGGCACCTACGACGCCCGGCGCGTCTGACGCATCGCCGGCTCCCGCCGAGACGGGCGGGAGCCGCCCCGACCCGCACCGATCCGAAGCAGGAGAGACTCCGATGAGCAGCACCACCGACAAGCTCAAGGGCCTGGCCAACGAGGCCGTCGGCAACGTCAAGCAGGGCGTCGGCAAGGTCGCCGGCAACGACTCGCTCGTCGCCGAGGGCAAGGCCCAGGAGCTGAAGGGCGAGGCCCAGCGCACGGTCGGCGAGGCCAAGGACGGCCTCAAGCCCGTCGCCGACGCCGTCACCGGCCGCAAGTGAGCCGCGACTGAGCCGCGACGCGCCAGGCGCGCCGAGACCCGGCGGCGGGACCCTCCCGCCGCTCTTCCCCGATCCGACACTCAGGAGGACAGCATGAACCGCGACCAGTTCCAGGGCGCGTCCCGTCACCTGAAGGGCCGCGTCCAGACCGCCCTCGGCAGCCTCGCGGGCGATCCGGTCCGGCAGGTTCGCGGCGCCGCGAACCAGGTGGCCGGCGGCGCACAATACGCCTACGGACGCGCCCGCGACCAGGCGGAGGATCTGGCCGACGACGGCCGCCGCCTCGCCCACGCCGCCCGCAAGCGGGCCGACGACCTGGTTCAGGACGGGCGCCACGCGGCCCGCACCGTGCGCCGCCGCGGCGAATCGTATGGCCGCCAAGCCCTGCACTACGCC
Organism: Methylobacterium variabile; assembly: GCF_001043975.1. Lineage (GTDB taxonomy): Bacteria > Pseudomonadota > Alphaproteobacteria > Rhizobiales > Beijerinckiaceae > Methylobacterium > Methylobacterium variabile. Next base: position 14,969 of record NZ_LABY01000036.1, read on the forward strand.
GACGGCCACCGCACCAACACCCTGCTCGGGATCGCCGCCCTCGCCTTCGCGGCGGGATGGCTGGTCCGTCGCTCGCGCTGACACGAGGGAGATGACACGATGCTGCGCAAGATCTTCACCCTGCTCGTCCTGCCGAGACTGATCGCCTATCTGAGCCGCCGCGGCTCCCGCGGCCGGCACGGCCGGACCTCCTGATCCTTCTGCCGGGGGGCATGGCGCCTGCCGGGGTTCCGCTTCGTCCGCGCCGGAGGATCGCCGCAACCTGCGTCGGTCACGCAAGGTCGAAGGGCGCCGCCACTGCCCGCAGCCTCGTCGGTCGTCGTCCGCGTGACGACCGACTGGCGAGGCCCGCGCGTTCCTGCCGGGAATGGGACGCGTCGCATCCGTGCCGACCCGATCCATCCCCTGTTCTCCGGGAAGCCGAGCAGATCCCAACGCCGAGGCCGTCGCGCCGCCCCGACGACTCAATCCAGTCCGGCAAGTTCTAGCTTGTTCGAACTAGCTCCGAAGATTTTCCTTCGGGAGCGGAACCGCGCGCATTTTCATCGCCGCCCCGCGCGGACCTCTGTACTGTCCCGATGCCGGTTGCGGCAGGGGAAGACTGAACCATGAACAAGACGATGCTCGCGGCCCTGGCCGTCGGATCGGTGCTGCTCGGCAGCGCTCCGGCGCGGGCCGAGGCGATGCAGTGCGCCGAGGTGAGCCAGCACCAGGTCGAGGGGCTGTTCGACCGCTGGAATACGTCGCTGGCGACGCTCGACCCGGCGAAGGTCGCGGCGAACTACGCCCCCGACGCGGTGCTGCTGCCGACCGTGTCCAACACGCCGCGCACCGATCGGGCGATGATCCAGGACTACTTCGTCCACTTCCTGCAGAAGCACCCGCAGGGCGTCATCAACACGCACACCATCCAGGTCGGCTGCAACCTGGCGACGGATGTCGGCACCTACACCTTCCTGGTGGACGGGAGGATCCCGGGCGAGCAGGTCGTGGTGCCGGCGCGCTACAGCTTCGTCTACGTGCTGCGGGACGGCGAGTGGCTGATCGCGCACCACCATTCCTCGGCGATGCCCGAGCCGGTCGTCGCGGTCACGGCCGCCGCCAAGGATCACTGAGCCGCATCAGGTCCGGGGCCGCTCCGTGCGGCCCCTTCCGGCTCAGTTGGCGTCGCAGGGCTCCGCCTCCATCAGGTGAGACCGGAGAGTGAGTTCGCGGGTGTCGATGCCGATGCCGGGGCGGGCCTCGCTGGTCGGCGGGTGGCTCAGCATCGTGCCGCAGAAGAGGCCGGTGGCGAGGGCGAGGGCGCAGAGAGCGGTCAGAGCACGCATGTGGGCCTCCTGACGGCCCGCCGATCCGCAAGGCCGGGTTGGACAAGGCATCGCCCCGAGCGGGCAACCCCACGCGCGATCCCGCGACGTCACGACTCGTCCGACGCCGTCGTTTCATCCGCGCACGATCGTTCGCAGGTCTCGGGCGGGCGTCGAGCAGCAATCACCGGCCCGATGAAGCAGAGGGCCGATTTGCGTACGTTTTCACGCCCACTTTATTCCAGGCAAGACCATAGGGAACGAAGAGCGCCGTCGTCATCCCTCATTCGGATGAGACGGCGGCCTAGGTCATGCGTGCAGGGTTTCTCGATCGCTTGCTTCGAGCGACCGGTGCGAGGCCGCCGCATGGCGGAGGATCGGCGTTGCTGAAGCGGGTGGAGCGAAGCTCCACCACGCCGTCCTCCGGCCCTTGCTCCACGATCTTCCCGCTCGACCGGCGTCGGAACGGCTCGAGCGGACGTCGTCTCACTCCGCCGGCAAGCGTCGGGCGGGATCCGGCTCGGGCCGGCTCGCGGGGAGGCGGCCGCGGCGGAGCGACAGCACCAGCCGGGTCGCGCCGGTGCCGAGGCGGTCCATGTAGAGGTAGAGCACCGGGGTGATGAACAGGGTGAGCAGCTGCGACACCAGCAATCCGCCCACCACGGCCACGCCGAGGGGCTGGCGCAGCTCGGCGCTGGCGCCGTGCCCGATGGCGATCGGCAGCGTGCCCATCACGGCGGCGGCAGTGGTCATCATGATCGGGCGGAAGCGCAGGGCGCAGGCCTCGCGGATCGCCGCCGCCGGGGTCCAGCCCTGCTCGCGCTGCAGCACCAGGGCGACGTCGATCATCATGATGGCGTTCTTCTTCACGATGCCGATCAGCATCAGCACGCCGATGATCGCGATCACCGAGAGGTCCATCCCGTAGAGCTGGAGCGCGCCGAGCGCCCCGATCGCCGCCGCCGGCAGGCCGGTGAGGATGGTGAGGGGGTGGATGAAGCTCTCGTACAGGATGCCGAGCACGAGGTAGATGGTGATGACGGCGGCGGCGAGCAGCAGGCCCTGGTTGGCGAGCGCGTCCTGGAACACCTGGGCGGTGCCGGCGAAGGTCGTGGTGATGGTGCCCGGTACCCCGAGCCCGGCCTTGATCTCGGCGATGCGGTTCACCGCCTGGCCGAGCGCCACGCCGGGGGCGAGGTCGAACGAGATCGTCACCGCCGGCAGGAGGCCGAGCTGGTTGATCGAGAGCGGGCCGGGCACCCGGGTGATGCTGGCGACGGCCGAGAGCGGCACCAGCCGGCCGCCGGACGCGCGCAGGCGGATCTCGTCGAGGCGGTCGGCGGTCCAGTTCAGGCGCGGGTCGAACTCGGTGATGACCTGGTAGCTGTCGGCGGTGCCGTAGATGGTCGAGATCTGGCGGGTGCCGAAGCCGGTGTAGAGGGTCTGGCGGATCTGGTCGGAGGTGATGCCGAGCGCCTGGGCCTTGTCGGTATCGACGGTGATCTTCGCCTGCAGCGCGGCGTTCTGAAGGTCGCTGGTGACCCCCGCGAAGGTGCCGCGCTCGCGCGCCAGGGCCTCGGTCAGCCGCTCGGACCAGCGCTCGAGCTCGGGCCGGTTCAGGCCCTGCACGACGTACTGGTACTGGCTCTTCGACTGGCGCCCGCCGAGGCGCAGGTTCTGGACCGGCGTGATGAACGAGGTCAGGCCCGGCACCGCGGCGAGGTCGCGCCGCAGCTCCGCGATGGTGCGGCTGAGCGGCGGGCGCTGGTCGCGGTCCTTCAGCTCGACGAAGAACGAGCCCTGGTTGAGGGTGCCGGAGAAGCCGTTCGAGCCCGCCCGGCTCACCACGTGGGCCACCGCCGGGTGGCGGGCGAGGATGACCTCGGCCTCGTGCTGGAGGGCGCTCATCGCGTCGAACGACACGTCCTGCCCGGCCTCCGTGGCGATCTGGAGCTGGCCGATATCCTCGGAGGGGAAGAACCCCTTCGGGATGACGACGAACATCCAGGCGGTGAGCGCCACCGAGGCGAAGAACACCATCAGCACCGCGAAGGGCCAGCGCAGGCAGAGGTCGACGCCGCGCTCGTACCCCGCCTGCATGCGCGCGAAGCCGCGCTCGAACAGGTTCTTCTTCTGCCCGTGCCCGGCGGCGTCCGCCGGCAGGCGGGCGGCGAGCATCGGGGTCAGCGTCAGCGAGATCACCGCCGAGGCGACGATGGCGATCGTCACCACGATCGCGAACTCGTTGAAGATGCGCCCGACGACGCCCCCCATCAGCAGCACGGGGATGAACACCGCGATGAGCGAGATGGTGATCGACAGGATGGTGAAGCCGATCTCGCCGGCACCCTTCAGCGCCGCCTCGAACGGCTTCATCCCCTCCTCGACGTGCCGGACGATGTTCTCCAGCATCACGATCGCGTCGTCGACGACGAGGCCGACCGCGAGCGTGAGGCCCAGGAGCGAGATGTTGTCGATCGAGTAGCCGAGCAGGTACATCGCCCCGAAGGTGGCGATGATCGAGATCGGCACCGCGACCGACGGGATCAGCGTCGCGGCGAGCCGGCCGAGGAAGAGGTAGATCACCGCGACGACGAGGCCGATGGTGAGCACGAGCGTGAACTGCACGTCGTGCACCGCCTCGCGGATCGAGACCGAGCGGTCGTTGACGACGTCGATGGTGCCGCTCGATCCCAGCTGCTCCTGGAACTTGGGCAGCATGGCGCGGACGCGGTCGACCACGTCGACGGTGTTGGCGTCGGGCTGGCGCTGGACCGCCAGCACCAGGGCGCGGGTGCCGTCCTTCCACGAGGCGATGCGGTTGTTCTCGACCGAGTCGATGACGCGGGCGACCTCGCCGAGGCGCACCGGCCGGCCGTTGCGCACCGCCACGATCACGTCGCGGAACGCGTCGGCGTTCATCAGCTGGGTATTGGTCTGGATGGTGAGGTTCTGGCCCCTGCCCTCGACCACGCCGACCGGGGTCGAGGTGTTGGCGTTCTGGATGCCGGCCTGGACCTCGTCGACGCCGATGCCGCGGGCGGCGAGCACGTTGGGGTCGAGCTGCACCCGGACCGCGAACTTCTGGCTGCCGTAGATCAGCACCTGGCCGACGCCCGTGATGGTCGAGAGCGACGGCGAGATCACCGTCTGGGCGAAGGCGTCGAGCGACGGCAGCGGCGTCGTCTCGCTCGACAGGGCGAGCAGGATCACCGGCGCGTCGGCCGGGTTGAGCTTGCGGAAGCTCGGCGGGATGGTGAGCTCGACCGGCAGGCGGCGCAGGGTGCGGGTGATCGCCGCCTGCACGTCGGCGGCGGCCTGGTCGATGTTGCGCGACAGCTCGAACTCGACGGTGATCGAGGTGAAGCCCTGGTAGTTGGTCGCCGAGATCGTGGCGATCGCAGGGATCGTCGAGAACTCCTTGATCAGCGGCGTCGCCACCGAGGCGGCCATCGATTCGGGCGAGGCGCCGGGAAGCTGCGCCGTGACCGAGATGGTCGGGAAGTCCACGGTCGGCAACGCCGCCACCGGCAGGAAGCGGTAGGCGAACAGCCCCGAGAGCGTCAGCGCGATCGAGAGCAGGATCGTGGCGACGGGCCGGCGGATGAACGGGGCCGAGATGTTCATGGGTGACGCCTACTCGATGCGCGTGGGGGCGCCGGGCGCGGCGGCTTGATCAGCGGAGACTTGCGCCTCGGTGGCGTCCTGCGGGCGCTCGCTGACGGGCAGGCCCGGCCGGACCCGGAACTGGCCCTCGATCACCACGCGCTCGCCGGTCTTCAGCCCCTGCGCCAGGGCGGCGCGGCCGTCGCGGGAAGCCAGCACCTCGACGCCGCGGCGCTCGACCGTGCGGTCGGGCCGAACGACCCAGACGAAGCTGCCCTCCTGCCCCGGCTGCACCGCCGCCTGGGGCACGGTCACGGTGCTGGGCCGCGAGCCGAGATCGACCTCGACCCGGACGTACTGGCCGGGCCACAGCCGGTCGTCCTCGTTCGGAAACAGGGCCCAGGCGGTGACGGTGCCGGAGGCCTGGTCGACGCTCGAATCGACGAAGGACAGCCGGCCCGTCGCCAGCACCGCCTCGCCGCCGCTCGGATAGACCCGCACCGGCGCGGTGCCGGGCCGGGCCAGCGCCGCTCGCAACCCGTCGAGCTCGCGCTCGGGCAGCGAGAATGTGGCGCGCAGCGGCCGCATCTGCGTGATGGTGACGAGGCCGGTGCCGGCGGATTCGTTGCCCTTCACGAGGTTGCCGGTGGTGACCCGCACGGTGCCGAGGCGGCCGGAGATCGGCGCCCGCACGGTGGTGTAGTCGAGCCGGACCTTGTCGGCCTCGATCGCGGCCTGGGACGCCGCGACGTTGGCGGCGGCGACCTTGGCCTCGGCGGTCGCGACGTCGAACTGCGCCTGCGAGGCGGAGGAGCGGGACAGGAGCTCGCCGACGCGGCGGACGTCGTTCTGGGTGCGGACCTGGGTCGCCTGGTCGCGGGCCAGAGCCGCCTCGTCGCGGGCGAGCTGGGCCCGGATCTCGCGGTCGTCGAGGCGGTAGAGCACGTCGCCGGCCTTCACGACCTGGCCGTCGCGGGCGAGCTGCTCGACGATGACGCCGTCGATCCGCGGTCGCACCACCACGCTCGCCATCGGCTCGACCCAGCCCACGGCGGAGCGGGTGAGCGCGAGGTCGGTGACGCCCGCCGCCACGGTCGTGACGACGGGGCGGGAGGCGGCGGGGTTCTGCGGCGGCACCGGCGGCGCAACCGGCGGCACGAACGCGGCGGGCAGGTGCTGGGCGAGGCCAGGGGGCAGCGCCTCCCGGGCTGCGCTCCAGGCGGCGCGGGTGTCGCCGCCGTGGCGCTGCACGAGCCATCCCGCGCCGGCCGCGGCTGCGGCCAGGAGGACGAGGAGGAGGCGGATCATCGCGGGGCTCCTGTGCGCCGTGACGGCGCGGCGGCGGCGCTGAGGCCGTTGAGGAAGAAGTCGGCGACGGCGGCCGAGGCGGGTGCGCGCCGGCCGGTGCCGTGCACCGCCATGCGGATGCCACCGAGGATCATCAGCACGGCGAGGTCGACGTCCGGCACAGCGAGGTCGCCGGAGGCGACGCCCTCGCGCAGGAGGTCGGCCAGGGCGCCGCGCAGGCCGTCGAAGCCCTCGCGCAGCACGCGCCGGCTGCGCTCGCCGAACTCGGCACCCCGGCCCTCGATCGCGGTCAGCGCCGGCGAGAGGGCGCCGATCCGCTCCAGCGCCAGCCCGACCGCGATCCGCAGGCGCGCGGCCGCGTCGCGCTCGCGGATCGCCCCGACCGCGTCGCGCAGGTCGGCGAGCGTCCAGGCGAGGCCGGCGATGAACAGGGCTTCCTTGGTCGGGAAGTAGCGGTAGAGCGTCGGCTTGGCGACGCCGGCCGCCGCCGCGACCGCGTCCATATGGACGGCGGCGTAGGGCATGGCCGAGAACAGCCCCATCCCGGCTTCGAGGATGCGGCGGCGGCGCTCTGGATCATGCGAGCGGTCGACCTGCGGGCGGGCGACCCGCGGGCGATCGACGTGGCGTGCGGCGTCGCTCATGAAGGCCTGACTGAACTGACGGGTTCAGTTAGCGGCGTGACGCGCCGGCCTGGCAAGCACCGGTTCCTGCGACACGAAAGCGCAAGATGACCAGGGCGCGAATAATGGATGTCAGTACACCCAGTAGGTGTCGCCGCGCCGGAGCACCGAGAGCTTGCCCTTGGTGCTCTGCGCATTGTCGATCGCGCAGTCCAGCGCGCGATCTCGCGCGCCGATATCGGGAGGCCGCGCCGCAGATCTCACCCTGGACTTATCGACGGCGCGAGACGAGCGCGCCGGGTTCCGCTCTGCCCGGCGCCGCCCGCACGCCCAGGTCCCGGCCTCCCGCCCGCGGCGGGGACCAGGACGGCTGCGAGGATCGTGTACGGCCCCGTCCGGCTCGGCTCTCCGAGGCCGGACGCCGCGTCACACCAGGTGGAACGCGTGCGGCGCGAACAGTCCGACCGCCAGCATGGCGACGCCCGCCACGCCCAGCGCACCGCCCGCGAACGCGAGGGCGGCGATGCCGGTGATGACCTGGGCGGAGGCGAGCACGATGCCGATCTGGAAGGCGGCGGAGCCGAGCTCGTAATGATGGTAGCGGGCGAGGGAGAGGTCGCGCTTGGCCTCCGCGGCCTTGGCCTTGGCGGCGAGTTCCTTGCGGCCGTCGCCGGAGGCCGGGTCGGATTCCCAGCGCGCCATGGTCTTGGCCCATTCCTCGACCTGCTTCTTCACCGCCTCGGGCGGCGCGCCGGGCTCGAGGGCGACCTCCTCGCTGGCGGTCTTCAGCACGGTGGCGCGGATCGTGCGGGCCTGGAAGTAGGCCCATTGGTTCGCCGCCTCGACGTTGGCGCCGAGCGCGTCGGTCTGCGCGCTCTTCCCCAGGGTCTCGCCGAGGGCGAGGAACAGCGCCAGGATCGAGATCAGCAGCGCGACCTTCTTGTTGGAGGCGTCAACGGCCCCGTGACCACCCGACATCGTCGTCTCTCCCGAGCAAATCATGACGTGCGCGTTCCGCGCGCCTGTCTCGCGGAACCTTGCGACAGGACGAAGAACAGCCGGACCCGGCTCGCGCGAAGAGCCGAATCGGCACGGCGGCGCCTTCATAGCCGGGCCGCGGCGGCCTGCCAGCCCCCGCCCGCATCGGCGCGCGGCTTGCGGCCGGGCGCGCGACCGGGCAGGCCTGCGCGCCGGCCCCGCCCGGACCGGCCGGAGAGACGCCCTGATGCCGAACGCCCGCTTCCTCGCCCCCCTCCTCGCCGTCCTCGCCGCCGGTCCGGCCCGGGCCGAGGGGCCGGACTGGCCCGACACCTACCTGTCCCGCGTCGAGGCGGTGGCGGTGGTGCAGAGCCTCAACGCCGCCCTTCTGGCGAGCCGCAGCGCCACCGCGACCCTGGAGGGCTGGTGCGCGACCCACCGCATGGCCGAGACCCCGCGCCTCGTCGCCCGGCTGGAGCGGGGCGTCGACAAGCCGGCGAGCGAGGAGACCCGCCGCCGCCTCGCGGTCGGGCCCGAGGAGCCCCTGCGCTACCGCCGGGTGCGGCTCGCCTGCGGCGAGCACGTGCTGTCGGAGGCCGACAACTGGTACGTGCCGGCCCGCCTGACCCCGGAGATGAACCGGGTGCTCGAGACCACCGACACGCCGTTCGGCCGGGCGGTGTCGTCTCTCGGCACCACGCGCCAGACCGTCGGCGCCGAGCCGCTCTGGCAGCCCCTGCCCGAAGGCTGGGACCAGGCCGCCCCGCCGGCCCCGGCCTGCGGCCGGCTGACGGTGCCGGAGCGGCTGTTCAGCCACCGGGCGGTGCTGTTCACGGCCGAGCGCCAGCCCTTCTCCGAGGTGGTCGAGACCTACACCCGCGCGGTCCTGGACTTCTCCCGCGCCCCGCGCCCGGCCGACCCGGCCTGCCCCAGGCCCTGACCCGCGCCGGCCCCTTCCCCCGTCGGGCAGCAGACTTTCAGGCAGCAGACTTGCAGGCAGCAGACTTGCACCCGGAGCCGGAACCCCGATGCTCCGGTGCCCTATGTCAGTGCCTGGACGGGCCGGAGGGCGACCGACGCGGATGACCACTACGCTGACACTCCTCGATCTCTGCGGTGCCGTGGCGCTGCTGCTCTGGGGCATCCACATGGTCCAGACCGGGGTGCAGCGCGCCCTCGGGCCGCAGCTGCGACGCCTGCTCGGGGTGGCCCTCGGCAACCGCGTGAAGGCCCTGGCGGCGGGCCTCGGCGTCACGGCGCTCCTGCAGAGCAGCACTGCCACCGGCTTGATGGTGGCCTCGTTCGCGGGTGCCGGGCTGCTGGCGGTGGTGCCGGCGCTCGCCGCGATGCTCGGCGCCAATGTCGGCACCACCCTGATCGTGCAGATCCTGTCCTTCGACGTCGCCCGGGCCGCCCCGGTCCTGGTGCTCGTCGGCGTGATCCTCTTCCGCCGCGGCTCCGAGCCGCGCACCCGCGACCTCGGCCGGGCGGCGATCGGCCTCGGGCTGATGCTGATGGCGCTGGCGCGGCTGATGGAGGTGATCACGCCCTACGAGGACGTCCCGGCCCTGCGGATCCTGCTCGGCGCCGTGGCGACCGACCGGATCATAGCCTTCCTCATCGGCGCGGTGCTCACCTGGGCGGCGCATTCGAGCGTGGCGAGCGTGCTGCTCGTCATGTCCTTCACGCAGACGGGCGTGCTGCCCCTCGAGGCCGGCCTCGCCCTGGTGCTCGGGGCCAATCTCGGCTCGGCCCTCAACCCGGTGATCGAGGGCGCCCGGGACGGCGAGGCGGCCGGGCGCCGGGTCGCCCTCGGCAACCTGATCACCCGGACTCTCGGCTGCGCCGTGGCCCTGCCCTGCCTGGGGCTGATCGGGCCCGCCCTGGTGACGCTGCAACCCGACCTGTCGCGGGCGGTGGCCGACTTCCACACCGCCTTCAACCTCGCCCTCGCCGTGCTCTTCCTGCCGCTCCTCACCCCGTTCGCGGCCCTGCTGCGCCGGCTGGTGCCGGAGCGGATCGACGCCCACGATCCCGGCCAGCCGATCCACCTCGACGAGGCCGCCCTGGAGACGCCGCCGGTCGCCCTGGGCGCGGCGAGCCGCGAGGCCCTGCGGATGGCCGATGTCCTGGCCGAGATGGTGGGAGGGGCCGGCGAGGCGCTGACCGGCGGCGACCGCGGCCGGGTGGCGCAGATCCGGCGCATGGACGACACCCTCGACCGGCTGAACGCCGCCATCAAGGCCTACCTGGTCCGCCTCGATCCCGAGGCCCTGAGCGAGGCGGACGAGCGCCGGGTCGCGGCGCTGGTGGCCTTCACCACCAACCTGGAGCACGCCGGCGACATCCTCTCGCGCAACGTGATGACCCACGCGGCGAAGCGGCTGAAGCGCGGCCTCGCCTTCTCGGCCGAGGGCGAGGCGGAGGTGGGCGCGCTGCTGGCGCGGCTGACGGCGAACCTGAGCGCGGCGGGCGCCGCCTTCCTGACCGAGGACCCGAGGGCCGCCCGCCGCCTCGCCGACGAGAAGGCGGTCTTCCGCGACCTCGAGGCGCGGGCGACGGAGGAGCATTTCCGCCGCCTGCGCGCGGCGAGCGCCGCGGGCGGCCCGGTCCCAGCCGAGGCCGCCGCCCTCTATCCCGACCTCATGCGCGACCTGAAGCGGGTCAACGACCACCTCGTCGCCGGCGCCGCCTACCCGATTCTCGAGAGCCGGGGTGCCCTGCGGGCGAGCCGCCTCGAGGCGCCGTAGGTCCGCCACCGGCGCCCGGGCGGTGGGTGGCACCGGGTCGCCGCGCTCACCGTCGCGTCGGGGCACCCTGAACCGCGGACCGGGCCGCCCCCGGCCCATCCCGCCCCGGCATGCGTCGCGGCGTGCAAGTCGCCGCGCCTGGGACCGCAGGCGCGATCATCGTTCGACGTCGAATCGCCCTCGTCGGCCGACATCTCGCGCCGTCATCGACCAGGCTCGTGCGCGATTGCTCCGCGCATCGCCGCAGATCGGCGGGCATCGTCGATCCTCGACACGTCGAGCCCCTCGTGCCCGGACGGCCGACGGCCGCTTCCGGTCTGCCCCACCCTCCACCAAAGCGGTAGAAACCGGACCTCACCTCCACCAAGGGATGACGACGCCGATGCTGTCTCAACTGTCCTCAGCTGTATCACCCTGCTAATCATCGACTTCAACTCTTTCGATGCAAGATGTTAGACATGAAACAGCGGGCGACAATCCAATTTCTGGCATCCGCCGCATTTTCTCTGATTTTTTCGGCAGCATTAATCCTATTGTTTCACAAGATTTCGCCGCGCGTGACAGCATTGACGCCGATAGACGGCGCGACGGAAGTCTATCACGGACTGCCGATCGGGGTCGGATTCTCTCAGGCGATGGCGCCGGAGACCATCGGCGCCGCGACCCTGTCGCTGCGGGACGCCGACGACCGCGAGGTGCCGGTCGCGATCGCCTACGATGCGGACAGCCGGCTCGCCCGGATGACGCCGCGGACCCCGCTCCGGCCGGGAGCCTCCTACCGGATCGCGGTCGGCACCGGCACCCGGCCGACCGACATGCTCGGGCTGCGCCTGCGCGAGCCGGTGGAGGGGCGCTTCACCATGGCGGCCGCGCCGGTGCCGGCGGACGCGCCCGGGGCGCCGATCCTGGTCGCGATCGGGCCGCAGAACCCGTTCGGGCCGTACTACGCCGAGATCCTGCGCGCCGAGGGGCTGAACCTCTTCGCGATGCTGCCGATGGAGGCCCTCACGCCGGAGCGCCTCGCCGGCGCCGCCCTGGTGCTGCTGACCGAGGCGCCGGGCGAGGCGCTGGCTGGGCGGCTCGCCGCCTGGGTGCAGGAGGGCGGCAACCTCATCGCGATCCGGCCGGAGGGCGGGTTCCTGTCGCTGTTCGGCCTCGCCCAGGCCGGATCGCCGGTGACGGAGCGCTACCTGCAGGCCGACGCGCAGGCGCCGGCCGCCCGCGGCATCGTCCCGGACGCGATCCAGTTCCATGGCCCGGCGAGCCGCTACGCCCTCGAGGACGCGACCGCGATCGCCCGGCTGTCGACCGGAGCGGAGACCCTGCCGAACCCGGCCGTCAGCCTGCGCCGGGCCGGCCAGGGCCAGGCGGCGGCCTTCGCCTTCGACCTCGCCACCTCGGTCGTGCGCCTGCGCCAGGGCAACCCGGCCTGGGCCGGCCAGGAGCGGGACGACCGCCCGCCCCGGCGGCCGAACGACCTCTTCTACCCGAACTACCTCGACCTCGCCCGGGTCGCGATCCCGCAGGCCGACGAGCAGCAGCGCCTGCTGGCCAACCTGATCGTGACGATGAGCGCCGGGCGCCTGCCGCTGCCGCGGGTCTGGTACCTGCCGGACGAGCGCCGCGCCGCGATCATCCTGGCGGGGGACGACCATGGCACCCCCCGCGGCACCCTGGATTCCTTCGAGCGCCTGGTCGCCGAGAGCCCGATCGATTGCCGGCCGGAGGCCTGGGAGTGCCTGCGCGCGACGTCCTACGTCACGCCGAACACGCCCCTGGCGCCGAGTCAGGCCCGGGCCTACGCGGCGCTCGGCTTCGAGCCGGCCATCCACGTCGACACCGGCTGCCGCGACCGCGACGCCGCCGCGGTCGGCCTGACGCTGAACCGGCAGGCCGGGCACATCGGGACCCAGCTCGGCCTGCCCCGGCAGACGACCCACCGGATGCACTGCGTCGTCTGGAACGGCTGGGCCGACACCGCCAAGATCGAGCGGGCCGCCGGAATCCGGCTCGACCTCGGCTACTACTACTGGCCCGGCGCCTGGATCGGGCAGCGGTCGGGCTTCATGACCGGCTCGGGCTTCCCGATGCGCTTCGCCGACGTCGACGGCCGCGTCCTCGACATCTACCAGGCCGCCACTCACCTGGTGAACGAGAACGGCATCCACCAGCGGAACGGCATCGCCGCCATGCTCGACCGGGCGCTCGGCCCCGAGCAGTTCTTCGGCGCCTTCGGCAGCCACTACGACTACACCGACGGCTACCTCGACTTCCTGGTGTCGGCCGCCCGGGACCGGGGCGTCGCCCTGATCTCGGCGGACCAGATGCTGCGCTGGCTCGACCGGCGGGAGGGTGCGCGGTTCGAGGCCCTGGTCTGGGACGGGCACGACCTGACCTTCCGGGTGCGCCTCGCCCCCGGGCCGGAGCGGGCGACCGGGATGCTGCCGCTCTGGGCGCTGTCGCACCGCCTCGCCGCGATCACCCGCGGCGGCCAGCGGGTGCCGTTCCGGACCGCGACGATCAAGGGGATCGACTACGCCCTGTTCGACCTCGAGCTCGGGACCTACGGCGCGCTCTACGACGAGAAGACCTCGGCGATGCCCTTCCCGGCCCCGCTGCGGTGAGGGCCGCGGCGCCGTGCACCACCCCGGGGACAGGCACCTTCGGCGACCCCGGGCGTTGGGGCGGGCACGTGCCCGCGCCCCGCGGGCCACTCACTGCATCGAGGCCCGATCCGATGGCTGCCGAGACCAACGACCTCTCCGACCGCGCCCTGTCGATCTTCAGCTTCGCGGCCTACCACCACCTGATCAGCGGCCAGCCGATCAGCTCGGTGGTGCGCCGCGACGGCAGCGGCCACCGCGCCGATCCGGAGGGGGCCGCCGAGGTGGAGAGCCGGGGCCTCGCGACCCTGAGCGACGACGAGATCACCTTCACCGAGCCGGGCGTGGCCTTCGTCGAGCAGGTGGTCGCGGCGATCCGCCAGGCCACGGGGCGCTGATCGCGGGCGCTTGACGGCCCGTCGGCACCGGTGCGAAGCCTCACCCGCGGCGCGCCTCCCGACGCCGCCCGGGAGGAGGACCGGCCCTTGGATGCGCCCGCGGCCATCGGCCTCGCCAGCCTGATCGACCACACGCTCCTGCGGGCCGACGCCACGGCCGCCGAGGTGCGGCGCCTGTGCGAGGAGGCGCTGGAGCACCGATTCAAGGCGGTCTGCGTCAACCCGGTCCATGTCGGGCTGGTGGCGGAGATCCTGGCGGGCAGCGATGTCGCCGCCTGCTCGGTCGTCGGCTTCCCCCTCGGGGCCGTGCCGCCGGAGGACAAGGCCGCGGAAGCCGCCGGGGCGGTGCGCCGCGGCGCGGCCGAGATCGACATGGTGATCGCACTGGGCGCCCTGAAGGAGGGCCGCCACGACGCCGTGCGGGCCGACGTCGCGGCGGTACGGGCCGCCTGCCGGGAGCAGGTGCTGAAGGTCATCATCGAGACCTGCCTGCTCGACGACGCGCAGAAGCGCCTGGCCTGCACCCTCGCGGCGGAGGCCGGGGCCGACTTCGTCAAGACCTCCACCGGCTTCTCGACCGGCGGCGCCACCGTGGCGGACGTAGGCCTGATGCGCGCGACGGTGGGCGACGCGGTCGGGGTCAAGGCCTCGGGCGGCGTGCGCAGCCTCGAGACCGCCCGCGCCCTGGTCGCCGCCGGCGCGACGCGCCTCGGCACCAGCTCGGGCGTGGCTCTGGTGACGGCGGGGGTGGCGACCAGAGGTTACTGAAGGTTTGTGGCACCGACGACAGGGGACTGCGCGAACCGGATGAGAGCTCCTTCGAACCCGAGCGGATCCGTCCCGCTGGATTTGCTTGTAGAACTTGGCGGACGGCGACCAGAGCCCCGCGCAGAACGGAAGCTTGGCGACGTCCGCCGTAGTGGTCAGGCCGGTCGCGAGCACGAGGGCGGGAGCGCACCTCAGGACCCCGCCTCTCCGTAGCGGACTTGTTCATCGTCGCGACCAAGACCTCACCATCGGCGATATCGGCCCATGGTGCGAGCTGCCGCCCCGCCGGCGACCTCGCGCCAACAAAGATGCGGCGATACACGGACAACAGCGTCCTTGATCGTCGTCCCGGTCGCAAATTGCTCAAGTTTGATTCCATTTCATAACCATCTCACCATCTACCATCGACGACAATCGACTGCATTTCAGGGTTTTTGAACTTTTCGGCGCGAGCTTCACAACGTGCGAGGGGCTGGGGACGCGACGTGGGCGTCCGTGATCTGGCCGTCGAGACTGGATTGGGCGCGATGTTGAAGCAGTGGATCCTGGCGGCAATTGTCCTGGCATCGGGGAGCGTCGCGCGAGCCGAGAGCGGAGGCGGCTACAGCTACCCGGTCGGGCTCGACGCGAACGGCGACAACTTTCTCGCCCTGCGCAGCCGGCCGACGACGCTGGAGGGGGTCCGGTTGCGCAAGCTCGGGCCGGGCACGCTGTTCAGCGTGATCGGTCGGCAGGGCGCCTGGTACAACGTGCGCCTGCTCGACGGCGAGAGCGGATGGGTCTACAGCCGCTACGTCGGATGCTGTGCCCGCGGGCCACAGGGGCCGGCGCCGGCGGTCGCACAGAGCATGCAGGTCGTCGTACAATCCGGTGAGGCCGAGGCCGCGCGGCTGCGCGGGCAGGTCGAGCAGCTCACGGCTCTCGTCCGCGCCAGCCAGGAGAAGCAGGAGCAGCGCGATCGGGAGGCCGAGGCCGCTCGGCAGGCGGCCGCCCGGGCAGAGGCCGAGCGCCCGCCGGTGGCGGACGAGGACGCCCTCGCAGGATTGAGCGCACGCTTCGAGCAGGCGGCGGCGAATCGCGCCTCGTATCTGACGCCGACCAAGCCGGATGACCAGGATCTTGGCCGCACGGCGCGCGCTGCCTCCGAGCATTTCCCGAAAGTGCCTTTCTACATCCCCGGCACACGGGAGAGCGGGCGGTTCTGGGTCGAGCCCCGCGTCGGCGACACCGGCCAGCTGTCCTACGACATGGTCTTCGTCGACCCACGCGCCAGCGTCGACCAGAAGCGGGCCACCATCGACTTGACCCCTGAACAGCTCGACCGGATGAAGCTGGCCATCGCCAAGATCTCGCTCTGGTCCGACATTGCCCACCGCAACGAGGTCCGGCGTCACTACCGCAAGCGGGTCGATTGCTTCCCGGACGCGTCGTGCCCGCGTGACGGCGACAAGATCGACGGCAAGTCCTCGACCGAGATCGTCTTCTTCGTGAATGAGGACGGATCGACCGGCGGCCGCATCCAGCGGAACAAGGGCCGCTACGACGAGGGCTACAACGTGTCCGTCAAGTCGGCCCGACTGCTCGCCTCGTACCTGGGTTACGTGCAGAGCCGCGGCGAGCGCGACTACGCGGCCGGAACGCGCACCGCTGCGGATCTCGACGTCATGTTCAAGTGATGCGAGGTCGAGAGGAGACGTCTAAGCCGTCCGGCCGGTACCGACCCGGCCGCGAGCCGTCCTCGTCGGTGAAGCCGTAGCGCCCGGCGAGGTCGGCCGCGTGCAGCACCTGCCCGGCCAGGGCAGCGACGCCGGGATCGCCCGCCAGCGCCGCGAGCGCGCGGCCGGCGTAGAGCGGGCTCTCCCCCGCTTCCCCGGCCATGCCGGCCTCCACCACCCGCTCGGTCCGCACGAGGCCCGGCGCGAGGGCGAGGGCCGTGACGCCGTGGGGCCTCAGCTCCTCCGCCATCGCCAGGGCGAGGCGATTGGTGGCGGCCTTGGCGAGGTCGTAGAACAGGTCGCCGAGATAGGCCTCGGTGTCGAAGGATATCAGCGCCAGGAGGCCGCCCTTGGCCGAGACCATGGCGGGGGCCACCGCCCGGGCGAGGATGAGGCCGGCGAGCGGCCCGGTCTCGAGGTTGTGGCGCACCGGCGCGAGGCCGCGGCGCCAGAAGGCAGTGCCCCAGGCGGCGCCGTCGGGATAGCGCACGCCGTCATAGCCCTCGTTGCCGCCCCAGACGCTCGATACTGCAACGTCGATGCGGCCGAAGCGGCGGAGCACCCAGTGCACCATCGCGTCGACCTCGGCCTCCCGGGTGTGATCGCAGAGGTAGTGGTGGCCGCGCCCGCCCGCGAGGTCGACCTCCCGGGCAGTGTCCTCCAGGGCCTCGCGGCGCTGGTCGGTGCGCGGCCCGGTCTCGCTCGAACGGGCCGTGACCACCACCGTCGCCCCGGCCTCGCCGAGCGCCCGGGCGATGCCGCGGCCGACCCCGCGCGACGCGCCGGCGACGAGGCAGACCTTGCGCGACAGGTCCGGGACGCCCGGTGGCCTCACTGCGCGGCCTTGGTGGCAGCACCCTTGGGCGCCGCGCCGCGGGACAGGAAGCGGCGGAACGCCTCCTGGGCTTCCTCTGAGCGGAGCGCCGCATCGAAGGCCTCGGCCTCCGCGTCCATGGCGGCCCGCACCGCGTCGCGGTCGCCGCGGATCAGCCGGCGCGCCGCGGCGAGCGCCTGCGGCGGCTTGGCGGCCAGCTTGGCGCCCTGCGCAAGGGCGTGCTCGAGGAGCGCGTCCGCCGGCACCACCGCGTTGGCGAGGCCGAGGCGCACCGCCTCGTCCGCTCCGTAGGCCTCGCCGAGAAGCAGCAGTTCCGTCGCCTTCGGCACGCCGACCCGGCGCGGCAGCAGGTAGCTCGATGCCGCCTCCGGCACGAGGCCGAGATCGACGAACGGCATCCGGAAAGTGGCGGCGGGCGCCACGTAGACGAGGTCGCAATGGAGGGTCAGGGTGGTGCCGACCCCGACCGCCAGCCCGTCCACCGCCGCCACCATCGGGGTGCGCGTCACGGCGAGCTGCCGGATGAAGCGCAAGGACGGCGCTTCGCCGAAGGACCGCTCGGCCCGGGCGACGAAGTCGGCGATGTCGTTGCCCGCGGTGAACACACCCTCGGCTCCGGAGAACACCACGGCGCCGACGCCCGAGCCGTCCCGGTCGGCGGCCTCGAGGGCCTCCCGCATGGCGTCGTACATGGCGCCCGTGAGGGCGTTCTTCTTCTCCGGCCGGGCGAGCCGCACGAGGCGGACGCCGCCGGGCTCATCGGTGATGCGGACGTGCTCGGTCATGGGGAATCACCAGTACATCGGCTTGAGCGGGCGATGATCCGCCCCATCAACGGAATGACGTCCTCCAGCGTCATCCTGGGGCCGCGAAAGCGGAGCCCTGAATCCAGAACCGCAGGGGTGAGAGAACGAAGCGGAACGCCGTCCGCTCTGTCCTGGACCATCGGCGCATCTGGACTCCCGGGCTCCGCTTTCGTGGACCCCGGGATGACCAAGAGGGTGTCAGGCGAGGTGTGGTCGACTTTCGAAGCGGGCTGAAGCGACGTCCCGGACGGTCCGCCCCTCACCCCGCGAGCGCGAGCGCCCCATCCTGCAGGAAGCCGCCGCCGCCCGTCACCGTCTCCTCCAGCCCCCGCGCCGCGGTCGCGAGGTTTTCGGCGAAGAAGCGGGCGAGCGCGATGCGGGCGG
>NZ_LABY01000360.1 GCF_001043975.1 Methylobacterium variabile
CCGGCGCGGGCGCCGGTGCCGAGATAGAGGTCGCCGCGGGCGGGGCCGAGGATCGCCGAGCCGGTGTCCTGCGCCACCACCAGGCGGCGCAGGGGCGTGCTGCCGCCCTCCGGGTCCGGCACGGAGCCGTCGAGCCAGAACGGCAGGCCGTAGCGCCACAGCGTGGCATCCACCGCGAGGCTGCGCCCGGGCGTGAGCGGTGCACCGGCCGCGCCGCGCGGCCCGTCCCCGGTGGCCGCGTCGTCGATGCGGAAGAAGATGTAGGAGGCGTTGCGGCGGATCAGGCCGCGGGCGACCTCCGGGTTGTCCCGCAGCCAGCCGGTCCAGCGCGCGAGGGTCAGGCCCTCGAGCGGCAGGTGGCCGCCGGTGACGATCAGGCGGGCCACCGAGGTGTAGGGCCGGCCGTTGCGACCGTCATAGGCGAGGCGCACGGAGCGGCCGTCCGGCAGGCGCACCCGGCCCGAGCCCTGGACCTGGAGCACCAGGAGATCGACGGCGTCGCGCAGCCAGACCAGCGGGCGGGCGCGGGAGCCGAGCGCCCCGTCCTCGATCGCCGCCCGGTCCGGGTAGGGCAGGAGAGCGTCCCCCTCCCGGCGCGCGGCGCGCAGGGCGGGATCGAGGCCGGGCCGGGTCTCGCCGGGCTCGAGGGAGACGAGGTCGTCGGGCCGGGCGAGGGCCGGCACGGTGAAATCCGGCGTCGGCACCGGCGAGCCGTCGAGCTCGGGCTCGAAGTAGCCGGTGAGGAACCCCGCCCCCCGCTCGGCCGCGACCTCGCGGTTCGGCCGCAGGACCCGGTAGGCGGCGAAGTTCTGCTCGAAGAAGGCCCGGGCGCCCCCGGGCGGCACGCCGGACGCGGCGGCGCAGGGCGTGGCGAGATCCTGGAGCGGCGCATCCGGCGCCGCCTCGGCCAGGACGGGGCCGGCGGGCTTGGCGCAGGTCGCCCGGAAGACCGCGAGGGCCGCTTCCAGGTCGTCGGCGGCGAAGCCCGGCAGGGAGGCGAGGGAGACAGGCTCCAGCACCGCCTCGCCGACCCGGAGGGGGGCGGCATCGGCCCGGCCGGCCGCGGCGCAGGCGAGGAGCAGGGCGAGGAGACGAAGGCGGCCGGCGGCCGGCGGCATGGGCTGTCGGGCTCCGGCCCCGGAATGACGGTTCTATCTTGGTCGCGCCACGGAACGCAGCGGATCTGCACCGCTGCATTCTCCGTGAGAGCCCGCCGCCGATCAAGCCGGCGGGCCGGGCGGGGTCAGTGCCCGGCCTCGGTGGCGACGAGCTGCCAGTTCGGGTCCCGGCTGCCGAGGGTACGGGCGAAGGTCCAGACGTCGGTCACGTCGACGACCTTCTCGGGGCTGCCGTCGACCACCTGGCCTTGCGGCCCGCGGGTGGCGGTGATCAGCTTCGAGAGGTAGCGGACGGTGACCTGGGCGACGCGGTTGCGCACGTCGACCCCGACGATCTCGGCCCGGTCGATCGAGACGAAGGTGGTCTCGACGGTCTGGCCGGCGCGCTCGCGGCCCTGGATCGCCCGCTCGAAGCCGTCCGCGACCTCGCGGGAGAGCAGGCTCTTGAGCGTCTTGCGGTCGCCCTTGGCGAAGGCCGTCACGATGGTCTCGTAGGCGACCTTGGCGCCGTCCGTGAAGGCGCGAGGATCGAAGCCGGGCTCCTGCTGCAGGATCAGGTCGAGGCCGCGGGCGGCGGGCGAGTTCGGCTCGACCACGCCCTTCCAGTTGCGGGGCACCGCGGTCGCCACCGGGGCGGCGGCGCCGCGCTCGGGCCCGGCACCCGGCAGCCGCACCACGTTGTCGCCCTCCCGCGGGGGAGCCGCCGGGGGCTGCTCGCGGCGGCTCCCCCGCGGGAGG
>NZ_LABY01000361.1 GCF_001043975.1 Methylobacterium variabile
GGTCGCCTGGCCGGCGGGATCCCGAGAGCATCTTCGCAAAGCAGGGCGGGTGCGGCCGAGATCGGGGCTCACGGGTCACCGGAAGGCGCACTCTGCGAGTGGCTTCACCGCCCCTTGAGGCCGCCTCCGCCCTGTCGTTCGTCTGGATGCCGCTACGTCCTGGCCCGAACGGCTGCCGGGGCGATCATCGCGGCCCGTCTCGTCGGTGGCGTCATGCCTCCCTCCGTCGGTGCGCCCCTCCGCGGTCCCGGGCTGCTCGACGGGAAGACGCGGGGTGGGACGGAGGAGAGCGTGATCCCGTCCGCAGCGGCCGTCAAGGGCAATTGGATCAGGGGCCGAGCCCCCCGCGCGGTCACGCCGCCGAGGCGTCGGTGCCGAGGCGGGCCGGCTTGGTGCGGATGTCCATGGCATTGCCGCGCCAGACGATGTCGCGGGCGACCCAGGCGGCGAGCCAGATCGGGACGAACAGGAGGTCGCGGGCAAGGCAGGCGAGCGGCCAGCGCCAGGAACGGGGCCAGCCGTTGCGGGCGGCGAGCCGCCACTCGGCGCCGTACCACGCCGCGGCGGTGCCCAGCATGGCGGCGAGGCCGGGAAGCCCGCCGCCCGCGGCCGGCCAGGCGGCCAGCATCGGGATCACCGCGCCGGTGCCGATCTCGGGGGCGAAGAACAGCGGGAAGGTGACACGGCGCAGGCGCGCCCA
>NZ_LABY01000362.1 GCF_001043975.1 Methylobacterium variabile
GGCGCATAGCTGACGGGCGGCGATCCACCCGACATCCTGTGCGAGCGAGGCGAGGCCGGCCGGGAAACCGGCTGGCCTCTTCCCTTTGATACCCTCGCGCCTTGGCATCGACGTGTCGATGCCAAGGCGTCCGGCGCATCAGCACCGGCGCCCGTTCGGGCTTGCCTTGCGCCTCCGAACGAGTCCGTTCGAAGGCGCGGCGGTATAAGTGGTCAAGCCACGCCTGCGACCCGAGCTCATCCATTGCGGCGCTCCCGCTCGCCTCAGCAAACGAAAACTAGGATGCTCCAACATGGCAGAGTAGTGCTAGTGTCCTTCGCCTGAATTTTGTGGCAAAGACGTGGGTTCTGGCTCAACGTCGAGTGCACGCAAGCAGAAGCGTTTGACGTTGGCGAGGATGGCGTCGGCCGACTTCACCCATCGGAACGGCTTGGGCTCGGCGTTCGTGGCCTCGATGAAGGCGCGAATGTCGCGTTCAAGCTCGGCTACCGAGCAATGAACGCCACGTCGGATCGCGCGCTCCGTCAAAAGGCCGAACCACCGCTCGACTTGGTTGATCCACGAGGCGGAGGTCGGCGTGAAGTGCACATGATAGTGCGGGCGCTTCGCCAGCCAATCGCGGATCAGCTTGGTCTTGTGCGTCGCCGAGTTGTCGAGCACCAGATGCACGTCGAGGTCAGCTGGCACCGCTGCCTCGATCGCGTCCAGGAAGCAGCGGAACTCGCTGGCACGGTGACGCGGGTAGCACTGCCCGATCACGGCCCCGGCCTTCACATCGAGGGCGGCAAACAAGCTGGTGGTGCCGTGCCGGGCATAGTCGTGGGTGCGCCGCTCCGCCTGTCCAGGCCGCAGAGGGAGCAGCGGCTGCGTGCGGTCGAGGGCCTGAACCTGGGACTTCTCGTCCACGCACAGCACCAGGGCGCGGGTCGGCGGTGCCAGGTAGAGCCCGACGATATTGCGCACTTTCTCGGCAAACAACGGATCGGTCGAGAGCTTGAAGGTCTCGGACCGGTGCGGCTGCAGGCCGAACGCTCGCCAGACACGCCCCACCGTCGCACCCGACACCCCGCTGGCCTTGGCCATGCTGCGTCGGCTCCAGTGACTGGCGCCCTGCGGCCGCTCGGAGAGGGTGCGGGCGATCAGTTCGGCGACCTGCTCGTCGCCGATCCGGCGAGGTGCACCTGGACGAGGCTCGTCAAGCAGCCCGTCCGCGCGCTGGTGGGCGAAGCGCTCGCGCCACTTGCCAACCGTGTGCTTGCCGGTGGCGAGTTCTGCCGAGATGGCGGTGTTGCTCAGCCCGTCGGCGGCCAGCAGCACGATCCTGGCCCGCAAGGCCAGGCCCTGAGCGGTCTTGCGACGACGAGCCCAACTCTCAAGCTCGCCTCGCTCCTCCACGCTCAGGTCGAGTGTGGCGGGCACGCGGTAAGGCATCAGCACCTCCCTGCAGGCTCACCACTTTGCCACGAACTTCAGACGCAGGACACTAGGCTGAGTGAGCGCAGGAGCATTTATCCCGTGCAACGCCAGCCACGGACATCTCCAGCAACAAAATGGATCATGTCATCGCTGGTGGAGCTGGGATGTAGTGCGTCTGTGACAGGCTCTCTCACCCCAGGGCTTGGGTTGCGGGCACAAGATTGCTCATTGGCGGCTCGGAGAAGTTGCGCGATTTTTTTCTCCTGCGGGTATAACTACAGCATCAACTCCACTAACTCCTCTTTTCAGACGCTCAAGATCGCGGTGTCACGTACCTGGAACAACCAGCAGAACTTCGGCACTCTGCGTGTCGGGCTGTCGACGGGGCTGTCAATGGCGAGACTGCGTTCTGCAGCGCTATTACCATTTTCAAATGCATTCGAAATTTTATCTGCTGCATATTCTACCTGATTATCGTGTAAATAATTATCAATGATCATCAAGAAAATATAAATTTAAAATCTTTAAAATAAGCCCAGCAATAAGAATTTGCCCCTCCTTGTGATTTTAGCTTTGTCTCAAGTATCATGTTTAGATTGCCTTGCAAGTCATCAAGCCTTATCGTGATATTCTTATTTTCTCCAGGATTCAATATTTCAACTATGGATTTTAGATTTTTTCCATTTTCAATTACAATCTCGAATACGACTGAATTATGGGCTTTCTCAGATAAGGACAATGTGCACGTTGCTTTTTCTACGACTTCACTATTATTTATATCGTAAGTCTTGATAAATGTTTTGCCAATTTTCGGCGGATGGAGTAGCAGGTCGTTGTTTTCGAATGAGAAATAATTTTTCTCAGCGAATATATCATGTTTTGATCTCCGGATTGCTTCAGCAACATAAGAAAAATCCACTTTTCTTGCAGATAAACTTAAAGTTGGGAACTTTCGGGCTCCTGAAATGCGCAATTTCTGCATATAAGAATATAAATGATAATCAAATACAGTGTTAGCAGAGATTTCTGGCACGAGATCGACGTTGTTATTTTGAAACTTTTCCCTTCTATGGCTGTTAGAATTGAGAATGTTACTCGTTGGTTCATATCTTGCAACATCATACATTACAGAGAACAAATGGAGCGACCTCTCTAGCTCTTCAGAAATAAACACAAAGTCCAGATGCTTCATGTTAATGATAGCCTGTTTATACGCAGTGCTATCCAATTTTCCCGATAATTTACCTGAAAAGTACCGCGTCATCATATTAAAAGTTTGTTCATGCGGAATGTTATTTTCTCCGTTGTTCCGCAATATTTTCCTCAAACCAATATCTTGCCATGTATTATTATTCATAAAATGTTTATTATGTAAAAATAAAGAAAAAAAGTGATCAATTGGATTTCTGACGGAGGTGATAATTGAAATATCTTGATCTTTATAAGTATTTTTGACATTGATAAAAAAAGGGAGCGCCGCATGACCTGAAAACAAGCGAGCACCGTTGCTTACTTTTTCTTCGAATTTATCAATAAATGAAATGTCTCCGGGACTTGTCTGAATATGGCAATTGTCTGCTTCAAACATATTTTTTAAAGCGTCAATAAGACTAGTCCCGGCCGTCTTCGGAACATGGCAAAGCAAAAAAATCTTATTTCCCATTTTTTTACTACCTATAGCGCGTGATTTACGACAGTGAACATTCATGTTTGCCGATCGAGATATTTATTGGCACCCCCATGATGATCGCATCAGTGGCGATTCATTCAATAGCACCTGAATGTCGTTGTGATCCAGCGCTTGAAGCCATTACCCTCGTCGCTCGACCAGCCTCTCGACGTCAAGGTGCGCGCAACCGCGGTCGGACCGTGGTGCGCCAGGCAGTTGCGCGGGAGCCGGAGCCCTCGGCAGTGATCCTGGACGGCCGCACCCTGCGCTCCTTGTCCGAGAGCGGCGAGCGGGCGGGCTACGATGGAGCCCAAACGAAAGCGCGGATCCAAGCTGCATCTGGCGGTCGATACGCCCGGCCATGTGGTGGCGCTGCACGTCACGCCCGCAGAACGTCGACGACCGCAGCCAGGTCGGTGCGTTGACGTGAGCGGTGCAGGCGCAGACGGACAGAAGCGTGGAGAAAGCGTTCGTCGATCAGGGCTACACGGGCGAGAAGCCGGCGAGGGCCGCCGAAGCGCACGGGATCACGCTGGAGATGGTCCGTGCGCCCGAGGCCAAGCGCGGCTTCGTTCTGCTGCCGCGCTGTTGGATAGTGGAGCGCTCGTTGGCGTGGGCGACACGCTGCCGCCGCTTGGTCAAGGACCACAAGCGCTATGCCAGCACGCTGGCTGGCCTAGTCATGGTTGCGGGACTGTCAGGAATTCCGTGTATGGGCGGCGTGTTGAACATCAGGCCGCCATGGCCCGGGTGAAGCGCTCGCCGAAGATGACGGCGAACTGCGCCTTGGCCATGACCCACTCACGCGGGCCCATCTTCCACGCCTTCTCGGAGCGGTTCAAGACCAGGTAGAGAAGCTTCAGCGCGGCCTCGTCGGAGGGAAAATGCCCTCGTCCGCGCACGGCGCGGCGCAGTTTGGCGTTCAGGGCCTCGATGGCGTTCGTCGTGTAGACGATCCGCCGGACCTCGGCCGGGAAGGCGTAGAACGGGATGACCTCGCTCCAGGCCCGCCGCCAGCTCTGGCCGATGGCGCCGTACTTGCGGCCCCACTCGCCCTCTTCGAACGCCGCCAGCGCCTTCTCCGCCGCTGTCGCGTCGACCGCTTGGTAGATCGCCTTCAGCGCCCCCGCGACGGGCTTGCGGTCCTTGTAGGAGGTGAAATCCAGGCTGTGGCGAAGGAGGTGAACGATGCAGGTCTGAACCGTGGCCTCCGGAAACACCGAGACGATCGCCTCGGGAAAGCCCTTCAGGCCGTCGACGACCGCCAGCAGGATATCCTCGACGCCGCGGTTCTTCATCTCGGTCATGACGCGCAGCCAGAACTTGGCGCCCTCGGTGGTCTCGATCCACAGGCCGAGGATCTCCTTGGTCCCGTCAGCCCGCACTCCGAGCGCGATGTGGACCGCCTTGTTGCGCACGAAGCCCTCGTCGCGGATCTTCACCCGCAAGGCGTCGAAGAACACCAGGGGGTAGACGGGCTCGAGCGGCCGAGCCTGCCAGGCGGCGACCTCGTCCAGCACCGCGTCGGTCACCGCGCTGATCAGGTCCGGTGAGACCTCGACGCCGTAGAGATCGCGCACGTGCCCGACGATCTCGCGGGTGCTCATGCCGCGGGCGTACAGCGAGATCACCTTCTCGTCGAAGCCGGGAAAGCG
Source organism: Methylobacterium variabile (assembly GCF_001043975.1). Taxonomy (GTDB): domain Bacteria; phylum Pseudomonadota; class Alphaproteobacteria; order Rhizobiales; family Beijerinckiaceae; genus Methylobacterium; species Methylobacterium variabile. Next base: position 4,741 of record NZ_LABY01000362.1, read on the forward strand.
GCGCTGGTACTTGGCGATGAGCTGCGGGTCGAAGCTCGCTTGGCGATCGCGCGGCACGGCCAGCTCGAATTGGCCGGTGTCGGTCGTGACGGTCTTCTTGCCGTAGCCGTTGCGGCTGTTGCCGCCGCCTCCTGCCTCGCCGGAGAGATGGTGATCCATCTCCGCGTCCAGGGCTCGTTCGGCCAGGGCCTTCTTCAGGCCGTCGAGCAAGCCGCCGGGGTAGAAGGCGGTTTTCGGATCAGCGCCCGCGAGCAGCTGATCGAGCACGGCGTTGGGAATGCTGGGGTCTTTGCGGCGGGCCATCGGCGATCTCCTGTGGTCGCATCATGCCCGCCCGCACACGGAATTCCTGACAGTCCCCATGGTTGCCTTCGTCTGCGATACGCTCAGCAAAATCGAGCGCTCAATAATCAGCTCATAACATGCTCACGGGGACAGCGACCAACAAGCATCAAAGTAATATTTGTCTAATACCACTTCGCTTAAGCA
>NZ_LABY01000363.1 GCF_001043975.1 Methylobacterium variabile
GGTAATTACCCAGGGGGTTCGGCGCGGAGCGCGAGCCGGCTGACCTTGCCGGCGACGAGGTAGAGCGCGGGCAGCGATCAGGCGCCAACGGTCTTGAGGAGGGTGGTGAAGGTGTTCGCGCCCGAGAGGCGAGCGGTGTCGACGACCGTGCGCACGTCCGCCTCACCCGCGGCCGCCCACATGGCCCGGTAGCCGTTCGTCACCTTCCGCTGCACCACCGCCGGGCGCAGGGCGCGCTCGCAGGCGTTGTTGGTGACCGCCACTTGGCCAGGATAGTCGAGGAAGACCAGGAGCTGGTCGCGGGCTCGCCCGATCTTGGCTTGCAGAGCGCGGGTGAGATCGCAACGGCTCGGGGCGGACAGGATCTCCGTCAGCTGCCGCTCCAGTGCCCGGCGCTTGGCCGAGAGTGTCGTGGCGGCCAGATCGCTGACGCGCTCGGCCAAGCTGAACACCGACCCGAGCCACAGCTGCAGGCGCAGCGGCACGGGGTCGTCGCTCACCTCGACCGCGTAGGCGACGTCCCGCGCCAGATGCGCCAGGCAGGTCTGGTGGCGCTCACCGTGGCCCTGCTGGGCGGTGTAGCGGTCCGACAGCCACACGGATGGCCGGTGCCCGTCCATCATCGCGTGCACCACGGCGGCGGCCCGCGTCGAGGCCGCGTGATGAACGACCGCCGCGTCCGAGCGAAACACCCAATGGTACGAGTTGCTGCCCTCGATGCGCACGCCGGTCTCGTCCGAGGCCACCACCGCGGCCCGGCGCAGCGCCGAGACCGCAGCTTCGCGACCGGCGCGGAACTGCCTCTGGGCCCGACGCAGCAGGTTCATCAGCCCGCCCTGGCTCAAGGTGAGCCCGAACAGGTCCGACAACGCGGCCTGCAGCCGCTCGTAGGACAGAGCCTGGAAGGTCTTCAGATACACCGCCACCGCGTGCAGGCGCGGGCCGAACGGCGTGCCGCGTGCGGCCTGCGGCACTGGAGCGACGACGCGGCTGCCACACGACGGGCAGCGCACCGCGAGCCGCTGATGCTGGGTGACGAGCGGCGCCACCTCCGGAAGCTCGATCGTCTCGAACACACTGACGATCTCGGCCGGCAGATCTGCAGCCAAGGCGTCGCCGCAGCAGGGACACTGACCCGGTCGGCGGGCGACGACCGCGTCAGGATCCGGGCTGAGCGTTCGGCGATGCCCCTCGTGACCCGGCTTGGCGCCGCCGGGCTTGGCCTGCTCGCGCCGCTCCTTGCGATCGGTCGAGGGTGGCTTGGACGAGGTGCGCGAGGTCTTCTCCGGGCGCTGCAAGCGCAGCACCAGCTCGATCAACTCCTCCCGGCTCAGGCGTTCCAGCTCGCTGCGGCCCATCCCACGAGGGAATCAGCGAAATCGCCTCCCGGCAAGAGGCGCCCCGAGCGCCCTGCATCAGCACCACACCAGCGTCACGCCGAAGCCGGACGCACCCCCTGGGTAATTACGTCACGCCGCGCTCGCGCGCACCCCGTGGGTAATTACGGGCCGGGTGCGCTGATGGCG
>NZ_LABY01000364.1 GCF_001043975.1 Methylobacterium variabile
TCGTCTAGCGGTCTAGGACGTCGCCCTTTCACGGCGAAAACACGGGTTCGAGTCCCGTAGGGCGCGCCATGCGGTGTAATCATTGAGCTTTTTGCCGTTTTTCGCACTCTCCCGAGAGGGGCGTTAGGACTGGTTTTTAGGACCAGTCAGGCGAGTCACGAACGGCCTCGTCATCCCAACCCTCTTCCGTGTCGTCGGACTGAGCGACCATCCAGCCGGGTGTTGCGCTCGGGTGACAGGGTGTCGGTAGCCGCCGTTTGTTAGTTGACCCGGAGCCTGCCGATCAGCAACAAGCACCCCAGGCACGTTTGGTGCTCAGGCCCCTGTTGGGGAACCGTTCTTCGTTCGCGACACCGAATGATCGCACCGGGCATCATTGCGCTCGTGGCGCCGTCGCGAGCGGCTTGCTGTCCATCAACCCGCAAGGTGCCGCTACCCTCACGGGTTTTCGTCGGTTACCTTCATGGACATCTACTACTTCGACGGCCTGGCGGGCGCGGGCAAGACCCGTGCGTACAGCCGCTACGCTGACAGGCTCGCCCGTTACGGCCACAAGGTGCTCTTCGTTCAGCCCACGAAGCTGCTCATCGACAAGACCATCGAGCATGAACTCACGCCCCTCGATCCCAGCTACGCGGTGAGGGCCATCCACGGCGACGCCGTGCAGGATCAGTCGGTGATCGCTGCCCTTGTCGAGCACTTCAAGGCCGCCGAGCGCGGTGACGGCGAGATCCTCTTCATCACCCACGCGGCCTTCGCCAGGGTCCCCTACATCGAGAACCGTGCCGACTGGATCCTCCTGATGGACGAGGTGCCGCAAGTCGACGTGTTCGAGGAGTGGCGGCTGCCCGACACCCACGCCCTGATCACCGACCATTTCTCCCTGATCCCAGGCGGCGCGGCCTACGGCACGCTCGCCATGAACAAGCCTCCCGTCGACGACGAGGAGGCCGCCTGATGAGCATCAGGAAGATCGCTCGTAACGCGCGTCGGGACGACGTGCTCGAACTCTTCAAGCCTCTGGCCCTGCGCATCGAGTCGAAGATCTGGGACGTCCACGTCCACCAGAGCCAATTCGAGCGCCTGCTCGGGGGCGAGGCCCGCGGGACCCTGATCACCTACTCGACCCTGAAGCCTCTGGCCTTCGCGGGCTTCAAGAAGGTGGTGGTGGCGTCTGCCTGCATGCAGGACACGATGTTCTTCCGCCTGCTCGCCGCCCAGCGTGTCAAGCTCAAGCCCGTCTCCAAGCGCTTGAGCCGGGATCTGCGCTACCAGCAGCACGAGCACGGCGAGCGCATCACCTTCTACTACGCGTGCGAGGAGGCGTGGTCGAAGACGTATCGCGACAAGCAAGTGCGCTGTGAAGCTGTGGAGGACGACGTCAAGTTGCTCGATCTGATCGCGGGCGCGACTCTCGCCCTGTTCGCGGACGAGCCCTACCTCTGGATGGGCAACAAGGACCTGCCCAACACCTTCTTCGACGAGCCCGGGGTCAAGACCAAGGCCGAGCGGCTGCCCAACATGCCCCACGGTCTCAACGACTACCAGGGCTTCCACAACGTGGTGGTGCTCTCCGCCCTTAACCCGTCGCCCGCGCACTTCCACTTCCTGGAAAGCTACGGGATCAACGGCGAGGAGGTGCGCACCGCCCACTACCGTACCGCCGTCTATCAGGCGGTAATGCGCTGCTCGATCCGCAATCCTGCCGACGCCACGCCCAAGCGCGTCGTCGTCATGGACCGGGACACGGCCGAGTGGATGGCGAACCTGTTCGCCGGGGCCGCAGTCGAACCGCTGCCCGGCATGGGCGTGGTGCCCCGCAAGGGCAAGGCGGGTCGGCCGCGCCAGCACGCCAGCAACGCCGAGAAGGCCTGGGCGCACCGCGCCGGGAAGGAGATGGAGTGGCTCGCCCAACTCGACCTGATCAACGAGACCTCGGTCGTGATCGGCCGCTACCCGGATCTCGCGCGCGAGGTCCGGGCGGGAATGAGCGAGTTCGCGTGTAACGAAAACACCTATAATACCGCCGCGCTTAGGTTTT
>NZ_LABY01000365.1 GCF_001043975.1 Methylobacterium variabile
GCCGCCTTGCTGTGGCGCTTCCAGTCCGGCTTGAACACCACCTGGGCGACCTTGCGGGTCTCCGCCCACTTCGCGGCGATCAGCTCGGCGCCTTCGCCGCCGCCGTGCATCAGCACCATGTCGGGGTGCTTGGCCCGCACCCGATCGAGCGTGTCCCAGATCACCGCGACGTCCTGGAACTGCTTGCCTCCCGTGAAGGCGATCCGGGTTCCTTTCGGCAGGTGGATCTCGGTCTCGGCCCGGCGCCGCGCGCTGATGAAGTCGCGGCTGTCGATCATCGCCGCGGTCATGGTCGCTCGGTTGACCTGCGATCCGGAGCGCGGGCGCCACAGCGACCGGGTGGTCCGTGTGAAGAAGTAGGCGGCGGCGTCGCGGGCGTACTCGAAGGCGTTGCGGCGCTCCGAAAGCGTCTGCCCGAGGGCGGTGAGGCGTTCGAGTTCGACCGAGAGCACCTCGCTGCCGTCCTGGTCGCGCTGGCTCATGCGCTGCGCCTGCTCGTTCTCGTCGAGCTTGCG
>NZ_LABY01000366.1 GCF_001043975.1 Methylobacterium variabile
CTAGCTGTGAGCTTTCAGGAGGTTGTCCATCCGGTCTGAACCGAGGACGCTGGAGTTGCGAGGCTTCAACGATCCCGGAGCGACCGGATGAACATCCACGAGAATGCGCGTTTGACGCCGTCTGGTCGAGAGCGACTGGTGCGGCTGGCCCAAAGCGGGCTCAGCCCGAAGGCGGTGGCCGCGACGATGGGCGTGTGCCCCAAGACGGTGGGCAAGTGGGTGGCCCGCTTCGAGGCCGAAGGGGCCGCCGGGCTGCAGGATCGCTCCTCGCGGCCTCACAAGCTGCACCGCCCGACCCCGCCCCAGACGCAGGAAGCCATCGTGGCCTTGCGCCGGCAGCGTCTGACCGGCGCGCAGATCGCCCGTGATCTGGCCGTCTCGCCGGCCACCGTCAGCCGGGTGCTGCGCCGCCACGGCCTGAGCCGCATCAAAGACCTTGAGCCGCCCGAGCCCGTGCGCCGCTACGAGCGCGCCCAGCCGGGCGAGTTGATCCACATCGACATCAAGAAGCTCGGTCGCTTCGCGCGCGTCGGCCACCGCATCACCGGCGATCGCACCGGCCAGAGTTCGAGCCGCGGCATCGGCTGGGAGTACCTGCACCTGGCCGTCGACGACCACTCCCGGCTGGCCTATTCCGAGATCCACCCCGACGAGCAGCGCGGCTCCTGCCTCGCCTTCCTCGTCAACGCCCTGCGCTTCTTCCGCCGCCACGGCATCAGGGTCGAGCGCGTCATGACCGACAACGGGCCCGCCTTCAAATCCAGACGCTACGCCAAGGCATTGCGACGCCTGAACATCCGCCATCAGCGCACCCGGCCC
>NZ_LABY01000367.1 GCF_001043975.1 Methylobacterium variabile
CCAAGACCGTTGGCGCCTGATCGCTGCCCGCGCTCTACCTCGTCGCCGGCAAGGTCAGCCGGCTCGCGCTCCGCGCCGAACCCCCTGGGTAATTACCCCGGCCCTACACGCCGAAGACCAACGGCAAGACCGAGCGCTTCGTCCAGACGTCCTTGCGCGAGTGGGCCTGTGCCCGCGCCTACGACACCTCGGAGCAGCGTCGCGCGGAACTGCCCGCCTTCCTGTTCCGCTACAACGGGCAGCGCCCACACGGCGGCATCAACGGCAGAACACCCATCAGCCGCCTCGGCTTGGCCGAGGACAACCTGTTGAGCATCCACATCTAGATGTTGGTGAAAACGGCCTTGATGTAGACGGCTATGCTGCTCGAACTTCTTCCCGCCCCGAGCGGAGTGCGGCGTAGTAGCTGGAGCGGCTGATGCCGAGGATGCGGCAGGTCTCCGGCACCGTCGTCTCCGGGTCGTCGTGGGCGAGCAGAACCTGCCGGATCAGGGCGGGGGTGAGCTTCGGCGGGCGACCGAAGCGCACTCCCCTCTCTCGGGCGAGAGCGGCGCCCGCCTTGGTGCGGGCGAGGATGAGGTCGCGCTCCAGAGCGGCGACACTGCCAACGACAGTGATGAAGAAGCGCCTCATGGCCGAGCCCGTGTCGATCTGTTCGCGTAGGGAGACGAGCTTGGCGCCCTTGGCCTCGATCTTCTCGACGATCTGGAGAAGGTGCAGCGGGGAGCGCGCGAGTCGGTCGAGGGCGAAGACGGCGATCTGATCGTCCTGGCGGAGAAGGTCGAGGACGCGTCGAAGCTCGGTGCGACCGCGTCGGGCGCCGCTGGCCTTCTCGCGGTAGACGTCGCGATCGTCGACGCCAGCCTTGGCGAGGGCGTCGAGTTGGATGGTCCAATCCTGGTCTGAGGTTGAGACCCGGCTGTATCCGCACCTACGCCCGACCGTGGCACCGCCCATCGTGCAGAAACTCCCGTCTGTCTCTCCTGACTTTGTGCACGGACTTCCTGGACGATCATCGCCTTGAGGGCGGGCGTGGTCCGGGCGGCGTGCGAAAAGCCAAGAGTTGTTGTACAGCCAGGGTGGCACGATCTGGCGGTTCGGCAACTATTATCGATCGGGCGCTTGATGTGATTGCCGTGCGGACGACCGGCGGCATGATCGGGTGAATGGGTTCCGAGAACCGGCGCCACGACTATGCTCCGATTGCTGACGTACCTCCACATGGGACCTGAGTGCTATGAACCGGTGCGTATGGGAGATCTAAACAGGCGCTCGGAGAAGCACGCGCGCCGAAAGTTAGTTGGCACTTCGAGCGAAGGCGTTC
>NZ_LABY01000368.1 GCF_001043975.1 Methylobacterium variabile
CGCCGGCCACCTCGCCGACCGCTTCCGCGACCTCGCCGGGCGGCTGCTCGCCGAGAACCGCGACCTCGCCCGGCGGCGCGCCCTGGCGGGCGGCGCCTTCGCGGCACTCGGCACGCTCGCCTACTACGCCGCCTACCTGGTCATCGCCGGGGAGGCGCTCGCCGGTGCCCTCACGGTCGGCGACCTCACCTTCCTGGGCGGCGCCTTCCTGCGCCTGCGCGGCCTCGTCGAGGGCCTGCTCGTCGGCGCCTCGCAGCTCCTCGGCCAGGCGCAGTACCTCGACGACCTCTTTTCGTTCTTCACCATCGCGCCGCGCCTCCGCTCGGCCCCGGGGGCGCTGCCGGTGCCGGAGCGCCTGCGCGAGGGCTTCGTGTTCGAGGATGTCGGCTACCGCTACCCGGGCGAGAGCCGCTGGGCCGTGCGCCACCTGTCCCTCCGCATCGGCGCCGGCGAGGTGGTGGCCCTCGTCGGCGAGAACGGCGCCGGCAAGACCACGATCGTCAAGCTGCTGGCCCGCCTCTACGCGCCGACGGAGGGGCGGATCCTGCTCGACGGCAGCGACCTCGCCGCCTACGACCTCGACTCCCTGCGCGACCGGATCGGCGTGATCTTCCAGGACTTCATGCGCTTCGACTTCACGGCCGGCGACAACATCGCGGTCGGCCGCATCAAGGAGCGGGAGGACCGGGACGGCATCGCGGCGGCGGCGCAGCGGGCGCTGGCGGACGCGGTGATCGCGCGACTGCCGGGGACCTACGACCAGCGCCTCGGCCGGCGCTTCGAGGACGGGATCGAGCTCTCCGGCGGCGAGTGGCAGAAGGTGGCGATCGCCCGCGCCTACCGGCGCGACGCCGCGATCCTCGTCCTCGACGAGCCGACGGCGGCCCTCGACGCGGGGGCGGAAGCCGAGGTGTTCCGCCGCTTCGCCGATCTCGCCGCGGGCCGCACCGCGCTCCTCATCTCCCACCGCTTCTCCACGGTGCGTCGGGCCGACCGGATCGTGGTCCTGGCCGGCGGGCGGGTCCTGGAGGAGGGCACCCACGCGGCCCTGGTGGCGGCGGGCGGGCGCTACGCCGAGCTGTTCGAGCTTCAGGCGGCCGGCTACCGCTGAGCCGCCCGGACCTTCCGGTGCCGAGCCGAAGATGTGGCGAGGGCGCGAGAACGGAACCGGACGGTCATCGCCAGTGACCGTCGGTACGGGCCGCCTCGTAATCGGCGAGGTCGGCGGCGTCCGGGATCGCCGCGCGGGCGGCCCGGTCCAGGCGCGCGGCCACCCGGGCGACGGAGGGCGCCGCGTAGGGGCGCGCCGCGCCGAGGGCGGCGAGGGTCTTGGCGAGGCGGATCGTGACCTCGATCTCCGCGATGCCCTCGCGGATCAGCGGCCGGAACGCGTCGGTCAGCATGTCGTCGAGCGTCGGGCGCGGCACGTGGATGGGCGGGCGCTCGGCCAGCTCCTCGCCGTCCGGCTCGTCCGGCGGCAGGTGGAGGAGAACCCGCAGCAGGGCATTCAGCACCTCGATCGCCGTGCCGGGATCGTTGGTGGCCGGCGCCAGCGCCCGGCTCGCGATCTCCGAGAGCGCGATCAGGCCGAGGCGCGGGTCCTGGTCGAAGCGCCGGTGCCGCTCGATCGCGAACGCGGCCGCGAGCGCGTCGCCGTGATCCGCGAGGGCGCCCTCGACGTGCAGCAGCGGCCGCGTCGGGTGGACGAGCGTGCCCGGCAACGCCGCGACGTGCACCACGAGGCCGTTCCGCTCCGCGATCCGCCCGAGCGAGGCGACGTCCACATGGGTGACGTAGCCCGTCCGCGTCGCGAAGACCGGTGCCGCGCCGGTCGGCACCGCGGTCGCCGGGCGTCCGCCGAGCCGCGGATCGGCGGCGAAGGCCGCCATCGCCGCGCTGGCCGCCTCCTCGACGCGGTCGATCACGTCGCCCATGCGGCCGAAGCCGGTGATGTGGCCGATCCAGCGCAGCAGCGTGACGACCACCACCGCGACGACCAGCACGGTGCCGGAGAACAGGACGACGCGCCCGCTGTCGCCGTAGAGGCTCGATTGCAGCCCGATGATGCCGACGACCGAGAACACGAAGGCGCCGAGGAAGGTCGACAGCGCATTCTGCGAGGTGGGATCGCCGATGAGCAGCTGCGTCGCCCGCGGCGTCGCGAGCTGGGTCGCCGAGCCGTAGGCGCTGACCATCGCGGTGAGCGAGAAGGTCGTCACCGCCAGCATGCTCGAGGCCATGATCTGGAGGATCGTCCCGACCGCGTCCTGGCCCAGGTTCCCGTGGACGTCGCCGGGCAGGAGCGGGCCGACGAGGGCGGCGATGACCGCCAGCGCCACGCCGAACAGGCTGATCAGCGCGGCCCGGAACCAGACCTGGCGGACGACCCGCTTGCCCATCCACGCCCAGCGGCCCATCCGATCTCGCTCTCCGTTCCGCTTGGGCTCGAGTCCGCTTGGGCTCGAGGCTGAGCGGACGACGCGTCATCCGCTCAGGTCCTTGTCCTGCCGCAGGTTTCCGTTGCCGAACCGTCTGCCTTCCGGGAGACCTGCTCAGGGTGGCATCGCCGGGGCGGCAGGGACCGCCCTCAATGGCCCGGCCCGTCGGGCCCGGGGCCGCCTTCGGTCTCGGCCCGGTCGCGGTCGAGCTGGTGCAGCAGCTCGGCGAGGCGCGGGTCGAGCCCCTCGTCGAGCACGGGTTCGTAGAGGGCCTGGAGGTAGCGGCCGAGCCGTTCCCGGCTCGCCGCATCGAGGGTCGGACTGCCGTCCGACGGCTCGCGCGGCCTGGGCGTGTGGGGGTCGGAGACGATCATCGGTCCTACATTGGCGGCCGGGCGGCTCCGGCAAGCCTTTCCGGCCGGGATGGCGGCGGGATGGCGATTCCGGCCGTGCCCGGAGCGGGGCGGTTGGACGCGAGACGGGAACCGCCGTCCCGGGTTACCGTTGGCCGGCGCAACCGGAGGGATCAGACCGATGCGATTCGCCGTTCCGCTCGTCCTCGCCTGCGGCCTGTCCGCACCCGCCCTGGCGCAGTCGGCACCGTTCTCCGCGCCGTCTGGCCGGCCGCCGGCGCTCCTCATCCACGGCAATTACTGCGGCCCGGGCAACAACGCGCCGCTGCCGCCCATCGATGCCCTCGACGCGGCCTGCGCCCGGCACGACGCCTGCACCCCCCGCGGCGGGCTGCCCTCGCCGGCCTGCAACGCCCGCCTGCAGCGCGAGGCCGACCTGATCGCGCGCGATCCGCGCCAGCCCGCGGAGCTGCGCGACGCGGCGGGCTTCGTCGCCTTCGCGGCCGGCCTGCTCCCGTCGCGCCCGCAGGTCGCGGCCGCGCCCGTGATGCAGTCCCGCGCCGTGCCCATCGATCCCGCCGTCCCGGCCCCGGCGGCCGAGGACGACGAGGACGAGTAGGGCGGCCTCACAGGGGATAGGTGACGCCCGTCAGCGTCTCGGACAGGGCCCAGAGACGCCCGGCCGCCTGCGGATCGCGGGCATGCGCCTCGATCCGCGCGGGCGCCGGGTGGCCGCGGACCTCCCACAGGCCGTCCGGGCCGTAATAGTGCCCGCCCTCCGCCTCCGGGGCGGTGGCGGCGTAGAGCAGGGGCAGGGCTCCCCGCGCCGCCGACTGGCCGATCAGGCCGAGGATCGCGGCGCCGGCCCGCTGCGCCAGCGGGCCGGCCCGGTCGCCGCGCCGGGCGATGGCCGTGGCGGCGACCCCGGGATGGGCCGGGATCGACCGGACGGCCGGGCCGGCGGCGCCAGGGCGCGCGCGCAGGCGCCGGTCGAGCTCGAGGCCGAACATCAGCATCGCGAGCTTCGTCTGCCGATAGGCCGCCTGTGGCGCGTAGGAGCGGTGCAGCTGCAGGTCGTCGAAGGCGATGCGGCCCGAGCGGTGGGCGATGCTCGCCACCGGCACGACCCGGGCGGGCGGGGCGCCGGCCTCCGCCCGGAGGCTCGGCAGCAGCAGCCCGGTCAGGGCGAAGTGGCCGAGATAGTTGGTGGCGAGCTGGCGCTCGAAGCCGTCCTCGGTCTCCTCGCGCCGCGGCACCGCGGCGATGCCGGCGTTGAGCAGCAGGATGTCGATCGGCCGCCCTTCCGCCCGCCACTGCGACGCGAAGGCCCGGACCGAGGCGAGGCGCGCGGTGTCGAGGGCGCGGATCTCGAGCCGCGCCGCAGGATGGGCCCGCCGGATCGCCGCGGCGGCGCCGTCCGCCTTGGCGGTGTCCCGGGCGGCGAGCACGACCTCGGCTCCTGCGCCCGCCAGCGCCAGGGCCGCCTCGTAGCCGATCCCGCTGGTCGCGCCGGTGACGATCGCGAGGCGCCCGGCCTGCGGCGGGATCATGGCGGTGGTCCAGGGCATCGGCGGGCACTCCTTGCGACTCCGAAAAGAATTCCCGAGATGGTGGCGAGGGCGCCGCCGGGAAGAGGGCAAGGAAGAGGGCAGGGCGGCGTGGCCGTGGATCGAAACGGGCTCCGCGCACGTTCCTTGCAGGCCTGCCCTCGGGAGAACGGATGAGGTGAGGGACCGCATGATCGGCCGGCTGATCTCGACCCTGCGCCCGCACAAGCCGCACGAGGGCGACGAGACGGTCCTCGCCGCGCCGCCGGAGGCGATCGCGCAGTTCCCGCCGATGGTGCCGCTCGCCCCGCCGCCCGCGGTCAACGACGAGCCTGCGGACGCCTTGCACGAGGCGGTCGAGGAGGCCCTGCGCGCCGCCGGCTACCTGCCGGAGCCGCCCTCGGCGTGAGGACCATCGGGGCTTACGCCCGCGCCCGTCCGCCCTCGATCGTCTCACGTTGGGCCTTGCGCCCTCGAACGGACTCGGTCGCAGGCACCGGCTAGGCCCGGATGGGCGCCGGCGCTGATGCGCCGAACGCCTT
>NZ_LABY01000369.1 GCF_001043975.1 Methylobacterium variabile
CGCTGAGCGCCACGGCGCCGGCGGCATGGCGCCAGTCGGCGCACTCGATGAGGCGGAGCGCGGCGACGACGAGCATGAGGGCGAAGCCGACCGGGAGGGCGGCGGCGCGCCAGGCGTTGGTGATCTCCAGCGCCGGGGTCTGGACGAAGATCTCCTCGTGGGCGAACTCGTAGGCCGGATGGAGGAGCATGACCACGAAGGCGAGGCCGGCGGCGAGGGCCACGGCCTCGAGGAAGGCCTGTGTCCTGGGCGAGGCCATGCTGACGAGGGCGGTCATGCGCATGTGCTCGGCGCGGCGGTAGGCGACGACGGAGCCGAGCATGGCGAGCCAGAGGAAGAGGATCGAGGCGAGCTCGTCGGACCAGACGATGGGGGCGTGGAAGACGTAGCGGCTGACGACGCCTGCCAGCAGCACCACGACCTCGGCCACCACCAGGAGGGCGGCCGGGATCTCGACCAGGGGGCCCAGCGCTTTGTCGAGGGAGCGCGCCCAGGCGCGCTTGGCCGACGCCGCCGGCAAGGCAGGCGTCTCCGTTGCGATGTCGATATGCATCGTATGCCTCCCTCAGGCCAGCTTGCCGGCGACGGCCTCGAGGTGCTCCCAGGCCGCGTCCCCGTACTTGGTCTTCCAGTCCTTGTAGAAGCTCGTGCGGCCGAGCGCATCGCGAAATTTCTGGCGATCAACCTCGATGAAGGTGATGCCCTTGGAGCCGAGGTCCTGGCGCAGGGAGGCGCTGAGCTTGACGATGTCGGCGCGCTGGTCGTCGGCCGAGCGGTCGAGCTCGCGGGCCGCGATGGCGCGCAGATCCTCCGGCAGGCGCTGCCAGGCCCGCTTGTTGCCGAGCATCCAGTAGCCGTCCCAGACGTGACCGGTGAGGCTGCAGCTCTTCTGCACCTCGTAGAGCCGGGTCGTCGCCGTGATGGCGAGCGGGTTCTCCTGACCCTCGAAGATCTTGGTCTGCAGCGCCGAGTACAGCTCGTTGAAGTTGAGCGGGGCCGCGCCGGCGTCGAGCGCCTTGAACAGCGAGGTCAGCATCGGCGACGGGGGCACGCGGATCTTGAAGCCCTTGAGGTCCTCCGGCGTGCGGATCTCCTTGGTCGAGGAGGTGATGTGGCGGAAGCCGTTGTCCCACACCTTCGAGACGGTCTGGATCGGCGTCTTGGCGATCTGCTCGCGGACGTAATTGCCGAGGCCGCCGTCCATCGCCTTCCAGACGTCGTTGTAGTCCTTGAAGGCGAAGCCGGTATTCGGCAGCGCCGCGGCGGGAACGAAGGTCGAGAGGATCGAGGTCGAGAGATTGAAGAACTCGACGCTGCCGTTGCGGACCTGCGACAGCAGGTCGGTGTCGGAGCCGAGCTGGTTGGCCGGGAAGAGCTTGATGTCGAGGCGCCCGTTGGACGCCTCGCGGATGCGGGTCAGCGCTTCCTGGGCCCGGATGTTGACCGGGTGGGTCGGGTCCTGGCCGGTGGCGAGCTTGTAGTCGAACTCCGCCGCGCGGAGGGGCCGGGTGAAGATGGTGACGAGCGGCATCGCCGCGGCGCCGGCCAGCAGGGTACGACGGGAGAGGGCTTGGCTCATGGGAGTCTCCTCGGAGAAGGGGGGATCGGGCCGGTTGGGCCGGCTTCTGGGGATGGGGGCCATCCCGTCCCCAGCCGCGATCCCGGGCTTGCCCGGGATCGCGGCGAGTCGTGGGGAGGGGGATTGGGCAGGCTACTTGCCGTTCAGGGCCCGGTAGGAGCCGATGACCTGGCTGTCGTCCTCCGCGCCGGCGCCACGGCCGGACGCGGCGAGAAAGAGCTGGTGGGCGAGTGCGGCGAGGGGCAGGGCGGCCTTCTCGCTGCGGCCGGCCTCGAGCACGATGCCGAGGTCCTTGACGAAGATGTCGACGGCGCTGGTCACCCGCGGGGTCTCCTCCAGCATCCGCGGCCCGCGATCGCGCAGCATCCAGCTCGAGGCGGAGGAGCCGGAGACGATCCCGAGCGCCACCTCGCCGTCGATGCCGACCTTGGCGGCCAGCGACAGGGCCTCGGCGGCAGCGGCCAGGTTCACCCCGCACAGGAGCTGGTTGACCGCCTTCATGGTGGCGCCCTGACCGGGCTCCGGGCCGACGTGGAACACCTTGTCGCCCATCGCCTCGAGCAGCGGCCGCACCCCGGCGATCACGGCGGCGGGGGCCGCCGCCATGATCGTGAGGCTACCGGCCTCGGCGCCGACGACCCCGCCGGAGACGGGAGCGTCGACGAAGGCCCGGCCGGTCGCGGTCACCCGCTTCGCCAGGGCCGCCACGGCGGCCGGCGGGCAGGTCGCCATCAGGACCACCGCGGCGTCCGGGGAGAGGCGCTCCAGGGCGCCCTCACCGAACAGCACCGCCTCGGCCTGGTCGGCGTTGACCACCATCAGCACCAGGACTGCGGCGCCGTCCGCCACCGCCGCGACCGTCTCGGCGGGGGTCCCGCCGGCGGCCGCGAAGGCGCTCCTGCCCTCGAGCCGCACGTCGAAGCCGCGCACGGGAAAGCCGTGCCGCACGAGGTTGCGGGCCATGGGCAGGCCCATGGAGCCGAGGCCGACGAAGGCGATGGGTGCCTCGGCGCTCACAGCCATTCGCGGATGCTCCGCGCCATGGCCGCCGTCGAGATGCCGTAGCGGTCGTGGAGGGTCGGCAGGGCGCCGGCATCCAGGAACTCGTCCGGCAGGCCGACCTGGCGGAAGGCCTTCGGCACCGTGCCGCTGCGCAGGAGCAGACCCGCCACTGCCTCGCCCAAGCCGCCGACCACGGTGTGGTTCTCGGCCACCACCACCAGGCGCCCGCCCTTGCCGACCTCGCGCAGGATCGTCTCGGTGTCGAGCGGCTTGATCGTCGGTACGTGCAGCACCGCGACGTCGACCTTGTCCTCCCGCAACGCCTCGGCCGCCTCGAGCGCCCGCATCGTCATCAGGCCGGTCGAGATGATCAGGACGTCGTTGCCGTCCCGGATCGTCTTGGCCTTGCCGAGCTCGAACTTGTAGCCGTACTCGTCGAGCACCAGGGGCACGTTGCCCCGCAGGAGCCGCATGTAGACCGGCCCCTTGTGATCGGCGATGGCCGGCACCGCCTGCGCGATCTCGTGCGCGTCGCAGGGGTCGAGAATCGTCATGTTGGGCAGGCCGCGGAAGATCGCGATGTCTTCCGTGGCCTGGTGGCTCGGGCCGTAGCCGGTGGTCAGGCCCGGCAGCGCGCAGACGATCTTGACGTCGAGGTTCTCCTCCGCGATCGCCATGCAGATGAAGTCGTAGGCGCGCCGCGCCGCGAACACCGCGTAGGTGGTGGCGAAGGGCTGGAAGCCCTCCCGCGCCATGCCGGCGGCGGCGCTGATCAGCAGCTGCTCGGCCATGCCCATCTGGTAGAAGCGCTCGGGGTGCTTCTGGGCGAAGATGTGCAGGTCGGTGTACTTGCCGAGATCGGCGGTCAGCCCGACGATCTCCGGGCGCTCCTCCGCGAGCTTGGCCAGCGCGTGGCCGAACGGGGCCGGCGCGGTGCGCTGGTCGGGGGCCGCCAGCGAGGCGATCATCGCCGAGGTGGTGAGCCGCGGCTTGTCCGCCGTGCCCTGGCCGCCCTCGCCCTGCTCACCGAGCCAGGCCGGGCGCGTGTACTTCGAGCGTCTCATGCGGGCCTCCCGGCATCCAGGATCTTGATCGCGTCCTGCCACTCCTGCGGCTCCACCCGCAGGAAGTGGTTGCGCTCGCGCGCCTCGAGGAAGGGAATGCCCTTCGCCATCTTGGTGTCGCAGATGACGATCCGGGGCTTCGGCTCGGTGCAGGCCTTGGCGGCATCGAAGGCCTGGACGAGGGCGTCGATGTCGTTGCCGTCGACCCGCTGGACGTGCCAGCCGAAGGCCTCGAAGCGGGAGGCCGCCGGCTCGAAGCCGGTGACCTGCGAGGCGGGCCCGTCGGCCTGCTGGTTGTTGACGTCCACGATGGCGATCAGGTTGTCGAGCTTCCAGTGGCTCGCCGACCAGGCGCCCTCCCAGATCGAGCCCTCGCCGAGCTCGCCGTCGGAGATCAGGCAGTAGACGAACGAGTCCGACTTCTTGCGCTTGAGCCCGAGGCAGAAGCCGACCGCAAGCGCCAGCCCGTGACCGAGCGAGCCGCCGGTGATCTCCATGCCGGGGGTGTAGGCGGCCATGCCGGACATCGGCAGCCGGCTGTCGTCGGCCCCGTAGCTCGTCAGCTCGTCCTCCGGGATGATCCCGGCCTCGAGCAGGGCGGCGTAGAGCGCGATGGCGTAGTGGCCGATCGAGAGCAGGAAGCGGTCGCGCCCCTCCCATTCCGGCTCGGCCGGGCGGTAGCGCATGGCGTGGAAGTACGACACCGCCAGCACGTCGGCGATGCCGAGGGCCTGGGCGATGTAGCCCTGGCCCTGGACCTCGCCCATCAGGAGGGCGTTGCGGCGGATGCGGTAGGCCCGCTCGGCGAGCGAGGGGCTGTTCTGCCCGGGTTCGGTGGGAGGCATGGTCGCGTCCTCGTCAGTGGATCAGCATGCCACCGTTCACGTCGATGACGGCGCCGGTGATGTAGGAGGAGAGGTCGGAGGCCAGGAACAGGCAGGCATTGGCGACGTCGTCGGCGACGCCGAGGCGGCCGAGCGGGATGCCCTTGGCGATCTCGCCCTTCAGCTCGTCGGTGAGCTTGCCGGCGGTGATGTCGGTCTGGATCAGGCCGGGGGTGATGCTGTTGACCCGCACCGTGTCGGGGCCGAGCTCGCGGGCCATCGCCTTGCCGAGGCCCAGCACGCCGCCCTTGGCGGCGCTGTAGTGCGGACCGCCGAAGATGCCGCCGCCGCGCTGCGCCGAGACCGACGACATGCAGACGATCGAGCCGGACCTCTGCTTGCGCATCTGCGGCACCACCGCCTGGCTCATGTAGAGCGTGCCGCGCAGGTTGACGTCGAGCACCGCGTCGTAGTTGCCGGGCTCGATCTCCATGAACTTCAGCGGCTGGGTGATGCCGGCGTTGTTGACCAGCACGTCGATGCGGCCGAGGCGCGAGACCACCTCGTCGGCGGCGGCCTGGCAGGCGGCCTTGTCGGTGACGTTGCAGGCGAGACCGAGATGACCGTCGCCGAGCGCGCGGGCGGCCTCTTCGGCTTGGCCGGCATCGAGATCGAGGATCACCACCTTGGCGCCGTGCTGCGCGAAGAGCTTCGCGGTGGCGCGGCCGATGCCCCGCAGGGATGCGGCGCCCGTGATCAGGCACACTTTGTCGGTCAGAAGCATGTCGTCCTCCCTGGCTGGCCGGACCGGTCCCGGCCCTTCGCGCACGAGGGAGTGACTTCGACGCCCGAGGCCTCACGCCCCGGTCGCCGCCCGTCCTCGACGGTGCCTCCCTCGTCTCGTTGCAGGCACAGTGCCTGGAGCAGGGGCCGCGGACAAACGCGGAAATTACAGTCAGAGGTGAATACGATTCATCTCGCGCCGCGCAGGACCGGGCGCCGCCCGCCGACCCGCGGCATTCAGGCGAGATCGTCCGGCAGCGCGATCCCCATCTCCTGCGCCAGCCAGCTCGAGAACACCCGCAGGGGCGCGCGGCGCCGGGTGGTCGCCGGATAGACGAGGTGATGGCCGACATACGTGACGTCCCGGGCCCGGCCGAGCAGCGGCGCGACGAGGCGGCCGCTGGCGAGCTCCCGCTCCGCGAGCAGGGTCGATTCGAGCGCGACGCCGAGCCCGTCGGCGGCGGCCGCGATGGCCAGGAAGCTGCGGTCGAAGCGCACCCCGAGGGGCCGGGGCGCCGGCAGCCCGTTGCGGGCGAACCAGAGCGGCCAGCGCACCTGCTTGTTGTCGCTCTGGATCAGCACCTCGCCGAGGAGGTCGGCAGGCTCGCGGATGCGGGCGGCCCGCTCGGGGTCGCAGAGCGGCATCACCGTCTCGGTGCAGAGCGGCACGACCACGAGGCCCTCGCCGCGAGGCGGGCCGTAGACGATGTCGGCGTCGAACTCGTCGCCGACGAAGCGGGCGTAATCCATCCCGGCGGCGAGCCGGACCTCGAAGCCCGGATGGGCCGCCAGGAACCGGGCGAGGCGGGGCGTCAGCCACTGCGCCGCGAGGCTCGGCGCGCAGTGCAGGCGCAGGAGCTGCGGTCCTCGCGCCGCCACGAGGTCGAGGCCGCGATGCAGCTCGTCGAAGGCGCGGCTGACGTGCTCCAGCAGCGCCTCGCCGGCGGCGGTCGGCACCACGCCCTGGCCCTGGCGCTCGAACAGGGTGACGCCGAGCATCCCCTCCATCTTGCGGATGGCGTGGCTGACCGCGCTCGCCGTGAGGTTCAGCTCAGCGGCCGCGTCCTTGAAGGAGCGGCGGCGCGCGGCCGCCTCGAAGGAGCGCACGGCGGAGAGGGGGACGCGCAGCGACATGACCCTACGATGCGGCGGCGCCGGCCAGCTTGGCAACCCGCTTGGAACGCCACTTCGAAAGCCGCTTGGAAGGCCACTCGGCGACCACCTCTTCGAAAGCCGCGCTCACGCCTCGCGATCGGGCAGGGTGATGCGGAAGCGCGCCCCGCTGCGGGTCTCGTCGAGGCTCAGGGCGCCGCCGTTGAGCCGCACCAGCTCGGCCGCGATGGCGAGGCCGAGGCCGGTGCCGCCGGAGCGGCCGGCGCCCTGGAACGCCTCGAACAGGTGGGCCCGGGCCCGCTCCGGCAGGCCGGGGCCGTTGTCGGAGACGAGGATCGTGACGGTGCCGCCGGTCCGCTCCGCCTCGATCGCCACCAACGGCGCCGCGTCGGCGGCCCCGGCGAGGCCGAGCGCCTGGACGGCGTTGCGCACCAGGTTGACCAGCACCCGCGACAGCTGGTCGGGATCAGCGTCGACGCTCAAGGCCTCGGGGGTGCGGTCCTCGATGGTCACGGCCGCCCCGGGGGCGAGCCCGGCGAGGTCGAGGGCATCGCGCAGGATCGGCCGCAGGGGCGTGAGGCGGCGCTCCGGCGGGCGCTCGGCCGCCCGGCCGTAGGCCAGGGTCGCCTCGCAGTAGCGGATCGCCCGGCCGAGCGTCGCGACGAGGCGCGGCGCCACCCGCTGCACCCCCGGATCGGCGACGTGCTCGAGCCGGTCGACCAGCAGCTGCGCCGTGGTCAGCAGGTTGCGCAGCTCATGATTGATCTTGCTCACCGAGAGGCCGAGATCGGCCAGGCGCCGCTTCTGGCGCAGCTCGCCCGACAGGATCGTCTCCATGCGGGCGAGCGCGGTCTCGGCGGCGCCGATCTCGTCGCTGCGCCAGGACGGACTGATCCGCCGCGACAGGTCCTCCGGATCCTCCGCGAAGGCGGCGATGTTGCGGGCCAGCCGCCGCACCGGCCGCACGATGGAGAGCTGGAGCGCCAGGAAGACGAGGCCGGCCGTGATGCCGGAGATCGCCAGGGAGGCGAGCAGGATGCGGCGCGAGAAGGCGATCATCGCGGCGCGCAGGGGGGCAGGATCGAGGACCAGCTCGACGAAGTCGACCCCGTCCATGCCGTGGCCGATCACCCGCAGGGGCAGGGGGTTTGTCTGCGTCAGCGTGCGCCAAGCGCCGCCGATCCCCTCGATCCAGTCGGCGTCGCGCAGGTCGACGGTCTCGCCGACCTCGGGCGGCATCGGCGTGAGGTTGAGGAGGCGCCGGGCGCCGCCGGCCTTGAGGGCGATGGCACGGGCCCCGACGCCGGTCAGCAGCCGGCGGGCGAGGTCGTCCGACACCCGCTGCTGGGGCGCGGCGTCGAGCACCAGGGCGGCGACCTGCGCGGCGGCGACCCGATCCGACAGCCAGGAGCGCCGGAAGGTCGCGATGCTCGGCACGTAGATCAGCACCTCGGCGATGAGGACGAACACCACCGTGAGCAGGAGCAGGCGGCCGGACAGCCCGATGCGTCCGGCGAGGCCCCGGACACCACCCTGGCTCGCCGCGTCCTCGGACCACTGCACGTTCCCGACGCCCTCGCTCGCCCGACATCCTCACTCGCCGCGAGGCCGGCGGAACACTAACACGCCCGTTCGGCCTTTCCCAGATTGCCGAAAATCCAGTCGACGGCCAAGGAATTGCGCGCGATGCTGCCGCGCCGTCCGGCGGCTCAGCGGGGCTGGCGCCGCCACCGCCGCCAGGCGACCGGCAGCAGCGCCAGGGCGCCGAGGCCCAGCAGGGTGGCGATGAGCTGCGGCGTGACGATGGTGCGCAGGGACAGGGCGGCGTCGCAGGCGATGCCGCCGGCCACCAGGCAGGCCTCCTTGGCCTCCTGATGGGCCGCCACCACGGTCTCGACCCCGGCCCCCGCCGAGGCGTAGATGAAGGCGCCGGGGCTGATGCCGATGAGCGTGGCGAGCGCGAAGGTGCGCAGGCGCACGCCGAAGATCGCAGGCGCCAGGTTGGTCATCCAGAACGGGAAGACCGGCAGGAGCCGCAGCACCATCACGTACGAGAAGGCGTCGCGGCGAAACCCTTCCGCCAGCCGGCCGAGGCGCGAGCCGGCGCGCCGCAGCAGCACCTCGCCCGCCGCCGTGCGGCCGATGGAGAAGACCACGACGGCGCCGGTCGTGGCGGCTGCGATCGACACCAGGGCGCCGGCGACCGGGCCGAACAGGAAGCCGCACAGGGTCGTCATCACCACCGAGACCGGCAGCGACACGATCACGGTGCCGACATAGGCGAGATAGGCGCAGGCATAGGCGCGCCAGAATCCCTCCGCCACCCAGGCCTTGGCGAAGGCCCGGGAGGCCAGCAGCTGGTCGACGCTGAACCAGCGGGTGATGCCGCCGAAGAGCAGGCCGAGGGAGAGCGCCACCAGGGCGACCAGCGGCAGCACCCGCAGCCAGCGGCGCCAGGCCGGGACCGCCACGGCCTCCGGGCCCGGCGCGTCCGCCGCGGGCGGGCCCCCCGCCTCCGGCGGTTCGGGACGGGAGGGTTCGTCGCGGAGCCGGGACAGCGCGCTCACCCCGGCTTCTGCATGCGCAGGATCTTGAAGAAGCCGCCCGGGAAGGTCGGCTTGAGCCCGATGAAGGTCACGCCCTTGGCCCGGGCCCAGGCCTCGATCCGGGCGGCCTTGAAGTCCGAGCTCCAGCCGATCTTCGAGCAGAGCGGGGCGACGATCTCCTCGACCCGGGCGACGGTGCCGTCGGCCTGGCCGAAATGGTTGGCGAGCACGATCATGCCGCCGGGCTTCAGCACCCGCAGGAACTCGTCGAGGGCGCCCTCGGGATCCGGCACCAGGGTGATGAGGAACTGCGCCACCACCGCGTCGAAGCTCGCATCGGCGTAGCCGAGGCGGCAGACGTCCATGACCTGGAGGCCCTTGACGTGGGACAGGCCCCGGCGGGCCACCTTGCGGTTGGCTCGCCGCAGCATGTCCTCCGACAGATCGACGCCGTAGACCTCCGCGTCCGCCGGATAGTAGCCCAGGGACAGGCCGGTGCCGACGCCGGCCTCCAGGATGCGGCGCCCGCCGACGAGCGCCGCCTCGACCGCGTCCCGGGCCGCCGGCTCGGTGAGCTTGTCGTAGACCACGTCGTAGACCGGCGCCCAGCGCGCGTAGGCCTTGCGCATCAAGGCGGTGGTGGGCCCCGCCTCTCGCGGCTCGCTCAGCATGTCCGTACCGTCTCCGAGATCAACTGGTGTCCGCGGGCCGGGGGGCCGCGCGGAGAGGGGGTCAGGCCGCCGCCAGGCGCTCGGCCTCGACCCGCCGGATGGTGCCGCCGCCGAGAACCCGCGCCCGCGGCCCGTCATCGGCATAGATGACGCAGGCCTGGCCCGGCGACACCCCGTCCTCGGGCGTCGCGAGGGTGATTTCGGCGCAGGCTCCGTCCGGATTCCAGGTCAGGCTGGCGGGGCGCGGCTCGCGGGGGGAGCGCACCCGCACCGCCACGGGCAGGCCGCGCGCCGCGTCGAGGGCCGAATCGCCGAGCCAGTTCGGGTCGGCGAGGCGGATCACCGAGGTGGCGAGCGCCTCGCGCGGGCCGACCACCACCCGGGCCTCGCCGGGTTCCAGGCGCACGACGTAGAGCGGCTCGCCCGCCGCGACGTTGAGGCCGCGGCGCTGGCCCACCGTGAAGCCAATGATGCCGTCGTGGCGCCCCAGCCGCCGCCCGTCGAGGTGGACGATCTCGCCCGGGCGCACGGCATCGGGCCGCAGGCGGGCGATCACGTCCTGGTAGCGCCCCTGGGGCACGAAGCAGATGTCCTGGCTGTCGGGCTTGTCGGCGACGCTGAGGCCGAACGCCTTGGCGAGCGCCCGGGTCTCGTCCTTCGGCCGCTCGCCCAGGGGGAAGCGCAGGAGGTCGAGCTGCTCGGCCGTGGTGGCGTACAGGAAGTAGCTCTGGTCCCGGGCCGGATCGAGGGCGCGGTGCAGGGCGCGGCCGCCGGTGGGCAGGGCCCGGCTCGCGACGTAGTGGCCGGTCGCCAGCACGTCGGCCCCGAGGTCCAGGGCGGTGGCGAGCAGGTCGCGGAACTTGATCGAGCGGTTGCACTCGACGCAGGGGATCGGCGTCTCGCCCTGGAGGTAGCTGTCGGCGAAGCGGTCGATCACCGCTTCGCGGAACCGGTCCTCGTAGTCGAGCACGTAATGCGGGATGCCGATCGTCTCGGCGGCCCGGCGGGCGTCGTGGATGTCCTGGCCCGCGCAGCAGGCGCCCCGGCGGTGGCTCGCCGCGCCGTGGTCGTAGAGCTGCAGCGTGATCCCGACCACGTCGTAGCCCTCGCGCTTGAGCAGCGCGGCGACGACGGAGGAATCGACGCCCCCGGACATCGCCACGACGACGCGGGTATCCTCCGGGGCTTTTTGCAGATCGAGCGAGTTCATGACCGTGCGACGGGTTTCAGGCGGCAGCCGGAGGGCCGCCCTCCGGCGCCGCCTGAA
>NZ_LABY01000037.1 GCF_001043975.1 Methylobacterium variabile
GCTCATCACCGGGGCGGCCGGGCGGGCCGGTGCCACCGCCGAGGAGGGACGCCGCAGGGCCTCCTCCAGCTGGCGGGCCATGTCGTTGAGGATCGCCGCGTCCACCGTGCGCGGCTCCCCGCCGCGGGTGCCGGCCGGGGCCGGCACCGGATCGAGGGGCGGCACGGGGACCGGCTCCGGCGGGGGCACCGGCACCACCGGCGGCACCGGAACCTCCAGCGGCGGCGGCGCCTGGCGGGCGGCCCGCAGGCTTGGCGGCTCGACGCGGCGCGAGGCGTTGAAGCGCGCGCCCGGCCGGGCCGGCTCGGGCGGCAGCTCCGGGGCCGGGGGCTCGTGCCGCGGCCCCGGGACCGGATCCATGACCGGCGCGAAGGCAGGCGCGGCGCGCTCGGGCTCCGGGGCGGGCAGCTCGGGCTCGGGGAAGGGCGGCGGCAGCGGCGCGGGCTCGGTGCCGGCCGGCAGGTGGAGCGGGGCCTCGGGCGCCGGATCGGACCGGTCCGCCAGCTCCGCCTGCACCCGGGCGCCCGCCGCCCGCACGATGTTGCGCTCGACCACGACGTCGTTCGGTCCGCCGACGAGCAGCAGGTGCTCGACGTTGTCGCGCCGCAGCAGGATCAGCTGGCGCTGCCGGTCCAGCTCGTAGATGTCGACGATGCCGAGGCGCGGCTGCCGGCTGCGGCTGCCGCCGCCATTGCCCCCCAGGGTGAGGCGGCCCCGGGCGAACCGCTTCGCACCGATGGCGAAGAGACTCAGGAGCGCCACCATGATCACGAAGACGATCAGGTAGGAGAGCAAGGGCGAACCATCCGTCCCGAGGATCGAGGAGAGCAATTGACGGTCTCTCAAGTGGGGCGCGCGCAGGCGCGCCGGCGATGGGATGCCTTCTAGCACGGCCGTGCCGGGCCTGCGCAGGGGACGTTAACATATCGTTAACAGCTTTGAGCGCCGCTGCGCCGTACCGGAAGGGACTCACGGGCTCGAGCCGTCTTAACCAGCTTTTAACCATGCGCTAGGCAGATTGTGCCGGTCTAAATCCGGAAGGCCCGCCCGTGTCGGTCACCGATCTCCCCCTCGTCGCGATGTTGCGCAACCGCATGCAGTGGCAGCAGACGCGCCAGAAGGTTCTGGCGGAGAACGTCGCCAATGCGGACACGCCGGGCTTCCGGGCCCGCGACCTGAAGGCGCCGCGCTTCCGGGACGACGGCTCGCTGGCGGCCGCCGGGCTGCCGGGCATCGGGATGGAGCGCACCAGCGGCCTGCACCTCGCCGGCGCGGGCCCGTCCGGCCCGGCCGAGGAGCGCACCGGCACCCGCTTCGAGATGATGCCGAGCGGCAACGCGGTCAGCCTCGAGGACGAGATGCTGAAGGCCGGCGACAACCAGGCCGCCTACCAGCTCGCCGCCTCGCTCTACCAGAAGAGCCTGCTCACCCTGCGCATCGCCGTCGGCAAGTAGTCCCGGCGGACCCTTCCTCTCCGACCCGTCCCGTCGCGGACTGACCCGAGGCCACTCCCATGGACTTCACGAAGGCGATCGGCATCGCGGCTTCCGGCCTCAAGGTCCAGTCGGGCCGGATGCGCGTGATCTCGGAGAACATCGCCAACGCGGATTCGGCGCCGACCAGCGCCGCCGCGGAGCCCTACCGGCGCAAGATCCCGACCTTCACCAACCACCTCGACCGCACCCTCGACGCGACGGTGGTGGATCTCGGCAAGGTCCGCCGCGACCAGGGCCCGTTCCGCACCAGGCAGGATCCGGGCAACCCCGCCGCCGACGCCAGCGGCGCGGTGCGGATGCCCAACGTCAACGTCCTGGTCGAGACCGTCGACATGCGCGAGGCCCAGCGCTCCTACGAGGCGAACCTCAACATGGTCACGACCGCGCGCCGCATGATCTCCCGCACTCTCGACATCCTGAAGGCCTGACCATGACCACCAACGCCTTCGCGGCCGGCGCCTACGCCGCGATCCAGAACATCGGGCGCTCGCCCGCGTCCGGCGCGGCGGAGCGAGGGGAGGGCGGCTTCGGCCAGCTCCTGTCCTCGGCCCTCGACGGCGTGACCGAAGCCGGCCGGCGCGCCGACGGCCAGGCCATGGCGGCCGCCGCCGGCCAGGCCAACGTCGTCGACGTGGTGACGGCGGTGGCCGAGAGCGAGACCGCGCTCCAGACCCTGGTGGCGGTGCGCGACCGGGTGATCTCGGCCTACGAAGAGATCATGCGGATGCAGGTCTGAGACCAGGGATCATCGACGATGACCCTGGGTTCGGTCCTGGAATTCTCGCCACGGCATCGGCCCGGCGTCGGAAATCCAGGATGGCTCAACGGCCCCGTCTACCCCGGGGCCTGCCCGCGATCGACGTCGATGCGCTGGCATCCTGGGCCGTCGGTATGAAGGAACCGTCAACGCGCATGACCGGCCTCGCCATCCTCGACATCGCCCGCGACGGCATCCTCACCTTCCTGAAGGTCGCCGGTCCCCTGATGGTCGTCGCCCTGGTGATCGGCCTCGTGATCTCGCTGTTCCAGGCCCTGACCCAGATCCAGGAGCAGACGCTGATCTACGTGCCGAAGATCGTCGCGGTCTGCGCCGCGATGCTGCTGCTGCTGCCCTTCATGGGCGACGCGCTCGCCGGCTACATGACCCGGATCGCCGCCCGCATCGCCGCCGGAGGGTGAGCGGACGCGGCTTTTCGGCGGAGAACCGCGCATCCCTTCCCGCGGATATCGGCTCGGACGTGAACCTGCTGACGTGAACCTGCTCCTGCCCGGCCTCGCCTCGGCCTACCTCCTCACCTTCGCCCGGGTCGGCACGCTGGTGATGCTGATGCCGGGCATCGGCGAGGCGATGATCTCGCCGCGACTGCGCCTCGCCTTCGCGCTGCTGCTCTCCCTGGTGCTGTTCCCGGTCGCCCGGCCGCTCCTGCCGGGAGGCACGGGGCCGGAGCCCGGAGGCGTCGGCACGGCGCTGATCGGCGTGCTGATCGGCGAGGTCGCGGTCGGGCTGGTGCTGGGCCTGAGCGTGCGGGCGGTCATCGCGGCGCTCCAGACCGCCGGCACCATCATCGCCCAGCAGCTCGGCCTCGCCTACGCCATGACGGTCGACCCCTCCGTCGGCAACCAGCAGGCGACGCTCGGCAGCTTCCTGAGCCTGCTCGGCCTCACCCTGGTGCTCGCCACCGACCTGCACCACCTGGCGCTCGCGGGCATCCGCGATTCCTACGCCCTGATGCCGCCGGTCGGCGTGCCGGCGACCGGCGACGCCGCCGCCTTCGCGGTGCGGGCGGTGGCCCGCGGCTTCGCGCTCGCGGTGCAGATCTCGGCGCCGTTCATCGCCTTCGGCATCCTGTTCAACCTCGGCCTCGGCGTGCTGTCGCGGCTGATGCCGCAGATGCAGGTGTTCTTCGTCGCCACCCCGGCCTCGATCCTGATCGGCATGGTGGTGTTCCTCGCCACCCTCGGGGTGATCATGGGGGTGTTCATCGACGACCTCGGCCGCTTCCTGGCCGATCTCGGGAGGTCGTGAGCGCATGTCGGAGCAGGCCGACCAGGAGGATCGCACCGAGGAGCCGACCCAGCGGCGCCTCGACGACGCGGTCAAGCGGGGCGACGTCGCCACCAGCCAGGAGGTCAACACCTTCCTGATGCTCGGCGCCTTCACGCTGGTGCTGCTCGTCGGGGCCGGGCCTCTCGCCCGCGGCCTGCTCGCGGACCTGCGCGGCCTCCTCGCCCACCTGCACGACGTCCCCTCCGACCCCGCCGCCTACGCGGCCTTCGGCCGCCGGGCCCTCGTCGCCGCGGCCCTCGCCCTCGCGGTGCCGATGGGCGCCGTGGCGGCGGCCGGCCTCGTCGGCGGCCTCGTCCAGCACCCCTTCGTCTGGACCACCGAGACGCTGGCGCAGTGGAGCCGGCTCTCGCCGATGGCGGGCCTCAAGCGGCTCTTCGGCCCGGAGGCCTGGTTCCAGTTCGGCAAGGGCATCGTCAAGATCCTGCTCGTCGGCATCGCCGCCGGGATGGTGCTGTGGGGCGACCGCGACCGGCTCGAGGCCTTCGCCCGGCTCGAGCCCCCGGCCCTGCTCGAGGGCACCCTCGCGCTCTGCCTGCGGCTGTTGGGCGCGGTGCTGGCCGCCTACGTCGTCGTCACCCTCGGCGACGCGCTCTACCAGCGCTTCCGCTGGCGGGCGCGCCTGCGCATGTCGAAGCAGGAACTCAAGGAGGAGATGAAGGAGCAGGACGGCAACCCGGAGGTGAAGGGGCGGATGCGCCAGATCCGCGCCCAGCGGGTGAAGAAGCGCATGATGGCGGCGGTGCCGGGCGCGAGCGTGATCGTGACCAACCCGACCCACTTCGCGGTCGCCCTGCGCTACGAGGCCGGCATGGCCGCGCCGGTCTGCGTCGCCAAGGGCGTCGATGCGCTGGCACTGCGCATCCGCGAGGTGGCGCGCGAGCACGGCGTGCCGGTGGTCGAGAACCCGCCGCTGGCCCGGGCGCTGCATGCCACCGTCGAGATCGACGCCGCGGTGCCGCCCGAGCATTATCGCGCGGTGGCCGAGGTCATCGGCTATGTCCTGCGCCTGCGCCGCCACTGACGGCGGCGCCGGGACGCCCGGGGGAACGAACCGGGTTCATTTCACGGAAACGCCGTGCCTGCTAGGGAACGGCCGGGACGGTCCGCTCCAGCGGGCCGCGGAAAGCAGCCGGGTCCGGACGCGAGGCGGGCCTGCGGGGAGTGTCGAGGCGACATGCCGGAGTTGAGCCCATCCGCGGCGGAG
Source organism: Methylobacterium variabile (assembly GCF_001043975.1). Taxonomy (GTDB): domain Bacteria; phylum Pseudomonadota; class Alphaproteobacteria; order Rhizobiales; family Beijerinckiaceae; genus Methylobacterium; species Methylobacterium variabile. The sequence continues at coordinate 4,769 of NZ_LABY01000037.1, forward strand.
GCCGCCCTCGACCGCTCCGAGCGGCCCGGCCGGGTCAGCCTGCTGCTGCTGCTGGCCGGCCTCCTCGTCGGCGCGGCGGTGGGCCTCAGCTTCGTCGCCAACGAGCAGGCCCAGCCGATCATCCTCGGCCTCCTGGCCCTGCTCGCCATGGCGGGCGTGTTCTGCCTGTTCGCCTTCGCCATCGGGGCGATCCAGCTCACCGGGCACGGCACCCGCAACGACGTCACCAAGGCGGTGGTCGACGCCGCGCCCGACGGCATGATCGCCATGGAGGAGGGCGGCCGGCCGATCTACGCCAACGCCGCCTACCTGAAGCTCGCCGGCAGCGACACCTTCGCCAACCTGCGCCCCGTCGAGCGGGTCTTCGTCGGCTCGCCGGAGGTGTCGGAGGCGGTCTACCGCCTCGCGCAGGCCGCGCGCGAGGGCCGCTCCCTGTCGGAGGAGATCCGCATGGCGCCGCCGCCCGGCGGCGCGGCGGAGCGCGACTTCGCCTGGTTCCGCATCGGCGTGCGGCCGCTGCCGCTGCCGCGCCGGCCGGTGGCCCTGTGGAGCGTCGCCGACATCACCCACGAGCGCGAGCGCCAGGAGAACGTCTTCCAGGAGCTCCAGCACGCGATCGACTACCTCGACCACGCCCCGGCCGGCTTCATGGCGGTCGATCCCAAGGGCTCGGTCGTCTACATGAACGCGACGCTCGCGGCCTGGCTCGGCCACGACCTCGCGCAGGTCGGCTCGGGGGGCCTGCGCCTGTCCGAGATCCTGCCCGACGACCTCGGGCCGGTGCTGATCGGCGGCAAGGGCCAGCCGGGCGAGGTCCGCACCGACCGCTTCGACCTGGATCTTCGCCGGCGCAACGGCCATCCGCTCTCGGCCCGCCTCTACCACCGGGTCGCCTACGGCCAGGACGGGCGGCCGGGCGATTCGCGCACCCTCGTGCTCAACCGCTCCGCCGGCGAGGAGAGCGACGATCCCCAGCAGGCGGCCGAGCTGCGCTTCGACCGCTTCTTCAACACCAGCCCGGTCGCGGTGGCGACGCTTGCCGCCGACGGCCGGCTGGTGCGGGCCAACGCCTCCTTCGCGCGCCTGTTCGGCACCCTGCCGCGCACCGGCGACGGCAGCGAGGCCGGTCCCCCCGTGCGCGAGTTCGTGGTCGAGCGCGACCGCCACATCGTCGACGCGGCGGCCCGGGCGGCCGCGGAGGGACGCGGCGACGTGCCGCCGGTCGAGATCGGGGTGTCGGCGCCGGTCAACCGCTCGGCCCGGATCTGGCTCAGCCCGGCCGGCACCGCCGGCGGCGCGGAAGGGGCGGTGATCCTCTACGCCCTCGACACCACGGCCCAGCACCAGCTGCAGCAGCAGGTCAACCAGGCCCAGAAGATGGAGATGGTCGGCCAGCTCGCCGGCGGCATCGCGCACGACTTCAACAACGTGCTACAGGCGATCATCGGCTATTCCGACCTGCTGCTGGCGAGCCACCGGCCGACCGACCCGGCCTTCCAGGACATCATGCAGATCAAGCAGAACGCCAACCGGGCCGCGAGCCTGGTGCGGCAGCTGCTGGCCTTCTCGCGCCGCCAGACCCTGCGGCCGGAGGTAATCCATCTCGGCGAGGCGCTCTCCGACCTCACCCTGCTGCTCAAGCGCCTGCTCGGCGAGCGGGTCGAGCTCGACCTCAAGCACGGCCGCGACCTCTGGCCGGTCAAGGCCGACGTCAACCAGTTCGAGCAGGTGATCGTGAACCTCGCGGTCAACGCCCGCGACGCGATGCCGGAGGGCGGCCGCCTCTTGATCCGCACCGCCAACATGGCCGCCGAGGCCGTGGGGGCGCTGCGCCTCAACGGCCTGCCCGCCGCCGACCACGTCCTGATCGAGGTCAGCGACACCGGCACCGGCATGACCCCGGAGGTGATGGAGAAGATCTTCGAGCCGTTCTTCACCACCAAGGAGGTCAACAAGGGCACGGGCCTCGGCCTCTCGACGGTGTTCGGCATCGTCAAGCAGTCCGGCGGCTACATCGACGTGCGCTCGACCATCGGCCAGGGCACGGTCTTCGCCATCTACCTGCCGCGCCACGTGCCCGTGCCGGAGGCCGAGGCTCCCGAGGCGCAAGCGGAGATCGCCCTGCCGGGCCCGGGCGCCGTGCCGGCCGCGGCCGCACCCGCGGAGCCCCCGAAGGCGCCGGCCCGCGACCTCACCGGGCGCGGCACCATCCTGCTCGTCGAGGACGAGGACCCGGTCCGCGCCGTCAACGGCCGGGCGCTCACCGCCCGCGGCTACACCGTGCTCGAGGCAGCCTCGGGCCTCGAGGCGCTGCAGATCATGCAGGAGCGCGACGTGCCGGTCGACCTCGTCGTCTCCGACGTGGTGATGCCCGAGATGGACGGCCCGACCCTGCTGCGCGAACTGCGCAAGGCCCACCCGGCCCTGAAGGTGATCTTCGTCTCCGGCTACGCCGAGGACGCCTTCCGCAAGAACCTGCCCGACGGCGAGGAGTTCAACTTCCTGCCCAAGCCCTTCAGCCTCAAGCAGCTCGTCGAGACGGTGAAGACCACGATGGCGGGGTGAGGATGCGCGAGGACGGAGTAGCGTGGCGAGCCGAATCGACCTGGACGATCTGCCGAACCTGACGCCCGAGGCGATTCTGGCATGGCCGCGCGCCGTTCCGATCAAGGACGACGCGCAGACCATCGCCTTGCTGCTCCCGGTTCGTCGCGTATCGCCGGAATACATGCGCAAGGTGTTGGCCGATATCGAAGCGGCAGCGGCGCGGCGCACGGCGGAGGAGGACGCTTTGATTGATCGGCTCCTCACCGGTCGCGGTATCGATGAACGGTTTTTCACACAGGCGCGGGATCCCCACTCCCACACGGGCTTGGAGCTTCACTCCATGGGGAGTGCGCATCGCCTCTCCCCGCGGGCGGGAAGAGGGCTTCGATGACCTTGTCGCCATCGAAGCGAGGCGGCAGCCGACGGTGAGGGGGGAAGTGCCGGATGTGGCTCCTCCGGAAACACCTCCTCCCTCGCCCTGCGGGCTTGCCGAACTCTCTGGAACGAGGGCTCGGCCCTCGCCCGCGGCGAGAGGAGTGGCCCGCGTCTCATCTCGTGAGACGTGAATGCGATGGCCCATACGGGAGAGGCGGAGAGTGCGCCCGTTTCTTTCGCCAACCAGCCTTGCCCGCAGGAAGAGGCGGATGCGTACCCGAGGCTCCCCGCGACCGGAACGCCCGTATGAATCCCCCACCCGCCCTTGCCGAATGAGAACAAAACGAGTACATAAAACCCAGCCGCGCGATTGAGACTTGCCGCCCCTCCTGCCATAAGGACCCGCCGAGATGGCTCAGCCCCAGATGCGACTGGTGGAAAACCCGACCATGGACAAAGACAAGTCGAAGGCGATCGACGCCGCCCTCGCCCAGATCGAGCGCGCCTTCGGCAAGGGCTCGATCATGCGGCTCGGCAAGGGCGACAAGGTGCAGGAGGTCGAGGTCGTCTCGACCGGCTCGCTCGGCCTCGACATCGCGCTCGGCGTCGGCGGCCTGCCGCGCGGCCGCGTGATCGAGATCTACGGCCCGGAATCCTCCGGCAAGACCACGCTTGCCCTCCACACCATCGCCGAGGCCCAGAAGAAGGGCGGCGTCTGCGCCTTCGTGGATGCCGAACACGCCCTCGATCCGGTCTATGCCCGCAAGCTCGGCGTCAACCTCGACGACCTGCTGATCTCCCAGCCCGATACCGGCGAGCAGGCCCTTGAGATCACCGACACCCTGGTGCGCTCCGGCGCCATCGACGTGCTGGTGGTCGACTCGGTGGCCGCGCTCACCCCCCGGGCCGAGATCGAGGGCGAGATGGGCGACCAGCAGCCGGGCCTCCAGGCCCGCCTGATGAGCCAGGCCCTGCGCAAGCTCACCGGCTCGATCTCGCGCTCGAACTGCATGGTCATCTTCATCAATCAGATCCGGATGAAGATCGGCGTGATGTACGGCAGCCCCGAGACCACCACCGGCGGCAACGCGCTGAAGTTCTACGCCTCGGTGCGCCTCGACATCCGCCGCATCTCGACCCTCAAGGACCGCGACCAGCCGATCGGCAACAGCGTCCGAGTCAAGGTGGTCAAGAACAAGGTCGCACCGCCGTTCAAGCAGGTCGAGTTCGACATCATGTTCGGCGAGGGCGTGTCGAAGGTCGGCGAGTTGATCGACCTCGGCGTCAAGGCCGGCATCGTCGAGAAGTCGGGCGCCTGGTTCTCCTACGACAGCCAGCGCCTCGGCCAGGGCCGCGAGAACTCGAAAGGCTTCCTGCGCGACAACCCGGACATCGCCAACAAGATCGAGGCGTCGATCCGGCAGAATTCAGGCCTCGTCGCCGACCGCATCCTCGAGAACGCGACGCCGACGGCGGACGACCTCGACGAGGGGACGGCCTGATCTCGACGGATCGATCCGAGACGCAATGAGGGGGCCGCCGCGCGACGAGCGCGGCGGCCCTTTTTCTGTATCGGCAAGCAGATTTGACGTCCTCCATCATCATTCCGGGCTCCGCTGCGCGGCCGGAATGCCGGGATGAGTGTCAGATCGGCCGGTGCCGGTCCGGGATTGTCACATCCCCGGTCCGGCCCAGCCGAACAGGCCGGCGAACACGAAGCCGATGCCGACGATCGCCACGCCCCAGACCGGCGTGCGAATCCACGGGATGCCGAAGCCGTAGATCGGCAGGTAGAGGAGGCGGGCCCAGAAGTAGAGTTCCGCCCCCCACGCCACGGCGCCGCCCTGCCGGCCCGAGACCGCGGCGGCCAGCACCAGGGCGGCGAAGAGCGGGAAGGTCTCGAAGAAGTTGCCGGACGCGCGCTTCAGCCGGGCGGCGGCGCCGGTGACCTCGCCCTCGCTCTCGCGGTTGCCCGCCGCCCAGGCGAGCCCGCCGCGCTGGCCGAGCCCGGCCGCCGAGGCTGCTACGATGTGGACGAAGCCGAGGACGGCCGAGAGGGCAAGGAGACGGATTTCGTCGGTCATCGGCACACGGGTCCTGCCGGGCGGGCCGGCGGCCGCGCTTGCCCGGGCTCACATAGCGGCGGCGCCCCGCCTCGACACGGGGGGAAGGCGTGACTAAAGACACGCGGATGCATCCGCGGGCCGCCCGCCGGTGCGCCGCGTTCCCAAGCCCGCCTTTCACCCGGCCCGCCTTCCGCAGAGACGATTCTTCCCATGAGTGGCGTCAACGAGATCCGGTCCACCTTCCTGGACTACTTCGCCAAGCACGGTCACGAAGCGGTGCCGTCCTCGCCGCTGGTGCCGCGCAACGACCCGACGTTGATGTTCACCAATGCCGGCATGGTGCAGTTCAAGAACGTCTTCACCGGCGTCGAGAAACGGCCCTACCAGCGTGCCGTCACGGCCCAGAAATGCGTGCGCGCCGGCGGTAAGCACAACGACCTCGACAACGTCGGGTACACCGCGCGCCACCACACCTTCTTTGAGATGCTGGGCAACTTCTCGTTCGGCGACTATTTCAAGCCGCTGGCGATCGAGCTCGCCTGGAACCTCGTCACCAAGGAATTCGGTCTCTCGCCCGAGAAGCTGCTGGTCACGGTCTACGCCGACGACGAGGATGCTGCCACGCTGTGGCGCAAGATCGCCGGCTTCTCCGACGAGCGCATCATCCGCATCAACACCTCCGACAATTTCTGGCAGATGGGCGATACCGGCCCTTGCGGACCGTGCTCGGAGATCTTCATCGACCAGGGCCCGGAGCTGTGGGGCGGCCCTCCCGGCAGCCCCGACGAGGACGGCGACCGCTTCCTCGAGTTCTGGAACCTGGTGTTCATGCAGTACGAGCAGATCGAGCCGGGCAACCGGGTCGGCCTGCCGCGCCCCTCGATCGATACCGGCATGGGCCTCGAGCGCATGGCGGCGATCCTCCAGGGCGTGAAGAGCAACTACGACACCGACCTCTTCCGCAGCCTGATCGACGCCGTCGCGCATCAGGTCGGGCGGGCGCCGGAGGGCAAGGAGACCGCTTCCTACCGGGTGATCGCCGACCACCTGCGCGCCTCGTCCTTCCTCGTCGCCGACGGGGTGCTGCCGAGCAACGAGGGCCGCGGCTACGTGCTGCGCCGGATCATGCGTCGCGCCATGCGCCACGCCCAGCTCTTGGGCGCCCGCGACCCGATGATGTACCGCCTGGTGCCGACGCTGGTGCGGGAGATGGGCCAGGCCTACCCTGAGCTGGTGCGGGCCGAGAGCCTGATTGGCGAGACCCTGCGCCTCGAGGAGACCCGCTTCCGCCGCACCCTCGAGCGTGGCCTGTCGATCCTCGACGCCGAGACTCGCGACCTGTCCGAGGGCCAGAGCCTGTCGGGCGAGACCGCCTTCACCCTCTACGACACCTACGGCTTCCCCCTCGACCTGACCCAGGACGCGCTGAAGTCCCGCGGCATCACGGTCGACACGGACGGGTTCTCCGCCGCGATGGAGCGCCAGCGCGCCGCCGCCCGCGCTGCCTGGTCGGGCTCCGGCGAGGCCGCCACCGAGACCCTGTGGTACGGGCTCCGTGAGCGCACCGGCGCCACCGAGTTCCTCGGCTACGACACCGAGGAGGCCGAGGCCGTCGTCACCGCGCTCGTGCGGGGCGGCGCCGAGGTCGAGGCGATCCAGGCTGGCGAGGAGGGTCTGCTCGTCGTCACCCAGACGCCGTTCTACGGCGAGTCCGGCGGCCAGGTCGGCGATACCGGCATCGTGACCGGCCAAGGCGTGAAGGCCCGGGTGACCGCGACCGAGAAGAAGCTCGGCGACCTCTTCGTCCACCACGTCGCGGTGGAGGAGGGGAGCCTGACCCTCAACCAGCCGGTTGAGCTGAAGGTCGACCACGGGCGCCGCGCGGCGATCCGCGCCAACCACTCCGCCACCCACCTGCTGCACGAGGCCCTGCGCCAGGTGCTCGGCGACCACGTTGCCCAGAAGGGCTCGCTCGTCGCGCCCGAGCGCCTGCGCTTCGACATCAGCCACCCCAAGCCGATCGAGGCCGACGAGCTGGCGCAGGTCGAGGAGATCGCCAACCGGGTGCTGCTCCAGAACGAGCCGGTGGTGACGAAGCTCATGGCGGTCGACGACGCCATCGCGTCCGGCGCCCGCGCGCTGTTCGGCGAGAAGTACGGCGAGGAGGTGCGCGTGGTCTCGATGGGCCGCGACGCGGGTGCCGACGGCCGCCCGAAGACTTTCTCGGTCGAGTTGTGCGGTGGCACCCATGTCGGCCGCACCGGCGACATCGGCGTGGTGACGGTCCTCGGCGAGAGCGCGGTCGGCGCCGGCGTGCGCCGGATCGAGGCGATGACGGGCGACGCCGCCCGCCGCCACCTCGCCGGCGAGAGCCGCCAGCTCGCCGCGCTCGCGGGCCTGCTCAAGGTGCCTGTCGCCGAGGCGCCCGAGCGCCTCGCCAGCCTCCTCGACGAGCGCCGCCGGATGGAGCGCGAGCTGTCGGATGCACGCCGCAAGCTCGCCATGGGCGGGGGCGCCGCCGGCGGCACCGATGACGGCGTGCGCGAGGTCGCCGGCACGAAGCTGATGGCACGCGTCGTGCAGGGGGTCGAGATGCGCGACCTCAAGAGCCTGGCCGACGAAGGCAAGAAGCGGCTCGGCTCCGGGATCGTGGCGATCGTTGGCGTGGCGCCGGACGGCAAGGCCGGCCTCGTCGTCGGCGTGACCGAGGACCTGACCGACCGGTTCGACGCTGTCGCCCTGGTGCGGGCGGGCTCGGAGCGGCTCGGCGGCAAGGGCGGTGGCGGCCGCCGCGACATGGCCCAGGCCGGCGGTCCCGACGGGGCGGCGGCGGACGCCGCCCTGGAGGCGATCGCGGCGGCCCTCGCGGGCGCGTGATCGCGAGCGGGACCCGCGGGCCGGCGGCTGACATCGAAGCGTCACGAGTGATGCTTTAGAGCCACAGGCCGGTCGCCGCGAACGAGGCGGGTCCTTCCCGCATCCGGGAGCGAGAACATCGCTCCCGGAACGATTATATTTGTCCACTTGACGCGCGGCCTGTCCCCGTCTTCCTAATATTTTCCGACTCGGCCCGAAATCGCGTCCGGCTGACACCGGTGATGCGATCGTGAATCGGGCGGAGCTGTGCGGGCGCCGATTGCGGCTCATCTCGCCAAAGCGCGCCCAGTCGTCGGCCGACCTTGCTCATCTCTCATCGGCGAAGTAGAGGCTGCGGAAGGTGGTCGAGCGCTGCTCGGCCGACGTGGTTGTGCCACGATTGCCGGGCAAGAACCGCCCGACGAGATCAGGCCGCGCGACATCGGAAGGTTGGCAGGGATGCAGGTCATCGATCAGGCGATACCGGCGGTGAAGCTGGTGATTCCGAAGCGGCACGGCGATGCCCGCGGCTGGTTCTCGGAAACCTACCGGGCCGATATCCTGGCCGCCCACGGCGTCGAGGACCACTTCATCCAGGACAACCAGTCCTTCTCGGCGCAACAGGGCACCGTCCGCGGCCTGCACTTCCAGCGCCATCCCTTCGCCCAGGCCAAGCTGATCCGGGTGCTCGCCGGCGCGATCCTCGACGTCGCCGTCGACCTGCGCCGCGACTCGGCCACCTACGGCCGGCACGTCGCCGCCCGCCTCGACGCCGAGAACAGCCACCAGCTCTACGTCCCGATCGGCTTCGGCCACGGCTTCTGCACCCTCGAGCCGGACACGATGGTGGCCTACAAGGTCGCCGGCGGCGTCTACAGCCCGGAGCACGACGGCAACCTGCTCTGGAACGACCCGGACCTCGGCATCGACTGGCCGGTGAGCGAGGCCGAGGCCCAGCTCTCGGCCAAGGACAAGGTCGCGCCCCGCTTCGCCGACCTTCCGCCGCTGTTCTGAAGCCCTGACGGGCACACACCTCTTTCGGAGATCACTCACCCCATGCGCATCCTCGTCACGGGCGGCTGCGGCTTCATCGGCTCGGCCCTGGTCCTGCACCTCGTCCAAGATCTCGGCCACGAGGTCTTGACCCTCGACGCGCTGACCTACGCGGCGAACCCGATCTCGCTGATGCCGCTCAAGGGCAACAACCGCCATCGCTTCGCGGAAGCCGACATCTGCGACCACGAGCGGGTCTCTGGCCTCTTCGCCGAGTTCCGCCCCGAGGCGGTGATGCACCTGGCCGCCGAGAGCCACGTCGACCGTTCGATCACCGGCCCGGGCGCGTTCATCCGCACCAACGTCGTCGGCACGCAGGTGATGCTGGAGGCCGCCCGCGCCTACTACAACACGCTGCAGGGTGCGGAGCGCGACGCCTTCCGCTTCCTCCACGTCTCGACCGACGAGGTCTACGGCTCGCTGCCCCCGGGCGGCTTCTTCACCGAGGACAGCCGCTACGACCCGCGCTCGCCCTACTCGGCCTCGAAGGCGGCTTCCGACCATCTGGCCCGCGCCTGGCACGAGACCTACGGCCTGCCGGTGCTGGTGACCAACTGCTCGAACAACTACGGGCCGCGGCACTTCCCCGAGAAGCTGATCCCGCTGATGATCCTCAACGCCCTCGAGGGCAAGAACCTGCCGGTCTACGGCGACGGCCAGAACGAGCGCGACTGGATCCACGTCGAGGACCACGCCCGCGGCCTCGTCGCGGTGCTGGAGAAGGGCCGGATCGGCGAGACCTACCTGCTCGGCGGCCGTTCGGTGCGCAACAACCTCGAGGTGGTGAAGACGCTCTGCGCCATCTTCGACCGGCTGCGGCCGGAGGCCGGCCCGCACGAGCGCCTGATCAAGTTCGTCACCGACCGTCCCGGTCACGATCGGCGCTACGCCATCGACCCGAGCAAGGCCGAGGCGGAAGTCGGCTACAAGCCCACCCGCACCTTCGAGCAGGCGCTCGAGGACACCGTGCGCTGGTACCTCGACAACGAGTCCTGGTGGCGTCCGATCCGCGAGGGCCGCTATTCCGGCGAGCGCCTCGGCCTGACGGCGGAGTGAGGCGACCATGACGCGGGAGATCCTCGTCCTCGGCGGCGGTGGCCAGGTCGGCACCGAGCTGCAACGGCCATCCTGGGGAGCGGACGTGGTCATCCACGCGCCGTCCCGGGAGGCCCTCGACATCACCGACGAGGCCGCGGTCGCCCGCGCGGTCGCCGAGCGTCCTTTCGCGGCGGTGATCAACACCGCCGCCTACACGGCGGTCGACAAGGCCGAGAGCGACGTCGCCGCGGCCTGGCGGCTCAACGCACTCGCTCCCGCCTACCTGGCGGCGGAGACCGCCAAGGCGGGAATCCCGCTCGTCCACGTCTCGACCGACTACGTCTTCGACGGCAGCGGGACGGGCGCCTACGCCACCGATGCCCCAGTGCACCCGGTCAGCGTATACGGCGCCAGCAAGGCCGCCGGCGAGATGGCGGTGCGCACCGGCAACCCGCGCCACGCGGTGGTGCGCACCGCCTGGGTGGTGAGCCCGCACCGGGCGAACTTCGTCAAGACGATGCTTCGGCTCGCGGGCGACCGCGACAAGCTGACGGTGGTCGACGACCAGCGCGGCTGCCCGACCTCCGCCGGCGACCTCGCCGCGGCGCTGGTCGCCATCGCGCTGCGCTTCGCCGAGGATCAGGCCGCGCCCGTCGGCACCTATCACTGCGTCAATGCCGGCGCGACGACCTGGTACGACTTCGCGCGCGCCATCATGGCGGGTGCGGCGGCGCGGGGCGCCCGCTCGGTGCCGGTCGAGCCGATCCCGAGTTCGGCCTTCAAGACCCCGGTCACCCGTCCGGCCAATTCCGAGCTCTCGACCGAGACGCTGACCCGCGCCTTCGGCATCACGCCCCGTCCCTGGGCCCAGGCCCTCGACGACATCCTGGACCAGCTGATCGGTCCCGCGGCCCGGCAGGCCTGACCCTTGCACCCTCGGACCGTCACGGCCGAGGGTGTACCGCAAGCCCGGACGGATCCTTCGCGGACGGCGCCGCGCTCCCGCGCCGTCGCATCGCCGCGAGGGCGCCCCGAATTGAGATCCTCAAGGAGACCCACACCATGAAGGGCATCGTGCTCGCCGGCGGATCCGGCACGCGGCTGCACCCGGCGACGCTGGCGATCAACAAGCAGCTGCTGCCGGTCTACGACAAGCCGATGATCTACTACCCGGTCTCGGTGCTGATGCTGGCCGGCATTCGCGACATCCTGCTGATCTCGTCGCCGGAGCACATCGACAACTACAAGCGCCTGTTCGGCACCGGCGAGCAGTTCGGCATCAACATCTCCTACGCGCTGCAGCCGAAGCCCGAGGGCCTGGCCCAGGCCTTCATCATCGGCCGCGAGTTCGTCGGCGACGACTCGGTCGCCCTGGTGCTCGGCGACAACCTGTTCTTCGGCGCCGGCATGCGCCGGCTCCTGGCCAAGGCCCGCGCGCGCGAGGCCGGCGCCACGGTGTTCGCCTACCATGTCGACCATCCGGAGGCCTACGGCGTCGTCACCCTCGACAAGGACGGCCGCGCCACCAAGCTCGTCGAGAAGCCGAAGAACCCGGAATCGCCCTGGGCGGTGACCGGCCTCTACTTCTACGACAACCAGGTGCTCGACATCGCGGCGGCGGTGAAGCCCTCGCCCCGCGGCGAGCTGGAGATCACCGACGTCAACCAGGCCTATCTCGACCGCGGCCAGCTCCACGTCGAGTGCATGTCCCGCGGCTACGCCTGGCTCGACACCGGGACGCACGACAACCTGCTCGAGGCGGGCGAGTTCGTGCGGGTGATCCAGCACCGGCAGGGCATGCAGGTCGCCTGCCTGGAGGAGATCGCCTACACGCAGGGCTTCATCACGCGTGAGCAGGTGGTGGCCCGCGGCCAGCTCTTCGCCAAGACGAATTACGGCCAGAGCCTGCTGCGTCTCGCTCGCGAGGAGCAGCCCGAACAGATCGACCACTGAGGAGGCGGGCCGCGGTCACGGTGCGCCTCCGGGGCCGCTGACGGTCTAGGGCGCGGCTTGACCCGGCTGCTTCTCCAGAACCGTCGGCGCCTGTGATCCCTGGGGGCGCCCTCGGCGAACGCCGGGATGCGGGGAGAGGCGCCGGCTTGGCGCCCTCCGATCGCAGCGACGTCCCGGAGGCGGGCGCCGCGCAGGGTGCGGCCGTTCAGGCCGCCTCGACCACGCTGGCCTGCGGCGTTGCCGCGGTGTGCCCGCCATGCTGCTTGAGCGGCCGGTTCCCGCTCAGCCGGCGCAGCAGCACGTAGAAGACCGGCGTCAGGAACAGCCCGAAGGCGGTCACGCCGATCATGCCGGAGAACACCGCGACGCCCATGGCGCGCCGCATCTCCGAGCCGGCCCCGGTCGCGGTCACGAGCGGCAGCACGCCCATGATGAAGGCCATCGAGGTCATCAGGATCGGGCGCAGGCGCAGGCGGCTCGCCTCGATCGCCGCCTGGACCGGCGTGCGGCCGGAGAATTCGAGCTCGCGGGCGAATTCGACGATCAGGATGGCGTTCTTGGCCGAGAGGCCGACGAGGACGATGAGGCCGATCTGGGTGAAGACGTTGTTGTCGCCGGCCGACAACCAGACGCCGAACATCGCCGCGAGAAGGCCCATCGGCACGATCAGGAGGATCGCCAGCGGCAGGGCCAGGCTCTCGTACTGCGCCGCCAGCACCAGGAAGACTAGGAGCAGCGCGAGCGGGAAGACCCACACGCCGGAATTGCCGGCGATGAACTCCTGGTAGGTCAGGTCGGTCCACTCGAAGGCGAAGCCCCGCGGCAGGGTCTCGGCGGCGATCCGCGCCGCCGCTTCCTGGGCCTGGCCCGACGAGTAGCCGGGGGCAGCGCCGGCGTTGATGTCGGCGCTGAGGAAGCCGTTGTAGCGCATCGCCCGCTCGGGGCCGGCGGTCTGGCGCACGCGCAGCAGCGTCGAGAGCGGCACCATCTCGCCGGAGCCCGCCCGCACCTTCAGGAGACCCACATCGTCGGAGCGTGCGCGGAACGGGGCATCGGCCTGGACCCGGACCGAGTAGGTGCGGCCGAACTTGTTGAAGTCGTTGACGTAGAGCGAGCCGAGATAGATCTGCAGCGTGTCGAACACGTCGGTCACCGGGATGCGGAGCTGGCGCGCCTTGGTCCGGTCGATGTCGGCGAAGAGCTGCGGCACGTTCATCTGGAAGCTCGAGAACAGGCCGGCGAGTTCCGGCGCCTGAGCGGCCTTGGCCAGGAAGGCCTTGGTCGCCTCGTTGAGGGCCTCGTAGCCGAGGCCGGCCCGGTCCTCGATCTGCAGCTTGAACCCGCCGATGGTGCCCAGGCCGTTGACGGGCGGCGGCGGGAACATCGCGATGAACGCCTCGGGAATGCCTGCGTACTTCTTGTTCAGGGACATCGCGATGGCGGCGCCGTTCAGTGATGGGTCCTTGCGCTCCTCGAACGGCTTGAGGGTCGAGAACACGATTCCCGAATTCGACGAGTTGGTGAAGCCGTTGATCGAGAGCCCCGGGAAGGCGACCGCGCTCTCGACGCCGGGCTCCTTCAGGGCGATCTCGCTCATCTTCCGGATCACCTCCTCGGTGCGGTCGAGGGTGGCGCCGTCGGGCAGCTGCGCGAAGCCGACGAGGTACTGCTTGTCCTGGCCCGGCACGAAGCCGCCGGGGATCTGGCGGAACAGCATCGCGGTCACGCCGACGAGCACGAGGTAGACGACCATCATCGCGCCCTTTCGCGAGATGACGCCGCCGACGCCGCGCCCGTACCCGTCCGAGGCGCGCCCGAAGGCGCGGTTGAAGCGGCGGAAGAACCAGCCGAGCAGGGTGTCGAGCACCCGGGTCAGCCGGTCCTTCGGCGCGTGATGATCCTTCAGGAGCAGCGCCGAGAGGGCAGGGGACAGGGTCAGCGAGTTGATCGCCGAGATCACGGTCGAGATCGCGATGGTCAGCGCGAACTGCTTGTAGAACTGGCCCGTCAGGCCGCTGATGAAGGCGAGCGGCACGAACACCGCCACCAGCACGAGGGCGATGGCGATGATGGGCCCCGAGACCTCGCGCATCGCCTGGTAGCTGGCGTCGCGGGGCGACAGCCCGGCCTCGATGTTGCGCTCGACGTTCTCCACCACCACGATCGCGTCGTCGACGACGATGCCGATGGCGAGCACGAGGCCGAACAGGCTCAGCGCGTTGATCGAGAAGCCGAAGGCGTGCATCACCGCGAAGGTGCCGACGATCGAGACCGGCACGGCCAGGAGCGGGATGATCGAGGCCCGCCAGGTCTGCAGGAACAGGATCACCACCAGGACCACGAGGGCGACCGCCTCGAGCAGGGTGTGGATCACCGCCTCGATCGAGGCGCGCACGAACTGCGTCGGGTCGTAGACGATCTGGTAGTCGACTCCCTCCGGCATGGTCTTCTTGATCTCCGCCATGGTCCGGCGGACCTCGTCGGAGATCTGGATCGCGTTCGAGCCCGGCGATTGCGAGATCGGGATCGCGACCGCGGACTTGTTGTCGAGGAGCGAGCGGAGCGCATAGTCCGAGGCGCCGAGCTCGATGCGGGCGATGTCGCGCAGCCGCGTGATCTCGCCGTTCTCTCCGGTCTTGACCACGATGTCGCTGAACTGCTCCTCGCTGTTGAGCCGCCCCTCGGCGTTGAGCGAGAGCTGCAGGTCGAGGCCGGGAATCGCCGGCGAGGCGCCGATGACGCCGGCGGCAGCCTCGACGTTCTGCGCCTGGATCTCGCGCACCACGTCGCCGGCGGACAGGCCGTGCTCGGCGACCTTCTGCGGGTCGAGCCAGATCCGCATCGCGTAGTCGCCCGAGCCGAACAGCTGCACCTGGCCGACGCCGTCGAGCCGGGCAAGGCGGTCCTTGATGTTCAGGACCGCGTAGTTGCGCAGGTACGTCATGTCGTACCGGCCGTTCGGCGAGACGAGGTGGACCACCATGGTCAGGTCGGGCGACGACTTCACCGTGACGATGCCGAGCTGGCGCACGATCGCCGGCAGGCGCGGCTCGGCCTGCGAGACGCGGTTCTGGACCAGCTGCTGCGCCTTGTCGGGATCGGTGCCGAGCCGGAACGTCACGGTCAGCGTCATGATGCCGTCCGTCGTCGCCTGGCTCGACATGTAGAGCATGCCCTCGACGCCGTTGATCTGCTCCTCGATCGGCGTCGCCACGGTCTCGGCGATGACCTTGGGGTTGGCGCCCGGGAAGGTCGCCCGCACCACGACCGAGGGGGGCACCACGTCCGGGTACTCGGAGATCGGCATCGCGAACAGCGACAGCAATCCGCCGATGAAGATGAGCACCGAGAGCACGCCCGCGAAGATCGGGCGGTCGATGAAGAACTTGGAGAGGTTCATGCCGCCCTCCGGGGGCGAGAGGACGTCGCGGGGCGGCACCGGCCGCCTCATGATCGCGATGAGGAGATGTCGAAGGATCCCCTCTCTCCAGAGGGGTAGGGGTGAGGGTGCGGCGGTTCAGAATCCAGTCACTGATCGGGGCGCTGGGGACGGAACCATCCGAGATTGGCTCGGCGGATTGGCACCCTCACCCCTGGCCCTTCTCCGGAGCGGGAGAAGGGAAGAGTGATTGAGAGTTGACGTTTCGCGACGATCGCTGCCGGTTTCTGTTAAATCTTGTCGATGCCGGAAGGCATCCGTCGGGCAGCCTTCACCGTTGCGCCAGCTTACCCGTTGCCGGATCCTGCATCGGCCGCGCGCCCATCGTCACCGGCGAGGGGCTGACGAGGCTGCCGGGCCGCACCCGCTGCAGCCCATTGACCACGATACGCTCGCCGCCCGACAGGCCGGAGGTGACGACGCGCAACCCGTCGACCGCCCGGCCGAGGGTGACGGTGCGGAACTCGGCCCGGCTGTCCGCGCCGACCACCAGCACGAACCGCTTGTCCTGGTCGGTGCCCACCGCCCGCTCGTCCACCAGGAGCAGTTGCTCGGCCGCGGCCTGGCCGAGCCGCATCCGGGCGAACTGGCCGGGGATGAGGTGCCCGTCGCCGTTGGCGAAGGTGGCGCGCACCCGCACCGTGCCGCTGCGGGCATCGACCTTGTTGTCGATGAACTGCAGGTGTCCCTTCGCCCGGCTCCCGTCGGCGGTGACCATCTCGATCGGGATCCGGTCGAGCTTGCCGCGCCGGCCGGACGGTTCGGCGATCGCCGCCAGGGCCTTGAGGACGACCGTCTCGTCGGCGTCGAAGCTCGCGTAGATCGGGTCGACCGAGACCAGCGTCGTCAGCACGGCGGCACCCGCCCCCGTCGCCACCAGGTTGCCCGGGGTGATCTCCCGGCGCCCGACGCGGCCGCTCACCGCCGCCCGCACCTCGGTGTAGTCGAGGTTCAGGCGCGCCGCCGCCAGCGTCGCCTTCGCGGCGTCGAGGTTGGCCTTCGCCTCCTTGAAGGCGTTCGCCCGCACGTCGAGGTCGCGCGCCGTGACGATGCGCTGGTCCGACAGGCGCTGCCCGCGCTCGTAGTCGCTGGCCGTCAGCGCCAGCCGCGCCTCGGCGCCAGCCACCTGCGCCTCGAGGCGCTGCACCTCCGCCGCGTAGGGAGCCGGGTCGATCGTCACCAGGAGGTCGCCGGCCTTGACG
This sequence comes from Methylobacterium variabile, assembly GCF_001043975.1. GTDB lineage: Bacteria > Pseudomonadota > Alphaproteobacteria > Rhizobiales > Beijerinckiaceae > Methylobacterium > Methylobacterium variabile. The sequence goes on from NZ_LABY01000037.1 coordinate 21,298, forward strand.
AGGTCCCCTTCGGCGAAGTGCGTGGCCTGGATCGCGCCGCCGACCCGGGCCCGCACGTCGATGCGCTCGACCGCCTCGAGGCGCCCCGAGAACTCGTCCCACAGGACCACCTCGCGGGGCTCGACGGCGGCGACCGGCACGGGCACGGCCTGCTCGGGCGGCGGGGTCGCGGCGACGGCCTCGGCGCCGGAGAGCCGCGACAGCATGGGGTAGGAGGCGCCGGCGAGCAGCGCGAGGACGAGGCCGGCCGCGACGGCATGCCGGGCACGGGAGCGGTGAGGGGCGACGGCAGGCTCGGGATTCACGAACGGCTCCGAGATCTGTAAGGTGCGATACAGATGTCGGCATGGACGGCGGCCGTCAAGTGACTTATATACCACTCGCTACAAAAGTTGGAGGCAGCGGACGATGGTGATGGGGCGGCCCCGGTCCTTCTGCATGGACAAGGCCCTCGACGAGGCGATGGAGGTCTTCTGGCGTCACGGCTACGACGGCGCCAGCCTCGCCATGCTGACGAAGGCGATGGGCATCAAGCCGCCGAGCCTCTACGCCGCCTTCGGCAGCAAGGAGGGCTTGCTGAAGGCGGCCCTCGACCGCTACGCCGAGCGTCGCTCCGAGCACATGCACTACGTGCTCGCCGGCGAGACGGCCCGCGACGTGGCCGAGCGGTTCCTCAGCAGCATCGCCGAGAGCCACACCGATCCTGCCAACCCGCCCGGCTGCCTGCTGGTCCAGGGCGGGCTCGCCTGCGGCGCCGGCTCGGAGAACATCCCGTTCGAGCTGGCATCGCGGCGCGCCCAGACTGAGACCGAGCTGCGCGAGCGCTTCGCGCAGGCGCGCCGGGACGGCGACCTGGAGGAGGACAGCGACCCGGCGGCCCTCGCCCGCTTCCTGTCGGCCGTTGCCTCGGGCATGGGCGTCCTGGCCTCGTCCGGTGCCGACCGGGAGGCACTGCGGGAGGTCGCACAGGTCTCGCTCCGGGCGTTCGCGCGCCGCCTTTGATCGGCCCTCGGCCGGCCTGTTCAGCGGCCTCCCAGCGATCCGGGTCCACGTCCCGGCCGGTACGGCCGGGCGGATGCGCATGGCGTGGTTCCGCCCGGCCTCTCGTTCCCGGGACCTGGGCCGCACTGGAGCACAATATCCACCGCGACAGCTCCTGCGCGCATCCGCCGCATCCCTCGCGTCCGGAGTGCGTCCGTGCAGTGCCGTCCGAGCAGCGCGCTCTGCGCGAAAGGACTTTCATCCTAAAATTGCTTCGCTCACGGCTGCGACCCGGCAATGGGTGCAATCGAAAACGTCGACAGGTCCCGGCGGGCCGCCTTGCTGGTCGTCGCCTGCGAACGTATGGTCATCTGACCTAGTAGAGAAATAGTTCTGCGACGCCCCTCATGGTCCCGTCAACTGAAGATGAAAAAAGAGTTTCGGCGCTTAGCAGGACTGGTTTGCTGTCAGCCCGATCGGACGAGACGTTCCTGAGCCTGGTCAGCGTCGCCGCCGACGCCTTCGGCGTTCCGATCGCCACCATCTCGCTCATCGATGCCGACAGGCAGATCTACTTCGAGAAGGTCGGGCTTGCCGCCGACTCGACCATGCGCTGCCTCTCGTTCTGCTCGCGGACGATCGAAGGGGGCGAGACCGTCGTGATCCTGGATGCGGCGCGGGATCCGCGCTGGCGGGACAACCCGCTGGTCACCGGCACGCCGCACATCCGGTTCTACGCCGGGGTGCCGCTGCGGATCGAGGGGCAGGCGATCGGCACCTTCTGCCTCATCGACACGGCGCCGCGCGAGGGGTTCACCGCGGCGGAGCGCCGACGCCTGGAGCGCTATGCCGCCATCGCGCTCGAGATGCTGGAGCTTCGGGCGCTGCAGGCCCGCCGGAGCACCGAGCGCGTCCGCTTCAGGCTCATGGCCGAGACCAGCCCGGACGCGATGATCGTCTACGACGCGGACGGGTGCATCCTGCACTGGAACGGGAGCGCGGAGGATCTGTTCGGCCATACGGCTGAGGAGGCCGCGCGCCTGCGCGTCGCCGATCTCACGGCGAGCGCCGCGGACCGCGCATCCTGGTTCGACGGCGCCCCCGGGGCGACCCGCGAGATCGAGATCCGCCTGGGCGACGGCAGCGCGAAGGTGGTGGAGGCCGCGCTGTCGCGCTGGACGGAGGCGGGCCGCACCTTCGGCGGCGCCGTCCTGCGCGACGCCTCCCAGCGGCGCGAGCGGGAGCGGGTGCTGCACGCGCTGGCCCACCGCGACGCCCTGACGGGGCTCGCCAACCGCGCGCTGATGCGCACGCGCCTCGAGGCGCTGCTGGCGGCGGGGCCGGTGGCGGTCCTGCTCATCGACCTCGACGGCTTCAAGGACGTCAACGACACCGTCGGCCACGCGGCGGGCGACGACGTGCTGAAGGAGGCGGCGGCGCGCCTCCTCGGCTGCGTCCGGAGCAGCGACGTCGTCGCCCGCATCGGCGGGGACGAGTTCGTGGTGATCGTGCCGGATTGCGGCAGTCCTTCGGTGGTCGGCGACATGGCCGCCCGCATCGTGACGGCGATGGCCGATCCGTTCCCGGTGCAGGAGCGGGCGGTGCGGATCGGCGCGAGCGTCGGCATCGCCCTGGCGCCGGCCCAGGCCGAGAGCATCGACGACCTGCTCTTCTGCGCCGACCTCGCCGTCTACAAGGCCAAGGCGGATGGCCGCCACCGGCACCGGCTCTACACGCCGTCCCTGCGGGCGGCGGTGTCGGACCGGCAGCGCTTCGTCCACGAGTTCCACCGTGCCCTGGAGCAGGGGGAGTTCGTGCTGCACTACCAGCCGCAGGTCCGCCTGCGCGACGGCGCGCTGGTCGGCGCCGAAGCGCTCATCCGCTGGCAGCACCCGGAGCACGGCCTGCTGCAGCCGGGCGCCTTCCTGCCCGCCCTCCTGTCGAGCCGGCACGCGGTGGCGGTCAACGACTGGGTGCTGCGCACGGCCTGCCGGCAGGCCGCCGCCTGGCTGCCGCTCGCCGGCCCGCATTTCCGCATGGGGGTGAATGCCTGCGCGGCCCGCCTGCATTCCGGCGAGATCGACGCGGTGGCGATGGCGATCCTGGACGAGACCGGGCTCGCGCCCGGCAACCTCGAGCTCGAGATCACCGAGACCGTGATGCTGGCCCACGAGGGCGCCTCGATCGCGGCCCTGCGCGCCCTGCGCGAGCGGGGCATCGGCATCGCGTTCGACGATTTCGGCACCGGCTACGCCTCGCTGAGCATGCTCGAGGGGTTTCCCATCACGCGGCTGAAGATCGACCGCTCCTTCGTGCGCAAGATGAACGACGCGCCCGACGTGCCGGTGATCCGGGCGATCCTGCAACTCGCCCGGAGCTTCGGCCTCGACGTCGTCGCCGAGGGCATCGAGACCCAGGATCAGCTCCGCCGCCTGCGGCGGAAGGGATGCGCCGAGGGCCAGGGCTACCTCTTCGGCAGGCCGGTGGCGCCCGAGCCGTTCGCGGAGCGGTTCCTCGCGGGCGCCGCCTCGGTCCTGCGGCGGGCCGGGTGACGGCGGGTGCGCTACTCGTCGTCGCCGAACCAGTCGCGGCCGGGCTCGATGCAGCGGTAGCCGACGAGGCATTCCGGCGTGTCGCGGGTCGGCACGAAGGCGTTCCGCGTCACCTGCGTCGGCTCGCAGAAGCTGCGGTCGCGCACGAAGCGGTCGTAGGTGTAGCCGCCGGTGCCGAGCACCGCGGCGCCCCGGGCGGCGAGGAAGCTCCTGGCCTGCCCGCAAGTCATGTCCAGGGTCGAGGGGCGGCCCTGGGCGAGGGAAGCGGCCGGGAGCGCCGCGAGGGCGAAGACGGCCCCGACGGCGGACGCGGCGAGGAGGGTCGACGACCCGGGCTTTCGACGATGGGCGGACACGCGGGGGGCGCTCCCGTGCTCGGACAGCGGCCAACGCGCATCGCCTCGGTTTGATCCGCTCCGCGACGAGCGGGGCCTACTGCGTCAGCTGCCCCACGCTCAGGATCGCCCCCATCACCGAGATGATCAGCCCGCCGATCAGGCCGCCGATCGCGACCGTCACCAGGGGGGTGAGCAGGGCGAGCAGGCGGTCGATGCGCTGGCGGGTCTCGGTCTCGTGCATCTCGGCGGCGTGCAGGAGGACGCTGCCGAGGCGGTTCACCTGCTCACCGCTGGCGATCAGGTTCAGGGTCGAGGCGGCGTAGGGCTTGAGCGCGGCGAGGCCGGAGGCGAGGCTGCCGCCCTCGGCGAGCCGCCGCCCGGCCTCCTCCAGCGCCCGCCGGAAGACCCGGTTGGCGGCCAGCGGGCGCGTCGCCGCCACCGCGTCGGGGATCGGCACCTCAGCGGTGAGCAGGGTGCCGAGCACCCGGCAGAGGCGGCCGCACTCGATCCCGACGACGATCTCGCGCACCAGCGGCAGGCGCAGGGCGAGGCGCGCCCGCGCCGCCGCAAAGGCCGGCAGCCCCCAGGCCCGGGCGAGGCCGAGGACGAGGAGCGCGAGGCCGCCGACGAGGATCGGCCAGGAGGCCGAGAGCGCCTCGCCGAGCCAGGCCGCGGCGCGGATCGCGAAGGGCGGCGCCTGGCCGGTGCCCTCGAAGAGCGGGGCCAGCGCCGGCACCAGCACGCCGACGATCATCGCCACGGTGCCGATCGCCATCGCGACCAGGAGGGCCGGGTAGATCATCGCCGAGACGAGGTGGCGCCGCACCGCGTCGCGGCGCTCGATCGAGCGGGTGAGCGAGGCGATGACGTCGACGAGGGTGCCGGTGGCCTCGCCGGCGCGCACGATGTCGACCATGTCGCGCGGGAACGCCTGCGGGTGGGCCGCCATCGCCCGCGACAGGGAGGCGCCGGCCACCACCCGCTCGAGCAGGTCGGCGAGGACCGGCTTGAGGGCCGGGCCGGTCTGGCGCTCGACGAGGCGCAGGGCCCGGTCGACGGTGAGCCCGGCGCCGACCAGGGTGCCGAACTCGCGCAGGAAGGCGACGCGGGCGGCGTCGTTGACCCGGTCGCGCCCGAAGATGTCGCGGCGCCAGAACGGCGCCGGCCCGGCGCTCGCCTGCTGGATCTCGTAGACCTGGAGCCCGTCGGCCCGCAGCAGGGCCACGGCGCGCTGGCGGGTCTCGGCCTCGATCTGGCCGGCGCGGGCGCGCCCGTCGCCCGCATAGGCCTTGTAGGCGAAACGCGGCATCTACAGCGTCCCCTCGAGCACCCGGCCGACCTCGTCGAGGGTGGTGTCGCCGGCCAGCACCCGCGCCCGGGCGCTCTGGCCGAGGCCGCTCATCCCGGCTGCGCGGGCCCAGGCGGTCAGCGTCTGCTCGTCCGCGCGGCCGGCGATCAGCCCGCGCAGGCCCTCGTCGAGGGTCATGATCTCGGATACCACCATGCGGCCGCGATAGCCGGTGCCGTTGCAGGCCGGGCAGCCGCGGGCGCGCTTCAGGCTCAAGGGGGCGTCCGGGTCGAATCCGAGGCGCAGGCGCTCCTGCGGCGTCGCCGGGCTCGGCTCGGCGCAGGCTCCGCACAGGCGCCGCACCAGGCGCTGGGCGACGACGCCGTTGAGGGTCGCGGCGATGAGGTAGGGCTCGATGCCCATGTCCATCAGCCGGGTCACCGTGGCGGGGGCCGAGTTGGTGTGGAGTGTCGAGATCACCAGGTGGCCGGTCAGCGCCGCCTGGACGGCGATGCGGGCGGTCTCGCCGTCGCGGATCTCGCCGACCATCACGACGTCCGGGTCTTGCCGCAGGATCGAGCGCAGCGCCGCCGCGAAGTCGAGGCCGATGCCCGGATGGGCCTGGACCTGGTTCACACCCGCCATCCGGTACTCGACCGGGTCCTCGACGGTGACGACCTTCAGGTGCGGGCCGTTGATCCGGCGCAATGCCGCGTAGAGCGTCGTGGTCTTGCCCGAGCCGGTCGGGCCGGTGACGAGGACGAGGCCGTTCGGCCGGCTCGTCATCGCGGCGATCTCGGCGATCGCCGCGGCGTCGAAGCCGAGGCCGGAAAAATCCTCGACCCGGCGCGAGCCGTCGAGGACGCGCAGCACCACGCTCTCGCCGTGGGCGGTCGGCAGGGTCGAGACCCGGATGTCGACCTCCTGGCCGCGGTCGGGCGCCTGCATGCGCCCGTCCTGCGGCAGGCGCCGCTCGGCGATGTTGAGGCCGGCCTGGATCTTGATGCGGGTGGTCAGCGCCAGCTGCACCGATTTCGCCAGCCGCTCGGATTCGACCAGCACGCCGTCGACGCGGTAGCGCACCCGCATGTCGGCCTCCTCGGCCTCCAGGTGGATGTCGGAGGCCGACAGCTCGAAGGCCTTGCGCACCAGGCGGGCGGAGAGGCGGACGATCGGGGCCTGGCTCGCCACGTCGGCGAGGCGCGCGAGGTCGTCCTCGGCCCCCGCCTCGCCCTCCTCGGCGACGTCGCCGTAGACGGCGCGGTGCGCCCGCTCGAAGCTGCCGGGGCCGACGAGGCGCAACGCCACCCGCCGGTCGACGAGGTGCTCGAGGGCGGGCGCGATCTCCGCGTCGAACGGATCGACCACCGCGACGACGAGGCGGTCCGGCTCGACTGCCAGCGGCAGCACGCGCGCCCGGGCGCAGTAATCGGGCCCGACGAGGTCGGGCAGGACCGGCTCGCCCGGCAGGTCCTCCTGGCGCAGGATCGGCAGGCCGGTCGCCTCCGAGAGGGCGGTGACGAGCGTCGCCTCGTGCACGAGGCCGAGCTCGGTCAGGAGCAGCGGCAGCGGGCGGCGGCCCGGCCCCTCGAGGGCGGCGAGCGCCCGCTCGTGGCCGGCGGCATCGAGGACGTCGCTCTCGGCGAGGCGGTCGACGACGGCGCGCAGGTCCTCGCCCCGGCCGCGCGGCGCGGCGCGCCGGTCGGCCTGCGCCCGCCGCGGCCTCGTCTTCGCCTCCCAGATGCTCAGCATCGCCCATTCCCGAGAGTGGCCCGCCCGGCGCCGCGAGGGCCCGGGGCGTGACGCAGCGCCACTCTGTGCCAACAGCCTTAAGCAGACGGAAATGTCGCAGCGTTAGACCGGTCCGTGCCGCCCGCCGCGTGAGGGGCGCCGGAGCCGTCCGTTGAGCGTGCCATCCGCCCTGTCCTCGGCCGAGTCGTCGATCAAGTCATCGACCAGGTCCTCGCTCCGCCAGGGCCTCGACGCCGCCTCGCACCTCCTCGGCTTCACCGAGACCCGCATCGACCGCGAGCCGGCGGTGCTGACGCTACGGATCGGGGCGCCGGGCGATCCCGGCCTCACGGTGATCGACCGGCGCGACGGGCAGGACCGGACCTACCGCCTCGATGCCGGGGCGGACGACCTCGCCGACAAGCTCGCCGCCATCCGGGGCGGCCGGCCCGAGGGGCGGGTGAAGGTCGTCGTCGATCCCGCCTCCTGCTTCATCCGCACCCTGGACCTGCCGAGCGTCGCGCTGCCGCGGATGCGCGCGGTGCTGGCGCAGGAGCTCGAGGCCGCGACCCCGTTCCGGGCCGATCAGGTCTTCAGCGACTGGTACGTCGAGGGCGAGGATCCTGGGGCCCGCACCCTGCGGGTGCGCCATGTCGTGCTCAAGCGCGCGCGCCTCGCCCCGCTGCTGGCGGCCCTGGCGGGGGCAGGGCTGAAGGCCGGCATCGTCGCGGTGGGACCGGCGGAGGACCGCACCATGCCGGTCGACCTGCTCTCGGGCGGGCACCACGCCCTGCCGGGGCTGCTGCGGGGATCCGGCAACCTCGCCCTCGCGGCGGCGGCCGGCCTCTTTCTCCTCGCGGCCTTCCTCGGCCTGCGTCAGCACCAGGCGGCGACGCTCGCCGCCCTCGACGACGCCTTCGCGGCCGCCCGCCGGGCGGCGGGACCGGGCCAGCCGCCCGCGGTCCAGGCCGGCATCGCGGCGATCCTCGCCGAGCGCGGGCCGCCCCTGGCGCGGACCTGGGACGCGGTCGCCGCCGCCCTGCCGGACACGGTCTCGGCGCAAAACCTGCGCCTGACCGGCGAGGGGCTGGAGCTCACGCTCCTCGCGCCGGACCCGCCGGCGGTCCTCGCGGCGCTCGCGCAGCGGGTTCCGGGCTTCGGCGCACCGGAGCTGCGCCAGGCGCTCCCGGTCGACGGGGGCCAGCGGGTCGTCGTCGCCCTGCCGCGCCTGCGCGCCGGAGCCCGGCCGTGACGGCGCTGCTTCCCGCGGGCGGGCGGCCGCTGCTCCTCGGACTCGCCGGGCTCGGCCTCGCCCTCGTCCTCGCGGTGGGGCCGGTGCTCGACGCCGTCGGGGCGGCGGACGACATCGGGCACGCCCGCGACCGCCTGGCCCGGGCCCAGGCGGCGGCGGCCATGCCGCCGGTGCCGGCGCCGCTCACGGCGGCGGACGAGGCCGGCCTCGTCGCCGTCTTCCGGGCCCGGCTCGAAACCCTGGCGGCGGAGCGCGCCGCGAGGATCGACGGGGCCGGGCTCCAGCCCGATCCGGCGCGACCGGCCCTGCCGCGCCTCTCCGCCTCCCTGCTCGGCACGGCGGAGGGCCTGCACGGCCTGCTGCAGGCGCTGGAGACCGAAGGCCCCCTCGCCGCCGCGGAGGAGGCGGAGCTGAGCGTCGAGCGCCCGGCCGATCCCGAGATCGGGCGCGCCACCGTGATGCGCCTCAACCTCACGATCCGCGGCGTGCTGCTGCCCCGCCCCTCGCCGCCCCGGAGCACGACGCCGTGAGCGGGGCCTGGCGGCACGTCCGCGCGGCCCTCGCGGCGACCGGGCGCGGGCCCCGCGCAGCCTGCGGGCTCGCCGCGGCGGCGATGCTCGCGGCCTTCGCCTGGCCGGTCGATGGCGGGCCGGCGCGGGCGCCGCGCCGCGCGGCGGCGCCCGCGCCGACGGCGGACGAGACCGCGCTGCACCGCCCGCTCTTCGATCCCGGCCGGCGTCCCTGGACTGCCCGGGGCCCGCGCGACATCCTGGCGGGGGACCCGCCCCGCCCGATTCTCACCGTGCGCGGCATCCTGCTCGACGGCGCTGCGGCCCGGGCGCTCATCGACGACGGCAGCGGCATCCAGGCCTGGCTCACCCGCGGCGAGGGCAGGGGAGACTGGCGCGTCGCCGAGGTCGGGCGCGACCGGGTCACCGTGGTCCAGGGCGAGCGCCGCTACGTCGCGACCTTCCTGGGCCCGCCCACGACCCTGCGCCCGGTCGGCGCCCGGCCGGCGCCGGAGGTGGGGCCCGCCCTGCGGCCGTGACGTGCCCGCGCGACGGGTGCGGCCGGCGCCGCGCCCGCGGGCCCATCGCGGACCCCGCGGGCGCGGCCCCGATCAATCCAGCATCCGCCGCAGGACGCCGTGCGGACCCTCGTGCGCCGCCGGCAGGGGCGGGGGCGGCAGCACGGAGCGGACCGGCATCATCGTCCGGAACTGCTGGCGGAAGTCCTCGGCGATGCGGTCGGCCTCGGCCGTGCCGCGGATCACCTTCGGGCGGATGAACACCAGCAGCTCGGTCCGCACCCGTTCGTCCACCCGGTTGCGGAAGGCGGGGCCGAACAGCGGCAGGTCGCTCAGCACCGGCACGCTCTCGTTCCTGATCTGCGCCTTCTCCTGCACCAGCCCGCCGATGGCGAGGCTGTGGCCGTCGCTCACCGCCACGCTCGTTGCGACCCGGCGCTGGCGGATCGTCGGCGAGTCGATCAGCGAGGTCGTGGTCGGCACCACGTCGCTGACCTCCTGGTTGATGTCGAGGACGACGAGGCCGTTCTTGTTCACCCGCGGCGTGACCGACAGGATCACGCCGGTATCCTTCATCTCGATCTGGTTGAGCACCGGCGCGCCGGCGGTCAGCGCGCTCTGGCCCGACTGCTTGATGGTCGGAACCTGGTCGCCGACCTGGAGCTTGGCAGTGCGGTTGTCGAGGACCGTGATGTTGGGCGACGAGATGACGTTGACCCGCGTCACGCCCTGGAGCGCGTTGAGCACGACCTTGAAATCGGCCGCCCCGAGCAGGTAGTTGAAGCCCGTGACGCCGCGCACGGCCGAGGTGATCAGCCCCGCCGTGCCGGCGAGGCCTTTGTCCTGGGCGTATTTGGTCGTGCCGCTGTTGGCGAGGTTGAAGGTGCTGCCGTGCTCCTTGAGGAACCACTGCACGCCGAACTGAAGGCCGTCGTTGAGCGTCACCTCGGCGATGACGGTCTCGAGCAGCACCTGCGTCGGCATGGCGTCGAGGCGGCCGAGAATGCGCAGGATCTTGTCGTACTGGTTGCGCGTCGCCGAGATGACGAGGCTGTTGTTGGCGTCGTCGGCGACGATGCCGATGGCGTCCCGCCGCATCCCGGGGCCGGCCATCGGGTAGGCCGCGTCGAGGCCCGCTCCGCCGTAGCCGCCGGTCAGGCCGCCTCCGCCACCGAGCAGGCCGCCCCCGCCGGCGAGCGAGGCGGGTCCGAGCCCGCCCGCAGCGCCG
>NZ_LABY01000370.1 GCF_001043975.1 Methylobacterium variabile
CCGAGTGAGGCGTAAGCCCGGGGCGGGTGCGGGCCGTGCGCTCGTCCCTGTCCCGGCCCTGATCGCTGCGAGCGTCTTGCATGACCGCGTCGGGGGCGGGGTCAACGGGCAATCCGTTCCCGCTCTCCCCGGGGGCTCGCGTGACCCCACCCCGCTCCCGCGGTCGCCCCGACGCATCAGCGATCGGAGAGCCGGACGATGTGTCGAGTTCTGAACAAACGCGACGGAACCCGGCACGGCGCCATCTACATCGGCCGCGGCAGCAAATGGGGCAACCCGTTCGTGATCGGACGCCATGGAAGCCGCGGAGAGGTGATCGCGAAGTACGGGCACTGGCTGGCCGACCAGCACCACCTGCTGCGCGCGCTGGACGAGTTGCGCGGGCGCGATCTCGTGTGCTGGTGCGCGCCGCTGGCCTGCCACGGCGATCTGCTGAAGACCCTCGCGAATGCCAACCGGCCTGAACGGATCGCATGGTGGCGCGGGGTGAGGGCGGCCGCCTGACCGCCGCTCGCCCGGCTCAGGCCCCGGGCGTCAGCCCGGGCTTGCCGCCTGTGCCATCCCGCTCTGCCGGCGCCATCCGCCTCGGGTGCGATCCGGGCTGGACGCCTTCGGCTTGACCGGGATCTCGACGGCCCCCGGTTTCTTGGCCTTGTAGACGTATTTCCGCCGCGGCTTGGCGGTGCTGCGATCGTACTTCCAGAGCTTCCTCTGCCGGGCGAGTTCGGCGCGATGCTCGAGGTCCGATGCCGGCATCATCGGGTAGTCG
>NZ_LABY01000371.1 GCF_001043975.1 Methylobacterium variabile
CAGGACGATGCAGCTCGCGTGACCCGCGCCGTCCACGCGAGCTGCATCGTCCTGGGGGAGGACGGGATCCTGATCCGCGGCGCGGCGGGGAGCGGCAAATCGACCCTGGTGCGTGACCTCCTGGCCCTCGGCGCTATATCGGGCGTCTTCGCGGCCCTCGTGGGCGACGACCGCGTGGCCCTGACGCAGCGGCACGGGCGCCTGCTGGCCGCTCCCCATCCGGCCCTCGCCGGGCTCCTCGAGGTCCGCGGCCTCGGCCTGCAAGCCGTTGACGCGACGGTGCCTTCGGCGGTCGTGCGCCTCGTCGTCGACCTCGCCGGGGCCGCCCCGCGGATGCCGACGCGGGCGGAGGGGATGGTTCTTCTCCAGGGGGTGGCGCTGCCCAGGATGATCCTGTCGCCGGATCCCGGGCGGGCCAGCACAGCGTTGTGGCGTTGGCGCCGCCTCCGTGTCATGATGATGACCGAATGATGCGGATTTCGCCGCATTGCTCTTGCGCTCGCCTTTGCGCTGCACAAAATGGCGGCTCGGCTCCAACGGGGCGTCGGAACTCGTGTCGATGATTGGAATGGTGCTCGTCACCCACGGCCTGCTCGCGACGGAATTCAAGGCCGCGCTCGAGCACGTCGTGGGGCCGCAGGAGCAGCTCGAGACGATCACCATCGGCCCCGAGGACGACATGGAGGTCCGGCGCAAGGACATCATGTCGGCGGTGTGCCGGGTGAACTCCGGGGACGGCGTCGTCGTGCTCACCGACATGTTCGGCGGAACGCCCTCGAACCTCGCCCTCTCCTGCATGAACGGCGGCTCGGTCGAGGTGGTCGCCGGCATCAACCTGCCGATGCTGATCAAGCTCGCCAGCGTGCGCGACGAGGAAACCTTGAGCGAGGCGGTGCTCCACGCTCAGGAGGCCGGCCGCAAGTACATCAACGTCGCCTCGCGCGTCCTGGCCGGCAAGTAAGGCGGGCACGAAGGCGCGCGGCGCGGCCCCCTCCCCTTCGGCATCCTCCGCTCTAGGTTTCCGTGACGGCCCGGTTACCGTATCGGGCCGATTCCCCTGACGCGCGCGAGAGCCGGACGACGGGCAGCCGCCGGTCCCACCGGTTCCGAGCAGGTGCCCTTGCCGATGACGCCCTTTGCCGACACAGACGACGAGGACGGCGAGCTTCCGCCGGTTCCGGAGGGCGCCAGCGCCCGCGACCTTCCGATCATCAACCGCCGCGGCCTGCACGCCCGGGCCTCCGCCAAGTTCGTGCAGACGGTGGAGCGCTTCAAGTCGGAGGTCACGGTGAGCCGGGGCGGCGAGACGGTGGGCGGCCGCTCGATCATGGGCCTGCTCACCCTCGGGGCCGCCCAGGGCACCAGCATCCGGGTCACCGCCCTCGGGCCCGATCAGGACGCCTGCATGGAGGCGATCTCCGCCCTGCTGGCGAACCGCTTCGGCGAGGACGAGTAGCGGCCCGCGGGTGATCCGGCGGGCTCGCCGGGAGGCTTGTGCGAAATCCGATTGATACCCTCGCGCCTTCGC
>NZ_LABY01000372.1 GCF_001043975.1 Methylobacterium variabile
CTGCGGCTCATCCCGACAGGGAATCAGCCAAACCGTCAGACGGCAAGGGGGGCGACCCGACACCCACGCCGCTACTGACCCGAGCCGTCTGAGACCCCCTGAGTAATTACAGACAAAGCAATCTAGGGCAGTATGGGCAGAATATTACCGAGATTTGGCTTGTCATGCTGGACAGGTAGCAAGTTGTTCCCTCAGTATTGCATGTGAATTAAATAACGATGCCAACGCCGATTGTAGTCTGACCCACCTTTGGGCTCTCCCGCGTTTGTGGTGCAGCTAGGTGGCGAGTCACGGAGCCACACGGATCGTGAACGGCGAACCCCGACTGCACATCTGAGCCGGTGTCCAAACGCCTGCTGCCCCTCGTCCCGGCCAGCCTCGTGGTCGATCAGGTCGACCTTGATCCTGACCAGATCACCATCCGCACTCATCCCCGCGCAACGGCCGCCTGCTGTCCGCGGTGTGGAAGACCTCGGCTCGTCCCCATTCCCGCTACACCCGCACCCTAGCCGACCTTCCCTGGCAAAATTGGCGCGTCGTCATCGCGGTCTAGACGCGGCGATGGAGTTGCCCGCAGCCACACTGCCCTCGCGGTGTCTTCGCCGAGCGCCTCGCCAACGTGGCTCAGGCCGGCGCTCGCCGCAATCACCGCCTCGGCGACCTGCAGCACCATCTCGGTCTCGCGCTCGGCGGTGAAGCCGGCGCACGCCTGGCGGTGCGCCTCGGCTTGCCGGTCAGCCCCGACACGCTGCTGCGCCTCGTGCGAGGCCGCGCATCCGCGCAGGCAGATCGCGCACCGTGGGTGCTCGGCATCGATGATTGGGCCTGGCGGCGCGATCAGCGCTACGGCACAATCCTGTGCAATCTGGAGCGAGGCAAGGTCATCGATCGGCTTGCGCCAAGCGCGCGAGTGGGCCCACAGGCATGGTTCGCGCTTGCTATGCCAAGCTTCCTTGTTTAAACCCGTACGTACGGATTTAATGCGGACGTGGGTGAATGGGGCGAACTCGAACCATCGACCGTGACAAGGTGCTGGACCACGCGGAGCAGATCGTCTGCCGAGAGGGTGCTACAGCGCTGACCTTCGACGCCGTTGCCAAAGCGGCCGGCATCACCAAGGGCGGCCTGCAATACTGCTTCGGCGATAAGGACGGCATGATTGCCGCCCTTATCGAGCGTTGGTTCGCGGCTTTCGACGCTGAACTCGCGCGCAGCACCGCACCGGACAGTGATACCGCGGAACAAGCACGTGGCTACGTTGCAGCTTCAAGCCGCGTCGACGAAGCGTCCCAGACCAAGATGGTCGGCATGCTCATGACCCTGCTGCAGTCGCCTGAGCACCTGGAACCCGTCCGTGCCTGGTACGCCAGCTGGATCGGCAGGTTCGACCCCGATTCCGAGGCGCAGCGCCGGGCCCGAACGGCCTTCTTTGCCGCCGAGGGCGCCTTCTTCCTCCGCAGCCTCGGGCTGGTCGAGATGGATCAAGCTGAATGGGACGGTGTCTTCGCCGACTTCCTGAAGCTGCTCTGACCAGCCCCAGCGCTAGATCAAACCCCAACCAGTAGAGTGATCGATGAACACGGAGCCTCGCTTCTCCGCGCTCGAGAACCTGTGCGCCATTACCAACGCCGGCCAGGCTTTGAGCCGGCGGCAGAACCGTGACGGCCACTGGGTCTTCGAGCTGGAGGCGGATGCCACTATCCCAGCCGAATACGTGCTCCTAGAGCACTACATGGACCGCATCACACCCGAGCGGCAGGCCCGTATTGGCATCTATCTCAGGCGCATCCAGGGCGAACATGGCGGCTGGCCCATGTTCCACGGCGGCGTCTTTAACATGTCTGCCAGCGTGAAGGCGTACTGCGCCCTGAAGGCCATCGGCGACGATCCGCAGGCGCCGCACATGGTACGGGCGCGCCAAGCCATCCTCGGCCACGGCGGCGCGGAACGCGCCAACGTCTTCACCCGCATCCAGCTCGCCCTGTTTGGCGCTATTCCCTGGCGTGGCGTGCCTGTGATGCCGGTCGAGATCATGCACTTGCCCAAGTGGTTCTTCTTTAACGTTTGGGCAATGTCCTACTGGGCTCGCGTCTGCGTGGTGCCTCTCCTTGTGCTGCAGGCGCTCCAGCCTCGCGCCCGCAACCCACGCGCAGTGACCTTCGAGGAGATCTTCCAGACTCCGCCAGATCAGGTTCGAGACTGGATCCACGGCCCCTACCGCTCGCGCTGGAGCGTGGTGTTCAAGCACATCGACACTGTGCTGCGCTGGACCGAGCCCCTGTTCTCGAAGCTTGCGCGCGAGAGCGCCATCTCCAAGGCCATCGCCTTCGTGGAGGAGCGCCTAAACGGCGAGGACGGACTCGGCGCGATCTACCCAGCTATGGCCTACGCTTTGATGATGTACGACGTGCTCGGCTATCCCACGGACGATCCACGCTGCGTCACGATGTGGGGAGCCATTGAGAAGCTTCTCGTCGAAAAGGACGACGAGGTCTTCTGCCAGCCCTGCGTCTCGCCTGTCTGGGACACCAGCCTCTCCGGACATGCCATGATCGAGGCCCTTCGCACTGGCGGCGTTGAGGCGCGCGAAGATCTCGATGCGGCCTGCGACTGGCTGGCAGCGCGGCAGATCACGAAGGTTCGCGGTGACTGGACCGCGATGCGACCCCAGGCCGAGCCCGGTGGCTGGGCTTTCCAGTATGGCAACGACCACTACCCCGACGTGGACGACACAGCAGTCGTCGGCATGCTGCTCCACCGCAACGGTCGACCCGAGCACGCGGAGGCAGTCGAGAGGGCACGGCGCTGGATCGTTGGTATGCAGAGCCGCAATGGTGGCTGGGGCGCCTTCGACGCTGAGAACGATCGCGAGTACCTTAACCACATCCCGTTCGCCGACCACGGCGCGCTGCTC
>NZ_LABY01000373.1 GCF_001043975.1 Methylobacterium variabile
CCTCGAACAAACGGATGAATTGTTCTGGCGAGAAGCGACCGGCTTGTTCAAGAAATCTATCTTATCTGAATTGAATTGATAATATTAATTAGAAATCTCTGATGATTGGCTTGTTATGTTATTTTATTATAATCTTATAAATATTTACATGGGACATCAGATCTGCAATGAACTTTTTGATCCACATCGTATGGCAGAGAAGACGGCAGCAACATTCGATGCTATAATTCATTGATGTCGAAATTTAATCCCGTATCGAGCGCTAACACACAGTTACTTTGCCTCATCAATATTTTTACAATGATAATATATATTAATAATGTATTTCATATTATTTTTACTTTTGAAAAATTCAAATATATAATCTTGTAATTATTTATAATCTGAAATCAGCTTTGGAACAAACCCAAAATTCCGGAAACATTCGGATACGGAGCAAGAATTGCCCAACATCCAAGTGTCCTCTACGGCAAAATTCCAGTGACGTTAGGAGATGATTAACTCGACGTTATTAGCTCTTGAGAGCTTTCCTGCCTGGTCGATCGTGCGCGCGGCAAATCGATCAGCCACTCACGCGCCCAATGCTTGCCATGCGCCTCTCACTCAAGACAACTCTCGCGGGATTGTTCGCGGGCTTGGCCCTCATAGCCTGCGCGCAGGGCGCGCTCGCCATCGTCAAGTTGTCGGGTATCCGACATAGTATTACCGAGGTTGCGATTAACTGGATGCCGTCCGTCGTGGCGATCAATGCCATCCGGTCCGAGGTTGATCAAGTTCGCATCAAGCAATACCGTCTCGTCACGGCGTCGAGCGATGCGCAGCATCGCGCCGACAACCAGCGCCAGTACGAGACCAGCCTCGATCGTGTTGCCAAGGTTCGAACCCGCTATGAGGCGCTGATCAGCTCGCCCGAGGAGCGGAGACTGTACGATGCGTTCGCGGCCAGTTGGTCCCAGTACCGTCGCGTCGGCGACGACGTGCAACGCATGATGGCAGCAGGCCAGCAAGGCGAGGCTCTGGAAGTCTTGACGGGTTCGCGAACCGTGGCGTTGTACGACGCGATACGCGAAACCCTCGATCGCGGTGTCAGCCTGAATGAGAGCGGTGCGCAAAGAGATGCGGATGCCGGTGTCACCAATGCCGACGCGGCCACGCTGACCTCGTGGATCGCGGTCGGCTTGGCATTCGCCGCCAGCCTTGCTGCGACGGTGCTCGGCATGATGCGCATCGCCCGGCCCCTGACGCAAATCACCCGAACGACGGCGGATCTCGCCGCCGGCGA
>NZ_LABY01000374.1 GCF_001043975.1 Methylobacterium variabile
CTCGGCGTTCGCAACATCGACGGGTTCAACGCCCGGGTGGCGGAGGCGCGGGCGCGCGGCGAGGTGATCACCCGCACGGTGCAGACCGGCTTCGACCGCGAGACCGGCGAGGCCGTCTACGAGGACGAGGTCATGGACCTCGCGCCCCTGCCCTACATCGTGATCGTGGTCGACGAGATGGCCGACCTGATGATGGTGGCGGGCAAGGACATCGAGGGGGCGATCCAGCGCCTGGCGCAGATGGCGCGGGCGGCGGGCCTGCACCTGATCATGGCGACGCAGCGTCCGTCGGTGGACGTGATCACGGGGACGATCAAGGCGAACTTCCCGACCCGGATCTCGTTCCAGGTGACGAGCAAGATCGACTCGCGGACGATCCTGGGCGAGATGGGCGCCGAGCAGCTGCTGGGCCAGGGCGACATGCTGTTCATGGCGGGCGGCGGTCGCACGACGCGGGTGCACGGGCCGTTCTGCTCGGACGACGAGGTCGAGCAGGTGGTGGCCCACCTCAAGCGGCAGGGCCGCCCCTCCTACCTCGACGCCGTCACGGCGGACGAGGAGGCCGAGGAGGCGGCAGCCGCGCCGGACACCCCGGTCATGGACCAAGGCGGCTTCGGCGACCCGACGGCCGACCTGTACGACCAGGA
>NZ_LABY01000375.1 GCF_001043975.1 Methylobacterium variabile
CCGGGCCCGGGCAAGCCGCTGCGGCGCGGCCTGCTCGTCAACGACCTCGTGTCGCGCTGCGCCGTCAACGCCGTCGGCACCGCGCAGCTGCTGGCCAGCGAGCCCGACCCGGACACCCTCTCCGAGCTGTTCGCGATGCAGACCGCCTTCATGAACCGGCTCTGGCAGATGGACCAGGATTGGCGCACGGGATTGCTGCAGCTCTATCAGGAGTGGATGTCGCTGCGGGAGGCCAACACCCTCTCGAAGGTTATCGAGCAGGATTACAATCTGGGCGCGCAGTTCGGCGACCTTGTGATGAACTACGTGACCAGCGCGGCCACCCTGGTCGAGAGCACGAATGTCGGCTACGCCTACTGGCTGAGCAAGAAGATCGGCGCGAAGCCGTCGCCCTGACGGATGTCTCGGAGGGGGTGGCGTCGGCCTCCGGGCCCGCGACTGCGGCGGGATCCAGGACGGCGCAGCGACATCGATCGCCCGACATGGTTGGGCTGACATCGGGACAGCTCTACGGTGTCGGAGAGCTGCCGAGGGCATTGGGAGGCGTTCGAGGCTTTGCCGCACATGGTGCCATGAGAGCGCATCACATGACGCTGTTCCACTACCCCCCTGGCGGTGGATGGCGGCTGATCGAGGTCGCGCAGCCAACCTGGGACAGGGTGGAGCAGGCGATCCGTGGCCTGGACGATTGCGAACACCCGATCGTCCAGTTGAGCCGGTGCGATGTCGCGACCTGCATGGATGACGAAGCCTCGCTGAACATCGTCGGCGGAGCGGACGTCGGCTACGCGCTGTTCGCGACCATGGGAGCGTGGCTCTTCGAGGATCCGTCCGGGAGCTCCGAGCCGGTGCGATTGTGGCAGAGCGATCAAGGCTATTGGTGCGAGCGCCGCAACCTGCTCGTTTCGGTCGAGGACGTCCTGCACCTGGTGTGGGCGTACTGCGATGGCCGCTCTTTCTCCGAGATGACGCAGATTGCGGGCCAGTTGACTCCCTAAACTGCACAAGCAGGCATAATTATTTTGGTCCAGGACTGGGATCTCCCGATGCCGATCTTGCAGGCCCGCTCAGCGATCAAACGTAGCACCATGCGGAGGCGGATCTGGCGGTCTCGTCAGGTCAGGACAAACCATATCAGGTCGAACGTTTTTTGTTGCGTCGATCTTCGGCTGACCGAGTGGCTCAATCCCATCGATTGAAGATTATGCCGCCGATGCGCCTCGGCTTCCAATGCCCGATCTGGCGCATCTCGACAGACGCCAAGTCTCGTAGAACCGCCCGATCGACGGCGGATTCCAGCCAGTGTGAAGCGAGGCATTCGAATCCCGCATGGGCCGCAAACGATGCGCGGAGGGACGAGGCGGTCGTGAAAACCGGCTCCTCGCCAGCGCCGCCCGCACCGGAATTCGCGAATGCTCCGTACGGATAGACACAGTTGCACAATGCCACAATCTGCCCGGCGGGCGTAGCGAGGGTCGAGCAGAAGTAATTTTTCCCAACCACGTCGAAATCGAAGTTGGCCGCCGTTCCGCGATGAATGTGCGCAACGGCATGACAAGCTCGCTTGAAGGCTGCGCCCTCAAGGTATCGACATTCTTTCGGATGATCGAAGAAGCCGGTGATATGACGAGGCAGATGGTCCAGTCGCATGGCTCATTCTCGTGCGTTGACGTCTCGTACCGCCGCGTCTTCGAACGG
>NZ_LABY01000376.1 GCF_001043975.1 Methylobacterium variabile
GCACTTCGAGCGAAGGCGTTCGGGGAAAACGTCGGCCCGTCGTGGCTTCCTAATACGCGATCGGGTAGGTAGGGATCAGATGCCTGCGATCAGAAGCCAGATGCTTAGAACGTCCCTGACTGAAAAACTTCGTGTGGCAGCAACCCACCCTCACATGAATACGAAGCGAAACACCAAGCACGCGCACGGCCGCGAGGCATGGTTTCCTTATTACGCAGGATATCCTGAAAAATTTGTTGAAATAATTTTGGATCAAGCGGCTCTGAAGAAAGGGGCTGTTGTATTAGACCCATGGAATGGAAGCGGAACAACAACTTCGATAGCGAGTTACAGAGGTTTCAATTCTATAGGTATTGATATTAATCCGGTCGCTGTTCTCGTCGCATCCGCTAAAATCTCTGGATCGCGTGATAATAATCGCAATGATTTTCTAATTGAAAAAATATGCCAGTTGGCAACCAGAGAACCTAATGAACAAGATGCGTCATCAGACAGTTTGTCTAAATGGCTACCGCTAGACGTTGTTAGCATCTACCGCGCTATAGAGCAACATATACTCTGTAATATAGAAAAAAAGTCTACAGTTGATTATTTAAATCCCGCAATGATGCCTTTGTCGCCTACGGCCTCTTTTTTTATCTTAGCTCTCATGCGGGCGGCGCGTAGCATATCAACAATGCGCACAGCATCTAACCCAACCTGGATACGGCCTGGAGTTGAAACCGATTGTCGACCAGACCATCTCATAAAGGCATGGAAATATCAAATTAGCAATATGAGTGCAAATCTTGATTTGAATGCTAGTGAAGATTTCATTCCATCAAACATCATTCTTGGCGACTCTCGAAATATAGAACTTGAAGACGAAATGGTAGATCTTATTATAACGTCCCCGCCCTATTGCACGAGAGTTGATTATATTAAGAGCACGTCATTTGAATTGGCCGCGCTGGGAATTTCCGATGGCGATGTACCCTTCGAGTTAGTGCGACGTTCTTGTATGGGATCGACCTTGGTGCGAAATGCCACTCTACCCGAGATTCCAAACGAATGGCCGATAGAAATAAAAGATACTCTATCCCATATTCGCAATCATGCAAGCAAGGCTTCCGGATCGTATTATTACAAGACATATTGGCAGTACTTCGATGATCTAATTCAATCTGTAGGCGAGTTGAAACGATGCCTGAAATTTAACGGGTCTATCGTGATGGTTGTGCAGACATCTTATTACAAAGACGTTCTAATCGATGTGCCGAAGCTGCTCATAGCGACTGCGAGAACTCATGGCTTGAATGGCTCAACGGTAAGCTGTAAGCCAGTGCATAACGGTCTTTTTCAGATTAACCGGAAGGCGAAAGAGTATGCATTGGGCCGTCAGTATGCCGAGGCCGTAATTTGCTTGGAGCCGTACAATGACTAGTTCTTCTGCCCCTGAGTTGATTAAGTCTGTCGATAGTGCCGTTCTGCGTGTGCGAACCCGCGCTGTCGATGTCTCTTTTAATGAATTATTCGACATGTATAATTCAGAAGAATTAATAATTAATCCCGATTTTCAGAGACTTTTCAGGTGGTCGGAAGGTAAGCAATCACAATTTATAGAAAGTCTGATTTTAGAGCTTCCTGTTCCGCCCATCTATGTTATAGAAATCGAAGATGGTGTCTATGAATTAATTGATGGGCTCCAGCGAATATCTTCATATTTTCATTTTAGAGGATACAACTCGCGCAATCCAGGATCCCCGGACGATCTGGCGCTATCTGAATGTGATGTTTTGCCTGAACTTAATGGATTAACTTATAAAAAATTGCCGCAGTCTCTTCAGATCAAATTGAAGCGCCATTTTATTCGAATGGAGGTATTGCGTCGAGAGAGTGACAAGCATCTCCGCTACCATATGTTCAAAAGACTTAACACTGGCGGAGAAATACTAAGTCCTCAAGAAATTAGAAATTGTACAATCCGAATACTTAATAATACTTTCAACGAGTTTTTAAAAAAGCTGGCCAAGAATAATGATTTTGACAATTGTATGGCAAGTTTATCGGATGAAAAACGCGAGCAAATGTATATGGAAGAGTATGTATTAAGGTTTTTCGCGCTAAAGAATAATGGCGACCGGTACTCTAAGGAAGTTGGGGATTTTCTGACCGAATACATGGAAGGCATTGCCAAATCAGAAAATAAAAACTCAATCTTTGATTATAATACAGAAGAAAAGTTGTTCATTTTAACATTTAAAATATTGAATAAAGCTTTGGGCGACGCCGCCTTCTCGGGTGTTAGTCGAAAAGGTAACATCATGGAAGCATTTTCTGCACTGCTTTTTGAAGCAATCACAATCGGCGTTCAGCGACGCTTGATAGATCTAAGTACTAAAGATGATAAATTCATAGAGAAACTTGGGCAAGCTCTCGACGAGGCTAAGCGCGATCCTGAATTTCAAAAATGGACAAAGGGAGGCGGAAAAAACTACGCTGCGGCGCTCCGTAACCGGGTGGATTTCGTCGCCAGAAAGGTCGATGAATGCCTAGCATAGAGATTGAAAGTGTTCGTTCTGAGATCGAAGCTGAGCGCGAATGGCGTGAGGCCGAGGTGCGGATGCTCAAAAATATCATAAATGGATTGAACCACGAAAATCAAAAAGCCATTGCTCGCAAGGCGCTAGTTGTAATGCTATACTCTCATTTTGAAGGAATATGCAAAACAATTTTTGGAATTTATATCTCGCAAATTAATAGCTTGGGATTGACGGTATCAGAGGCAAATTCATCGCTCGGGGCGGCGAGCTTAGACGATATGTTTTTCGCGCTGCGTGATCCTTTAAAAAAGTGCCCTGAGTTTCGCAACTCACTACCAGACGATGCCGCCCTTCATCGATTTTCTCGCGATCGTAATTTTGTTGAAGTCACAAAAGATCTCGAAAAAAGATCCGTCATACTTAAGCATGATCGAATCGCCGACACTGAGTCCAATCTCAAACCGGTTGTCTTAAAGAAAATACTGTACAGGCTTGGTATCGATCCTGCTATTGCGGAACCGTGGGAGGGAGTGGTTCACAGATTACTTCGCCGAAGAAATGATGTGGCACATGGAACCGCAAGAGGAGGCATCGACGAAGAAGAATACGAAAAACTGGAAGTGGCCGTGCGTAGTGTGACGGACGCCATTGTCATTGCCATCGACGACTGTATCAGAGAGAAAAGATATCTACGTGTAACAGCAGCATAGATTATTATAAATAATGACTGACTGTATGAACGCCTTCGCTCGAAGTGCCAACTAACTTTCGGCGCGCGTGCTTCTCCGAGCGCCTGTTTAGATCTCCCATACGCACCGGTTCATAGCACTCAGGTCCCATGTGGAGGTACGTCAGCAATCGGAGCATAGTCGTGGCGCCGGTTCTCGGAACCCATTCACCCGATCATGCCGCCGGTCGTCCGCACGGCAACAACATAATGAGCCA
>NZ_LABY01000377.1 GCF_001043975.1 Methylobacterium variabile
GCGATGACGCGCCACCGCCACGCTGTCACCGTCCACGGCGCGCATGCCGACTTCATCCCGGATTGGCGCATAGCCAAGCTCGGATCAGCGCCGTCGCTCGACGTTCTCGACGCGGCCGCGCTCGACGGATTGTCGCGCCGGCTGTCGCGTGACGGGTCGAAAGCCTCGACCTTGGACTACGTCGACGAGGCTGCGTTCCGCGAGGCTGCGGTCGCGCTGACCCGGCCGCCCGAGGCGATGGATGGTGAACCGATCCGGGATCGGGCGAGCGACCTTCCGCTGCTCAACGCCGGTTGGATTACCAGCAGTCTGTCGGCTCTGGCGGGACGCATCGAAGCTGGTGCCGGTGCCGTTGCAGTGGGTCCCGAACCGAAGCCCGCCGACGGCCTGATCGACCCGCCGGGCTCGCCTGCCTTGACCGCGCTCGTGGCGGCTCTTGCTCGGCAGGAGACGGCGGAGAACGACATCGCCGACCGGGTGCGTCCGCAGGACCTGCGCGCCCTCGCCTCGGCCT
>NZ_LABY01000378.1 GCF_001043975.1 Methylobacterium variabile
CCCCCCCCCCCCCCCCCCCCGCCCCCCCCGCCGGGGGACCGGCCGGCCCGCCGCCCGGCGGCGCCCGGCCCCCCCCCCCCCCCCGCGCCCCGCGGGGGGGCGGGCGGCGAGACCCCCGCCCGCGGCCCCGCCCCGCCGGTCCCGGACCGGCATGGGGATCGTTGCGTGTCATATGCAATTTGTGCGCGCAGTCATTGCCGTCATATCGTGATCCCCTAGCTTCCCGCACGATCGCTGTACCGCCTACGGGGCGGCGGCGCGTCACGGTTCTTTTGTCCCTTCGGAACCTCGCGAGACGGCGGATCCCACCGCCGGACCGCCTATCCTAGAGGGTGGTCATGCTGTCGAACCTCGACGCGCTGCTTCTCGCCCGGGCCCAGTTCGGGTTCACGGTCGCGTTCCACATCATCTTCCCGGCCTTCTCGATCGGGCTCGCCAGCTACCTGGCGGTGCTCGAGGGGCTCTGGCTCGCGACGGGGCGACAGGTCTACCTCGACCTGTTCAAGTACTGGATCAAGATCTTCGCCGTTGCCTTCGCGATGGGCGTGGTCTCCGGCCTGGTGATGTCCTATCAATTCGGCACGAACTGGTCGGTCTTCTCCGACAAGGCCGGGCCGGTGCTCGGCCCGCTGATGGCCTACGAGGTGCTCACCGCGTTCTTCCTGGAGGCGGGCTTCCTCGGCGTAATGCTGTTCGGGATGCGCAAGGTCGGGCCGCGGCTGCATTTCCTGGCGACCCTGATGGTGGCGCTCGGCACCTTCTTCTCGGCGTTCTGGATCCTGTCGGTGAATTCCTGGATGCACACGCCGCAGGGCCACGCCATGAACGACCAGGGCCAGTTCGTGCCGCAGGACTGGTGGGCGATCGTCTTCAACCCGTCCTTCCCGTTCCGCCTGGTCCACATGGTGCTGGCCGCCTACCTGACGACGGCCCTGGTGGTCGGCGCGGTCGGGGCCTGGCACCTGC
>NZ_LABY01000379.1 GCF_001043975.1 Methylobacterium variabile
CCTTTGCGGGACTGCCCCGCCCCGGTGCGGCCCGCCGAGGCCGATGCCGCTCCATTCCGGAACGGAGTACCGCCTCGCCGGGAAGTTCGGGCTGGCCGACGCACATTGCGGGCCACCCGATCCCACCCGCCGCGCCGTCCTGCCGCCAGGCTGACGGCGCGGATGCGGGTCTGCCATGCAACCCCACGCACGTCTACACGCTCCGAGCGAATTCCCCAAGGGAACAAAGGTGAAAAAAATACTGAGTTGCGCCACCCGCTCAGTTCGCCGTCCGGTGGTTCCGCCACCGTCCCGCGAGGTCACCTTGCCGATGGCGGCGCGGTGCCCATCTCCTCGGCCAGCCCTCAGCACGCCGGAAGGATGCCCGCCATGTTCATCGCCATGAACCGGTTCAAGGTCTACAAGGACGCCACCCAGGACTTCGAGCAGGTCTGGCTCGGGCGCGACAGCCATCTGGGCGAGATGCAGGGCTTCGTCGAGTTCCACCTGCTGCGCGGGCCGGACGCCGAGGATCACGTGCTCTACGCCTCGCACACCGTGTGGGCCTCGCGGGCGGATTTCGAGGCCTGGACCCGCTCCGAGCAGTTCCGCAAGGCGCATAGCCGCGCTCCGGGCACCCGTCCGCTCTACCTCGGCCACCCGCAATTCGAGGGCTTCGAGGCGATCCAGACCGTCGCCCGGGACCAGGAAGGCGATCGGGACGCCGCCCGCGCCGGCTGAGGCGCGAGCGCGCGGCCCTGCGGCGTCGGGCGGGCCGCCGGGGCCCGCCTCAGGCCGCCTGGGGCGGGTCGAGCCGCGGCAGGAAGGCCGCCAGCAGGCCGACGGCGGGCAGGAAGGCGCAGACGCCGTAGACGAACTCGATGCTGGTGTGATCGGCGAGCTCGCCCAGCACCGCGGCGCCGAGGCCGCCCATCCCGAAGGCGAAGCCGAAGAAGAGGCCGCCCACCAGGCCGACCCGCCCGGGCAGCAGTTCCTGGGCGTAGACCAGGATCGCCGGCATCGCCGAGGCCAGGATCATGCCGATCGGCACGGTCAGCACCACCGTCCAGAACAGGTTGGCGTGGGGCAGCGCCAGGGTGAACGGCAGGACGCCGAGGATCGAGCCCCAGATCACCACCTTGCGGCCGAACCGGTCGCCGATCGGGCCGCCCGCCACCGTCCCGGCCGCCACCGCGCCCAGGAACACGAACAGGTAGAGCTGCGACTGCTGCACCGACACGCCGAAACGGTGGATCAGGTAGAAGGTGAAGTACGAGCTCAGGCTCGCCATGTAGAAATACTTGGAGAAGATCAGAACCAGCAGCACCGCGATGGTGGCCACCACCTTGCTGCGCGGCAGGGCGCGCCCGCCCGCCCCGCCCTTGCGGCCGCGGGCGACGCCCGAGGCGAGGCGGTCCCGGTACCAGCGCCCGACGAGGCTCAGCACCACGAACCCGGCGAGCGCCGCGACCGCAAACAGCGCGACGCTGCCCTGCCCGAGCGGCACCACGATGAAGGCGGCGAGCAGCGGGCCCATCGCCGAGCCGGCATTGCCGCCGACCTGGAACACCGACTGCGCCAGGCCGTAGCGCCCGCCGGAGGCGAGGCGGGCCACCCGCGAGGCTTCCGGGTGGAAGATCGCCGAGCCGAGGCCGACCAGGCAGGCAGCCAGGACCAGCAGGCCGTAGGAGCCGGCGCTCGCCAGCAGCAGCAGGCCGCAGAGCGAGAGCAGCATCCCGGTGGCGAGGGAGAACGGCATCGGCCGCCGGTCGGTGAACAGGCCGACCACCGGCTGCAGCAGCGAGGCGGTGAGCTGGAAGGCCAGGGTCAGGAGCCCGATCTGGCCGAAATCCAGGCTATAGGCCTGCTTCAGCAGGGGGTAGATCGCCGGCAGCAGCGACTGGATCATGTCGTTGAGGAGGTGCGAGAGGCTGAGGCCTCCGAGCACCACCGCCGCCGGCCCTGCCGCCGCGGCGGCCGGTAGCACCGTCCGGGCGACCGGCTCCGTCTGCGGTGGTCCGCTGACAGACGCCTCCACGGCCACGCCGCCCTCGCTCGCACGCGCATCCATCGCTCGGGTCGCTCCCCCCTGGGCGGCCTCACGGTCGGCCGTCTCCCGCCGCTCCCTCGTCGCATCCGGGGGGACGGCCAGCCTCCCATACACCCGCCCGGCGCCGGCGTCCCGCCGTCCGCCGCAGAGCTGGGATGCCGCCGGTCCCGGGCTTGCTGCCTTCCGGGCAACCAGCCGGTCGCGGCCCGGGAGACGTGCGGAAACGGCACGCCATCCGCCCGGTCCGTACCAGCCCGGCACAACGGAGCCACGGGACCTCTCGCCATGCGACACGAACGGTTCTCCGAGAGCGGTACCGCCAACCTCGCCTCGTCCGAGGCGCGGGCGGTCTGGAACGCGCTCCTGCCGCGTCGCGGCCGGGCCGTCCTGCGCATTGCCATCGCGGGCGGGGCGGCCCTCGCCGAACTCGCCGCGGTCGCGCTCGCGGGTCTCGCCTGCGAGCTGACCTACCATCTCGTCACCTACGAGCGGCAGCCCGACCTCGGTCCCTCCCTCGCCGTCGGGCTGTTCCTCGGCCTGTTCGTGGTGCTGCCGAACATCGCCCGGGGCGAGTACAGCATCGAGAACTACCTCGCCCGCGCGCCACACCTGCGCCGGGTCACGAGCCTGTGGCTCGCCGCCTGGGCGGTGGTGCTGGTCCTCGGCTTCCTCAGCAAGACGACCGGGGACCATTCCCGGGCCGCGGCGGTGGCGACCTTCGTGACCGGCCTGCCGGCCCTGGTCGCCACCCGGTTCCTCACCGTGGCGCTGGTGCGCCGGCTGATCACGCCCCGGTCGGATTCCGCCCGCCGCATCCACCTGATCGGCTACGAGGAGGACGTCGCGAGCTTCTATGCCACCCACGACACCGCGGCCCTCGGGTTGCGGGTGATCGGCGTCAGCACCCTGCGCTCCGCCGCACCGGGGACCGACCCGGCGGCGCGCCGGAGCCAGCTCGCCGAGGATCTCGACCTCAGCGTGTCGGTGGTCCGCTTCCTGC
The DNA here is from genome assembly GCF_001043975.1 of Methylobacterium variabile. Classification (GTDB taxonomy): domain Bacteria; phylum Pseudomonadota; class Alphaproteobacteria; order Rhizobiales; family Beijerinckiaceae; genus Methylobacterium; species Methylobacterium variabile. The sequence continues at coordinate 3,030 of NZ_LABY01000379.1, forward strand.
GGCCGGACGACGTCTTCGTGCTGGTGCCCTGGGCCGAGGTCGAGGATCTCGAGGCCTGCGTCGACGCGTTCCTGCGGGTGCCGGTCGCCCTCCACCTGCGACCGGGCCGGGTCATGGACCGCTTCAGCGACGTCCGCCTCGGGCGGGTCGGGCTGCTGACCGGGATCAATGTCGGGCGCGCGCCGCTCACTGCCTTCGAGATCGCCTCCAAGCGCGCCTTCGACCTTGTCGTGGCCTCCCTCGCCCTCCTGGCGCTCTCGCCCGTGCTGCTCCTGATCGCGATCCTGATCCGCCTCGACAGCCCGGGCCCGAGCCTCTTTCGCCAGAAGCGCTACGGCTTCAACCAGGAGGCGTTCTGGGTGTTCAAGTTCCGCAGCATGCGCAGCGATGCCGGCGCCGCCTTCCGCCAGGCGACCCGTGGCGACGACCGCATCACCCGGATCGGCCGCATCCTGCGCCGCACCAACCTCGACGAACTGCCCCAGCTCCTCAACGTGATCCGGGGCGACATGTCGCTCGTCGGCCCGCGGCCGCACGCGGTCGCGCACGACCGCAGCTTCGAGCGCCGCATCGCCCTCTACGCCCGCCGCCACAACGTGCGGCCGGGCATCACCGGCTGGGCC
>NZ_LABY01000038.1 GCF_001043975.1 Methylobacterium variabile
GCGGGCCGGCGCCCGAGGCGGTCGGGCCGGTAGAAGCCGCCGCGCAGGCGGAAGCTGCCGCGGGGCGAGGCGCCGTCGCCCTCGCGCTTCACCCGGGTCTGGCCGCCCTTCCCGAGGGCGCAGGGAATCAGGACCAGGCCGGCGATCAGGGTGCCGCGGCTGCGGTCGAGGGGATCGGGGCGGACCCGCAGCCGGGAAAGGGTGATGCGCTTCATCGCTCCTCTCTACGGTGCGGAGGCGACGGGCTCCAGGGCCGTCGCGACCGCCCCGGGGTGACAGGGCGCCCCGTCCCGCGGACAATGCCGGATCCCCTCCAACAGCCGCTCCGACGATGCCCGAGCCGACCCCGATCCTCACCGACGCCGCGCCGGACTGGCTCGGCTGGCTGCCGTCGCGCCTCGTCGCCATCGACGTCGAGACGACCGGGCTGGCCGAGACCGACCGGATGGTGAGCTTCGGCGCCGTGGCGCTCGACACCGCCTCCCTGGCCGCCGGCCTGCCGGAGGTCGCCTGCCATCACCTGATCTTCGACCCCGGCCGCGCGAGCCATCCGCGGGCCGAGGCGGTGCATGGCTACGACGACTGGCTGCTGCGCCACCAAGATCCGGCCGGGATCCACGCCGGCACCCTCGCGGCCGTGCTCGCCGGGGCCGACCTCGTCGTCGCCCACAACGCCGCCTTCGACCTCGGCTTCCTCCGCCGCGAGCTTCACGCGGCGGGCCTGCCGCCGGTCGCCGCCAGGGTCTACTGCACCATGGAGGCGTATCGACGCCGGGGCGAGAAGGGCCGGGCGGCCCTCGACGCGGTGTGCCGGCGCATCGGCCTCGCCCGGGCCGGCACACGCCACGGCGCCCTCGAGGATGCGTGGCTGGCGCTCCGGGCCTATCTGTGGCTCCAGGCCTGCCCGGTGGCGGTCGCGCGCCCACCGCTCTCCGCTCCGACCAACCTGCGCCAGGTTCCACCCCGGCCCGAGGGCCCGCTGCCGCCCCGTCCGTGAGGCCGGCGCCGTGGACAGGCCCGGGCGCGGCCCTTGCCGCGGCGGGACGCTCCGCTACTCTGCCTCCGCACGCTGCCAGGCTGCGGTCCGCCCGGATCGTCGCCCGCCCGGGCGGCGGCCGGCGGGACGCACCTCTCCGGCGGCCGCCCGTTTTCCTCGAGAGTGCCGGTTCGATGTCGAACGCCCACCGCCTGCTCGTCGTCGACGACGATCCGACCCTGCGCGACACGCTGACCGAGCAGCTCGCCCTCTCGGATGCCTTCGACGTCGTCACCGCGGAGACCGCGCAGGAGGCGATGGACCGGGTCGCGGCCGAGCGGGTCGATCTCGTGGTGATGGATGTCGGGCTGCCCGACCTCGACGGGCGCGAGGCCGTGCGGCAGATGCGCCAGGGCGGCTTTCGCGGCCCGGTCATCATGCTGACGGGCCAGACCTCGGACACCGACACGGTGATGGGGCTGGACGCCGGCGCCAACGACTACGTGACGAAGCCGTTCAAGCTCGCGGTGCTGCTCGCCCGCATCCGGGCCCAGCTGCGCCAGTACGAGGCGAGCGAGGACGCGGTGTTTCAGATCGGGCCCTACACCTTCCGGCCGGGGGCCAAGCTCCTCGTCGGCGAGCGCGGCTCGAAGCTGAAGCTCACCGAGAAGGAGACGGCGATCCTGCGCTTCCTCTATCGGGCCGGGCGGCAGGTGGTGGGCCGCGACACGCTGCTCGCCGAGGTCTGGGGTTACAACGCCCAGGTGACGACGCACACGCTCGAGACCCACATCTACCGCCTGCGCCAGAAGATCGAGCCCAACCCCGCCACCGCCTCGATCCTGGTGACCGAGGGCGGCGGCTACAAGCTGCTGCCCTGAAGCGGTCTCGCCGCCGCACGCCTGCTCAGCCGCCCGGGCGCGACAGGCGCTTCGCCCGCCTTCAGGTGATCAGCCCGCGGGCCTCGATCGGGATCGTGCCGACGACGGCGCCGTCGCGCACGGCCACGAACGCGTCCACCATGTTGACGACGACGCAGACGTGGTTGGGCACCACCTCCACCAGGGTGCCGACCGGGGGCCTGTCGGCGCAGGCCGCGAGATCGAGGAAGCCGTGCTCCTCGGCGAAGCCGGCGATGCGGGCGCCCGGATGGTCGGGCAGCAGCCCGAACCCGTCGAGGCCGCCGCCGGTGTCGCTGGTCAGCGTCTTGGAGCCGGCATCCAGGATGCCGCGCGCCTCGCCCGCCCGGCTCACCACCCGGGTGAGCACCGCGAGGGCGCACTCCTCCAGGGCGGCGACGCCCGCCGCCATCATCATGCGGTCGTTGAAGATCACGGTGCCGGCCCGGTGCTCGGTGGTGCCGCGGACCTGCCCGATCTCCGGCAGGTTCGGTGTGCCGCCAGTCGAGACGATGCGGGCCTGCAGGCCGTGCGCCGCGAGGCCGGCCTGGGCCGCGTCGAGGAAGGCCTGCGCGGCCGCGACGCCGCCGGCCGGCGGGTAGAGCAGCAGGCCCGCGAAGGCGAGGCCGGGCCGGGCGGCGATGTCGCGGGCGAGCGCCACCGCCTCGCCCGGCGTCTCGACTCCGGCGCGCTTGCGGCCGGTGTCGCATTCCACCACCACGTCGAGGCGGCGCCCGCCCGCGGCGGCGGCCTCGGCCAGGCCCGCCACCGTCACCGGGTTGTCCGCCGCCACGGTGATCCGGGCCGGGCTCTCCCGCAGGAGGTGGCCGAGGCGCCCGACGGCGTGCGAGCCGATGAGGTTGTAGCTCACCAGGATGTCGTCGATCCCCGCCCGCGCCATCACCTCGGCCTCGCCGAGCTTCTGGCAGGTGACGCCGCGAGCGCCGGCCTCGATCTGCATCCGGGCGAGGACCGGGCTCTTGTGCGTCTTGATGTGCGGGCGGTTGGCGACGCCGGCCGCGTCGCAGGCGGCCTGCAGCCGCGCGATGTTGCGGGCCACCCGGTCGAGGTCGATGACGATCGCGGGCGTGCCGTAGCGGCGGGCGATCTCGTCGCGGAGGGCGGGGGCGATCATCGCGGCGCGCCCGGCAGGGCCCGCGGCGCGCGCGGCATCGGTACGAGGCTCATCGGGGTCCCTCCTGCGGCCAGCTTTCGGTCCGGACCGTATCCTCAAACGGCGCCCGCCGCCCACCCTTGGACCACCGTTGGGAAAAGGCTCCTGTCGTCCCTTCGGAGCAACCCAATCTTTAGGCTCCGCGTCCTAGAGGGAGGATCGCAGGCACTGCGACCGGAGCTCCGATGCATCCTCGACCCCGCAGGCGGCGCTCCGCCGCGTCCCGCACGCTGGCCGGGTCGATCATCGCCGCCACCCTGGTGATCGGGGCCGCCTCCACCATCATGGTCATGCAGATGCGCCGGAGCGCCTGGGACCAGGTGGGCGGGGTGTCGCAGAACCTGCTGGAGGCGGTCGAGCACATGGTCGACCGCAACATCGAGCTCTACGACCTGTCGCTCCGGGCCGTGGGCGAGGGCCTGCGCGATCCGGAGGCCGACGGGATCGCGCCGAACCTGCGCCAGCTCGTCCTGTTCGACCGCGCCGCCACCGCCAGCGGACTCGGGGCCATCCTGGCCCTCGATCCGCAGGGCCAGGCCTTCGCCGACTCGACCGCCGTGGTGCCCCGGCCGCTGCGCTTTCCCGACGCCGATTTCTTCCTGGTCCACAAGCAGCGGGAGGATGCCGGCCTCTACATCGGCAAGCCGCTCCGCGTGGAGTCGGACGGGCGCTGGGTGATCCCGCTCAGCCGCCGCCTCGCCTATGCGGACGGGGCGTTCGCCGGCGTCGTCGTCGGCACGATCGACGTCGCCTACTTCAACGCCCTGTTCGGCCGGCTCAGCATCGGCGAGCGGAGCCGCATCGCGTTCTTCCGTGAGAGCGGGGAGATCCTGGTCCGCAGCCCGATGCAGGAGGGCGTGATCGGCCGCAGCCTGATGGAGGCGGCGCACTTCCCGCGCTTCTTCGAGCATCATTCGGGCCAGTTCGTCGCAACCGGCTACACCGAGGCGATCGAGGGATTGTTCACCTACAGCCGGATCGGCGACCATCCCCTGGTCGCGACGGTGATGGTGCCGACCGATGCGATCGCGGCGCTGTGGCGGCCGAAGGCCGCCGCGGTCGTCGCCCTGGTGGCGGTTTTGTGCGGCGGCATGGTGGGGCTGACCCTGCTGCTCCAGCGCGAGCTCGAGCGGCGCGGACGGGCCGAGGAGCAGGCGCTCGCGGCCAACCGCGACCTCGCCCGCCTCGCCAACACCGACGGGCTCACCGGCCTGCCGAACCGGCGCCACTTCGACGAGGCCTTCGCGCGGGCGCGCGAGTGGTCGCAGCAGACCGCGACGCCGTTCTGCCTCGTCCTGCTCGATGCCGACCGGTTCAAGCGCTACAACGACACCTATGGGCACCTCGCCGGAGACGAGGTGCTGCGCGCCGTCGCCCGCGTGCTGCAGCGCCAGGTCCGGAGCCCGCTCGAGGTCGCCTGCCGAATCGGCGGCGAGGAATTCGCCGTGCTGCTGCCCGGCGCCTCTGGCCCGGAAGCCGTCGCCCGGGCCGAGCGCATCCGCCACGCGGTGGCGCGGCTGCGGATCCCGCACACCGGCAACGAGAGCGGGATCGTGACCCTGAGCCTCGGCGTCGCCGAGGCGGTGGCGGGCGAGACCGGCGGTGAGTGCTTCTCGGCCGCCGACGCGGCCCTCTACGAGGCCAAGCGCCAGGGTCGCAACCGCGTGGTGGCGCACCCGGGCGGCACGACGGCCACGCAGGTCGCCTGACACATCACCGGAAGGGTTGAGCTTCGCGCTTGGTGCGGGCCCGCCGGATCGGCTAGAGCTTGGCCGGGCCGCCCGGATGCGGAAGACTGCGCAGGCGCGGCAGGGGAGAGCGAGGCCGTTGGCGCTCGACGACGACATCGCGATTCTGGCCGCCGCGCCGCTCTTCGGATTGATGAACCGGGACGCTCTCCGGCTGATCTCGTTCGCGGCCGAGCGACGGCGGCTGGAGCCGGGCGCCGTGCTGTTCTCCCGCGGCGAGGCGGCCGAGGGCGGCTTCGTGGTCACCCGCGGCACGGTGGTGCTGGAGCCCCGCGGCCCCAGCGGCGTCCCGGTCGAGGCCGGCCCCTCGGCGCTGATCGGCCAGACCGCCCTGTTCCTCACCCTCGAGCGGCCGACCACCGCCCGGGCGGGCGCCGCCCCGGTGGAGGTCATGGTGATCACCCAGGCGGTGATGCGCCGGGTGCTCGAGGTGTTTCCCGACGCCGCGGCGGTGATTCACGACGCGCTCGCCGACGAGCTCACGGCCCTGACCCAGGCTTTCGCCGGCAGCCGCGCCGCCGAGCCGAGGTGACAGCACGGGCAGGCCTTTGATCGCGGGCGGGCCTTTGATAGAGGGGCACGACCCGAAGCCTCCCGTCTTGGACCTGACTCCCATGTCGCACGCCGATCTCGCCCGGACCATCGAAGCCGCCTGGGAGGACCGCGCGAATGTCGGCGCCGACACGCGCGGGCCGGTGCGCGAGGCCGTCGACGCCGCCCTGGCGCTCCTCGATTCGGGCGAGGCGCGCGTCGCCGAGAAGGCCGACGGCCAGGACTGGCACGTCAACCAGTGGCTCAAGAAGGCGGTTCTGCTCTCCTTCCGCCTCAACGACATGGCGGTGATTCCCGGCGGCCCCGGCGGCGCGGCCTGGTGGGACAAGGTACCGTCGAAGTTCGAGGGGTGGGACGCCGCGCGCTTCCGCGCCGCCGGCTTCCGGGCGGTGCCGGGCGCGGTGGTGCGCCGGGGCGCCCACATCGCCGCCGGCGCGGTGCTGATGCCCTCCTTCGTCAACCTCGGCGCCTACGTGGGCGAGGGCACGATGGTCGACACCTGGGCCACGATTGGCTCCTGCGCGCAGGTGGGGAAGAACTGCCACATCTCCGGCGGCGCCGGCATCGCCGGCGTTCTCGAGCCGCTGCAGGCCAACCCGGTCATCATCGAGGACAACTGCTTCATCGGTGCCCGCGCCGAGGTGGCCGAGGGCGTGATCGTCGGCGAGGGCAGCGTGCTGTCGATGGGCGTCTATATCGGCGCCTCGACCAAGATCATCGACCGGGCGACCGGCGAGGTCTCCTACGGCCGCGTGCCGCCCTACTCGGTGGTGGTGTCGGGGACCCAGCCCGGCAAGGCGCTGCCAGACGGCACGCCCGGCCCGTCGCTGTACTGCGCCGTCATCGTCAAGCGCGTCGATGCCGGCACCCGGGCGAAGACCGGCATCAACGAGCTCCTGCGGGACTGACCGTCCCGTGCGGGACTAAATCGTCCCGAGCGGGACTGACCGTCCCGTGCGGGGCCGGTCCCGCGTCGCGGTCCTCAGACCGCGACGTTGTCGATGAGGCGCGTGCGGCCGAGATAGGCCGCCGCCAGCACCCGGGCCGGGCCCTCGACCCGCTCGAGGGGCGCCAGGGTCTCGGCGTCGTTGACCGAGAGGTACTGCACCGGGCCGAAGCCGGCCGCCTCCAGGCTCGCGCGGCCCTCGGCCAGGGCGGGGGCGGTCGGCGCACCGCCGCGCACGGCCTCCGCCACCTGCCGCAGGACGGCGACCATCGCCGGCGCAGCCCGTCGCTCCTCGGCCGAGAGGTAGCGGTTGCGCGACGACAGGGCGAGGCCGTCGGCCTCCCGCAGGGTCGGCACGCCCTCGATCACGACCGGCACGTCGAGGTCGCGCGTCGCGCGCCGGACCACCTGGAGCTGCTGGAAATCCTTCTCGCCGAACATCGCCCGGTCCGGCAGGCATTGCAGCAGCAGCTTCGTCACCACGGTGGCGACGCCGGCGAAGTGCCCGGGACGCAAGGGACCGCACAGGACCTCCGTCAGCCCGGTCACCGTCACGGTGGTGGCGAAGCCCGGCGGGTACATGGCCGCCACGTCGGGCAGGAAGGCGGCGTCGGCGCCGGCCTGCGCCAGCAGGGCGATGTCGGCCTCCAGGTCGCGCGGGTAGCGGGAGAAGTCCTCGTTCGGGCCGAACTGCGTCGGGTTGACGAAGATGCTGACCACGACCCGCCGGCAGCTCACCTGCGCCTGCCGCACCAGGGCGAGGTGCCCCTCGTGCAGCGCCCCCATGGTCGGCACCAGCGCCACGGCCTCCCGGGCGGCCCGCCAGGCGCGCACCTGCGCCCGTAAAGCGGCCACGTCGCCGAGCCGGATGACGGTGCCGGCAGGGGAGGGGGATGAGGTCATCGGGGGCGCTCCGGTCTTCGAACCGGGCGGGACCCTAATCACGGCCGGTCGCGCACGCCAGGGCGCCTTTGCGCCAAGACGTGGGATCGGTCCGGCCGGGTTCGCCCCACCTCGGACGCGGCGCCAGGGTCCCCTGACATGCGCGAGGACTTACCCAGAATTGTCCTACCCTTTGGCGAGATGGGGCGATTCGGCATCGGATCGCCATGGGCCTGAACAGATGTGCTCCATCCGCCCGCGCTCTACAGCAGCGACATTCCTCCGTCGCTCCCGGCAAGGGCAGCCTCGACGGCGCAGGGGCGGGACACGGTCGGGCAGACGGCCCGGGTGCGACTCCGCGCGACGGACGCCTCGTGCTCCCGCGACGAACGGCCGGATCGGGCCTGGGCGGCCCCGATTGATCTGCGGAGCCGAATCGTGCACGGCGACCGCGCGGCCGAGCCTGCCCGAGGACGACGTCGGGCTGGTCCTCGCGGCGGTCGAGGCGGCGCTGAGCGAGGAGGATCCTGACCGTGACCCCGGACGACCTCGCCGGCACCCTCGACGGCACCCTCGACTTCCTGCGGCGGGCGGAGGCGCTCAAGAGCACCCTGCGCAGCGGCTACGCCGCGTCCGGCCGGCAGGAGAGCACCGCCGAGCACACTTGGCGGCTGTGCCTGATGGTGATGGTCCTGGCGGACGGCCTCGACGGGGTCGACGCGCTGAAGCTGTTCAAGATGTGCCTCGTCCACGACCTCGCCGAGGCGGTGGGCGGCGACATCCCGGCGACCGATCCCCGGGCGACGGACAAGGCCGCGCAGGAGCGGCGCGACCTCCTGGCGCTCATTGCGCCGCTGCCGCCGGCGCGCCGGGACGAGATCGTGGGGCTGTGGGAGGAGTACGAGGCCGGCACCTCGCCGGAGGCGATCCTGGCCAAGGGATTCGACAAGCTGGAGACGATCCTCCAGCACAACCAGGGCCTCAACCCTCCGGGCTTCGACTATTCCTTCAACCTCGTCTACGGCGCGACGCACACCGGCCGGCACCCGCTGACCGCGGCGATCCGGGCCGTGCTGGACGCCGAGACCCGGGCGCGCATGGCGCCGCGGCCGGGCGGACCGCCTACAGGCACCCCCTGACCAGCCGCCGGCCGTACGGGTCGTCGATGCCGCGCGGGGGCGGGAAGCCGTAGTAGCTCGGCTTGCCGAGCCCGTAGGGTGAGCCGACATAGGTCGGGTCGCCCGGTGCGTTGGTGGGCACGAAGCCCTGGCCCGGCGGGCAGGCGATCCGGGCCCGGGTGGCGGGCGAGGCGTCGCTGTCGCCGCGGGGGAAGTAGCGGGGCGCCGGGGCGTAGCCGGGCGCGGGACGCGGATCCGGCCAGAGGCCCGGCTCCGGCATGTCGGCGGCTCCCACCGGCCCTGCGAGGCCGAGGGCGAGGACGCCCGCCACGAGCCTCACGCCGTTACCCATCCGACCGCCCCATCGCCCGACCATGGCTCAAGCCTTGGCGGATCGTGGTTAACGGAGCGTTTCCGATCAGGTCACGGCCTCGGTGCGCGCCTGGAGCACGCGCACGAGATCGGCGGGCTTGAGGCGCAGCTGCAACCCGCGCTGGCCGCCGTTGACGAAGATCTCCGGGAGGGCGAGGGCGGCGGAATCGACCAGCGTCGGCACCGCCCGCTTCTGGCCGAGCGGGCTGATGCCGCCGACGTGGTAGCCGGTGAGCCGCTCGGCCTCGGCCGGGCGCATCATCGCGGCGGACTTGCCCGCGAAGGCGGCGGCGAGCCGCTTGAGCGAGACCTCCCGGTCGGAGGGCACCAGCACGCAGACCGGCTTGCCGTCGACGGTCGCCATCAGGGTCTTGAACACCTCGCCCGGCGGCACGCCCATCGCCTCGGCAGCCTGGAGGCCGATGCGGGTCGCCTCCGGATCGTAGTCGTAGGCGTGGACGCTGTGGGTGATGGCGGCGCGGGAGAGGGCCTGGGTGGCCCGGGTGGTCTTCGACATCGTAAGGCGCGGCACGGTTTCCGGTGACGTGGGTCGGCTTAGAGGGCGACCGCGTAGACATCCCCCGAATTCGCCGCCTGCGGCAACCCCGTCACGCAGGCCGCCATCTCCTCCCGGCCGACGAAGCGGCCGAAGCTCAGGGTCTGGCTCTCGCCGAGCGCCACGTCGAAGCCGTACGGCCCGAGCGCCGCGAGCCGGTCGAGGCAGCGCAGGGCGACGTCCCGGGCGATGGTGGTGAACTCGAAGGACAGGGCCGGCAGCGGCGCCGACAATCCCGCCAGCACCCGATCCTCGAAGCCCTCGACGTCGATCTTCGCGAAGGCCGGGCGCCCGTGCGCCGCCACCAGCCGGTCGAGGGTGGTGGCCGGCACCGTCAGCCGGTCGTCCCAGACCTGCCCCTCCCAGCCCGGCGCGCCGCACGCCGCCGCGATGAAGCCGGCGGAGGCCGAGGACACGGTCGGGTTCGCCCGGTTGAGGTGGAGCACGACCTCGCCCTCGCGGTCGCTTGCCGCCGCCGCGACGAGGGTCACGCCGGGGTCGCAGCCGTGGAGCAGGCGCAGCGCCCGTGCCGGCCCAGGCTGCGGCTCGAGGGCGACGACCCGGGCGCCGAGGCGGCGGAAGGCCGCCACCCGGTCGCCCACATGGGCGCCGACGTCGAACACCAGGTCGCCGGGCCGCACGAAGCGCCGGTAGAGCGCGTCCATCGCGGCCGTGGGCGCCGCCGGCCCACGATAGATCCGCAGCGAGCGGCCGACCGCGGCGGCGGTTCCTGTCGGGCGTGTCATCGTGGGGCTCCGGACGATCCGTCCGGAGCCCTATCAGTAGATCGCCGGCTCGGGCACCGGGGCGCCGTACTCGGTGCGCAGGAAGTCGAAGTCGCAGCCCTCGTCCGCCTGCTGGATGTGGCGCGAGAACATCACGCCGTAACCGCGCTCGTAGCGGGGCGCCGGAGGGGTCCAGGCGGCGCGCCGGCGCTCCAGCTCCTCGTCCGACACCTCCATGCGGATCGAGCGGGCCTCGACGTCGATGCTGACGATGTCGCCGGTGCGCAGCAGCGCCAGCGGGCCGCCGATGAAGGATTCGGGCGCGACGTGGAGCACACAGGCGCCGTAGCTGGTGCCGCTCATCCGCGCGTCGGAGAGGCGCAGCATGTCGCGGTGCCCCTCCTTGAGGAGCTTCTTCGGCATCGGCAGCATGCCCCATTCGGGCATGCCCGGCCCCCCTTGCGGCCCGGCATTGCGCAGCACCAGCACGTGGTCGGCGGTCACGTCCAGGTTCTCGTCGTCGATCGCGCTCTTCAGCGACGGGTAGTCGTCGAAGACGAGCGCCGGGCCGGAATGCTTGAGGAAGCGCTGGTCCATCGCCGCCGGCTTGATGACGCAGCCGCTCGGCGCGAGGTTGCCCTTCAGCACCGCGAGTGAGCCCTGGCCGTAGACCGGGTTCGACAGCGGCCGGATCACGTCGGCGTTGTAGACCTTCGCGCCCTCGATCGCCTCGCCCAGCGTCTGCCCGCTCACCGTCAGGCAGTCGAGGTGCAGGTGCTCGCGGATCTCGTTCATCAGCGCCCGGATGCCGCCGGCGTAGAAGAAATCCTCCATCAGGTAGGCGTTGCCGCTGGGCCGCACGTTGCCGATCACCGGCACCTTGCGGCTGTAGCGCTCGAAGTCGTCGAGGCCGATGGCGTGGCCGGCCCGGCGCGCCATGGCGATCAGGTGGATGATCGCGTTGGTCGAGCAGCCCATCGCCATCGCCACCGCGATGGCGTTCTCGTAGGCCTCGCGGGTCTGGATCCGCTGGGGCGTCAGGTCCTCCCACACCATGTCGACGATGCGCCGGCCGGATTCCGAGCACAGCCGGATGTGGCCGGCATCGGCCGCGGGGATCGACGAGCCGCCGGGCAGCACCATGCCGACGGCCTCCGCGATCGCCGTCATCGTCGAGGCGGTGCCCATGGTCATGCAGGTGCCGTAGGAGCGGGCGATGCCGCCCTCGATCCCGAGCCAGTCCTGGTCGGTGATCTTGCCGGCGCGCAGCTCGTCCCAGTACTTCCAGCTGTCGGAGCCGGAGCCCAGCACCTTGCCCTGCCAGTTGCCGCGCAGCATCGGCCCGGCCGGGATGTAGATCGCCGGCAGGTTCATGCTGGTCGCGCCGAGGAGCAGGCCTGGCGTGGACTTGTCGCAGCCGCCCATCAGCACCGCGCCGTCGACCGGGTGGGAGCGCAGAAGCTCCTCGGTCTCCATCGCCAGCATGTTGCGGTAGAGCATGGTGGTCGGCTTGACGAAGCTCTCGGAGACCGAGATCGCCGGCAACTCGACCGGGAAGCCCCCCGCCATCAGGATCCCGCGCTTCACGTCGTCGACGCGGTGCTTGAAGTGGGCGTGGCAGGGCTGGAGGTCGGACCAGGTGTTGAGGATCGCGATGACCGGCTTGCCGGTCCACTCCTCGGGGGCGTAGCCCATCTGCATCGCCCGGGAGCGGTGCCCGAAGGAGCGCAGGTCCGCCGGCCCGAACCAGCGCGCCGAGCGCAGGGAGGAGGGCTCGCGGCGCACGACCTGCGGGCCGTCGGGAATGTCGCCGGGCTCGAGTTCGGGCGGGGGGAGCGGATCGTGGGCCATGGTTCGGGCTCCTGTTGTCTATCGTTGCTTCTAATGTCGGGCCCCTCCGCCCGTCCGCTGCTCCCTGCCCCCCTCGGCGCAGGGCTGGCCGAGTGAGCCTCGGGTGCAAGGAAAAGCGCGGGTCTCTCCTCTCCCCGCGGGCGGGGAGAGGGCTGTGTCCCTGTTCAAGGGACGCAGCGAGCGGAGGCGAGGCCGAAGCGAGGGTGAGGGGGGCTCGACGAGCGAGCCTCTTCGGAAACACCCCCTCACCCTCGCCCTGCGGGCTCCTTGAGCACCCGACAAGAGGTGCTCAAGCCTCTCCCCGCACGCGGGGAGAGGGGAGACCCGCGCCTTCCTCCTCCCGGACGGGTCCTGTCCCCTGCGTGGGAGGGTGTCAGGTCAGTGCTGCAGCCCCCACTTCTGCACCGTGCGCCGCTCGACCGTGCGGAAGATCAGGTTCTCGACCACGAGACCGATGATGATGACCGTGAGGAGACCCGCGAACACCGCCGGGATGTCGAGGAGGTTGCGGTTCTCGAAGATGAACCAGCCGAGGCCGCCCGCCCCCGAGGACACGCCGAAGACCAGCTCCGCCGCGATCAGCGTGCGCCAGGCGAAGGCCCAGCCGATCTTGAGGCCGGTGAGGATCGAGGGGAACGCCGCCGGGATCAGGATCTTGGTGACGTAGGGCAGGCCCTTGAGGCCGTAGTTGCGCCCGACCATCCGGAGCGTGTTCGAGACGCCGCGGAAGCCCGAATGAGTGTTGAGCGCCACCGCCCACAGCACCGAGTGGACCAGCACGAAGACGAGGCTGCCGTTGCCGAGGCCGAACCAGATCAGCGCCAGCGGCAGGAGCGCGATCGCCGGCAGCGGGTTGAACATCGCCGTCATCGTCTCGAGGAAGTCGGTGCCGATGCGGGTCGAGATCGCCAGCATCGTCAGCGTCGCGGCGAGCGCGATGCCGGCGACGTAGCCCATCAGCAGAACCTTGAGCGACGAGAAGGCGCGGTTCGGGATCGTGCCGTCGAGGGTCTGCTGGTAGAGCGTCGTGACGGTGTCGGAGAAGGTCGGGAACAGCAGCGGATTGTCGAGGATCCGGGCGTAGACCTCCCAGATCAGCGCCAGCACGATGATGATCGCGGTCTTGCGCACGAAGCCGCTGTTCCACAGGATCTCGGCGGTGCCGAGCTGGCGCTCGACCGCGCCGTCGGCGGCGGGCGCCGCCTCGCTCATGATGATGCGGGCCGGCATGGTGGCGGTCATGGCTTGCCTCCTCGTCCTCAGGCGCTCGACGCTCAATCGTGGTGGCCGGGCTCGTCGGCGAACAGCAGGTCGTGGATCTGCTGCTCGAGCTGGCCGGCGCTGCCGTCCTGGGACGACACCCGGTCGACGTCGCGCACCTCGGCCTTGACCCGGCCCGGATGGGGCGAGAGCAGCAGGATGCGGTTGCCGATCTTGATCGCCTCGGCGATCGAGTGGGTGACGAACAGCACCGTGAACTTCGTCTCTTTCCAGAGCTGCAGGAGCTCGTCCTGGCAGGTGCGCCGGGTCAGCGCGTCGAGGGCCGCGAAGGGCTCGTCCATCAGCAGGATGTCGGGCTCCATCGCCATGCCGCGGGCGATGGCGACGCGCTGCTTCATGCCGCCCGAGAGCGTGTGGGGGTAGCTGTCGATGGCGCGCGTCAGGCTGACCTTCTCGATGTAGGCCTTCGCCCGCTCCTCCGCCTCGCGCCGGGACATCTTGCGGGCGTTGAGGAGCGGGAACATCACGTTCTCCAGCACCGTCTTCCAGGGCAGGAGCTGGTCGAACTCCTGAAACACCATCATCCGGTCGGCGCCAGGCTCCTTGACCACCCGGTCCTTGATGCGGATCTCGCCCTCGCTCGGGTGCAGGTAGCCGCCCACCGCCTTGAGCAGGGTGGACTTGCCGCAGCCGGACGGCCCGAGCAGCACGAAGCGGTCGGAGGTGTCGACCTGGAAGCTGACGCGCTCGGTCGCGGTGACCAGCACGTTGGGCGTCTTGTAGCGCAGCGTGACGCCGCGGACGTCGAGGAGCGCGGTCATGATGTCGTGTCCTCTTCTCGGATGGCGTCAGCTGCCGCTCAGGTCGTGGGCGACCGGCAGGTAGTAGTCGGTCCAGGCCTTCGGCTTCGTGCGCAGGGTGCCGATGCGGCCGAGATGCTCGGCGAAGCGCATCGTGCCCTGGGGCTGGAGGTTGAACTCCATCATGCCGGGCTCCTTGAGATAGCTGAGGAGGTCCTCGACGCTGGTCTTGTCGCCGGTGACCTTGCGGTAGATCTCCACCGCCTGGCGGGTGTCGGAGCGGATGAGCGCCTGCGCCTCCTCGGAGGCAGCCCGCACGGCCTGGATGATCTTCGGGTTCGCGTCGGCGAACTTGGTCGTGGTGAAGAACTGGCCCTGCGTCAGCGGCCCGCCGATGATGTCGGGCGAGCGGGCGACGATGTGCGCCCCCGGCACGGTGCGCAGTTCGACGTACTGGAACGGCGGCGCCGCGAAGTGGGTCTTGATCTCGTGGGTCGGGTTGGCGAGCGCGATCGCGGCGTCGGGATGGCCGAGCTGCACCGTGTTGGCGTCGAGGCGGCTCGACTGGTCGGCGCCCCAGATCTCGCCCGCCGCCATCTGCAGCAGGATCGCCTGGGTCGAGACCTTGACGGTCGGCACCGCGATCTTGTCGCCGGGCGCGATGTCCTTGATCGTCCGGATCTTCGGGTCGCGGCTGACGAGCAGGAGCGGCAGCGCCGAGGTCGCCACGATGCCCTTCACGCCGCCCCGCGTGCGGTCCCAGAGCAGCAGCAGGTTGCCGACCCCGGTGTTGACGATGTCGACCCCGCCGGCGAGCAGCGCGTCGGTCTGGCTGCCGCCGCCGCTGAAGGTGAGCCACTTCGTCTTCACGCCCGGCACGCCGAGGCGCTCGGCGTGCTTCTCGATCAGCCCCCGCTTCTCGATGATGTGGGTCGGCAGGTAGATGATGCCGGGCTGGCGCGTGATCGCGATCTCGCTCTTCTGCTGCGCCAGGCCCGGGGCTGCGCCGGACAGGAGCATGCCGGCGGCGAGGAGGCCCGCCGCGAAGGCGCGGCGCGCGGGCGACTGGATCATGAGCGTTCTCCCGATGCCGCTCTTCGAGCGGCGACGCAGGCCGGTCCGTTGTCGATCGCCGGCCTGACACCCTCACTAAAATGGTAATGCATTAGTATGTCAACCGGGAACGGACCATGCTAGGCTTACGCATGGGGCCGCTCCGGCGGCTCCCGCGTCCGCCTTCGAGTACGACCGCCATGAACGCCGTCTTCGCCGGCGCGCAGCGCCTCCGCGACCGCTCGCGCCACGCCGCACCGCAGGTCTTCGACCTGATCCGGGAGAAGATCGTCTCGCTCGACCTCGCGCCCGGCACGGTGCTGTCTCGCCCCGAGCTGCAGGCGAGCTTCGGCCTCAGCGCCACCCCGATCCGTGACGCGCTCCTGCGCCTGCAGGAGGAGGGCTTGGTCGACATCTTCCCGCAATCGGCCACGGTGGTGAGCCGGATCGACCTGGCGGGGGCCCGCCAAGCCCAGTTCCTGCGCCGGGCCGTCGAGCAGGAGGTGGTGCGCACCCTGGCCCAAAACCCCGACCGGGCCCTGGTCGCGCGCCTCCAGGCCTTCGTCGCCGAGCAGGAGATCTTCGCCGGCCGGGGCGACCTCGCGCGGCTGGCCGCCAGCGACGAGGCCTTCCACCGCGCCCTGTGCGAGGCCGCCGCGGTGCCCGACCTCTGGGACCTGATCCGCCGCCGCAGCGGCCACATCGACCGGCTGCGCCGCCTGCACCTGCCGGTCGAGGGCAAGGCGCAGCAGATCGTCGCCGATCACCGGCGGATCGTGGCGGCGCTGAGCGAGGGCACGCCGGAGGAGGCGCAGGAGGCCGTGCGCGACCATCTCTCGAAGTCGATCGCGCTGGGCGACGAGATCCGGGCGCGCTGGCCGGCGTATTTCGCGTGAGCGTTCCAGCATCTCTCCCCTTTCCCGGACGACTGGAGCGTCAGCGGAAGGAGATCCGGGAAGGGGGCTCCCGTCCTGAGGGTAGAGATTGCGTTCCTACCCGCGCCCCACCACCGTCCGGATCGCGAAGCTCGACTGGATGCGCGCCACCCCCGGCAGGCGCGACAGCACCTCCTTGTGCAGGCGCTCGTAGTCGCCCGCATCCGACACCTCGATCCGCATCAGGTAGTCGGACAGGCCGGTCATCAGGTAGCAGTCGCGCACCTCCGGGCAGCGGCGCACCGCCGCCTCGAAGCGGTTGAGCGACTCCTCGGTCTGCCGCTCCAGGGTGATCTGCGTCAGCACCACGAGGTGGACCTCGCGCTCGTCGGCCTCGATCAGGGCGGTGTAGCCGCGGATGGTGCCGTTCTGTTCGAGGAGCCGCAGGCGGCGCAGGCAGGCCGAGGGCGACAGCCCGACCTTGGCGGCGAGATCCGCGTTGCTGATGCGGCCGTCGCCGCGCAGGACGCGCAGGATGCGCGCGTCGATCTCGTCCCGCCCGGCCACTGCGCAATCTCCTGTCGTTTCGCCGCAGATCATTGCGTATTGTAGCATAATCTAGCAGGCCATGCGCCGATCTGGCGAGAAATTCGGCGATCCTTGCGCGACACTCCCACCATCGGCCAGGCGCCGGGTCGGGCATTGCAAGAGGCTTAGGGCGCGACGGAAGGTATTGCGGCGATGCGCGTTCTGATCCTCGGCGGCGGCGTGGTCGGCGTCACCTCGGCCTACTACCTCGCCAAGGCCGGCCACGAGGTCACAGTGCTCGACCGCCAGCCGGGCGCGGGCCTCGAGACCAGCTTCGCCAATGCGGGCCAGGTCTCTCCCGGCTACTCGGCGCCCTGGGCCGCCCCCGGCATCCCCGTGAAGGCGATGAAGTGGCTGATGATGCGCCACCGGCCGCTGGTGCTGTGGCCGAGCCTGGAGCCCAAGCTCTACGGCTGGCTCGCCCGCATGCTGGCGAACTGCACCGAGGACGCCTACCGCCGCAACAAGGGCCGGATGGTGCGCCTCGCCGAGTACAGCCGCGACGTGCTGCGCGACCTGCGCATCGAGACCGGCATCACCTACGACCACCGCGAGAAGGGCACGCTCCAGCTCTTCCGCACTCAGAAGCAGCTCGACCATGTCGGCGACGACACCGGCGTGCTCGACGAGTACGGTGTTCCTTACGAGGTGCTGGACCCGGCGGGCTGCATCGCGGCCGAGCCGGCGCTCGCCCGGGTGTCGGGCACCTTCGTGGGCGGCCTGCGCCTGCCGGGCGACGAGACCGGCGACGCGCATCTGTTCACGCAGCGCCTCGCCGCGATCTGCGAGCGCATGGGCGTGACGATCCGCTATGGCGCCACCATCACGTCCCTGCGCCAGGAGGGCGGCCGGATCGCCGGCGTGGGTCTCGCCGGCGGCGAGGTGCTGACGGCCGACACGTATGTCGCCGCCATGGGCAGCTACACCCCGGCGATGCTCAAGCCCCTCGGCATCGAGCTGCCGGTCTATCCGGTGAAGGGCTACTCCCTGACCCTGCCGATCACGAACGCGGAGGCCGCCCCGGTCTCGACCGTGATGGACGAGACCTTCAAGGTGGCGATCACGCGGCTCGGCGACCGCATCCGGGTCGGCGGCACGGCGGAACTCGCCGGCTTCAGCCAGGCGCTGCGCGGCCCGCGCCGGGCAACGCTGGAGCGTTCGGTCCTCGATCTCTTCCCGCAGGGCGGCGACGTGTCTCAGGCGAAGTTCTGGACCGGCCTGCGTCCGATGACCCCGGACGGCACCCCGATCGTGGGCGCCACCGCCTATCCCAACCTCTACACCAATACCGGCCACGGCACGCTGGGCTGGACCATGGCCTGCGGCTCGGGCCGGCTGCTCGCCGACCTGATCGGCGGCCGGGCGCCGGAGATCGCCCACCAGGACCTCGCGGAAGCGCGCTACGCCAAGGCGGCGTGAGGGCGGTCTCCCTCACCCACGGTCAATGACATCCTCCGGATCATCCCGGGGCGAGCACCCGGGATCCATAATCGCTGACAGTTCAGAACTGGGCGGAGAGCGTCCCGCTTCGTTCTGCACCGTCAGCGGTTCGGGATCCCGGGTTCCGCTGCGCGGCCCCGGGATGACCCTGTGGAGCGGGAACGTGAGCGCCCATCCGGCAGCCGACGACACTCACCTGCGACACGCGCCTCGCCCGCCCTAGATCCCGCCCCGGGCGGAGAGACGGCGCATGGCGTGGGTCGCAGGCGTGGACGGGTGCCCGGGCGGCTGGGTCGCGGTGTTCGGGCCGCGCGACGGCGGCCCCGGGATCCGCGCCCGGGTGCTGCCGAGCCTGGAGGCGATCTGCGACGCGCCCGAGGCGCCGGCGATCGTCGCCGTCGACATCCCGATCGGCCTGCCCGACCGGGTCGGGCCCGGCGGCCGCACAGCCGAGGTGCTGGTGCGGGCCCTGCTCGGGCCGCGGCGCGCCTCGGTCTTCCCGACCTCGGCCCGCAGCGTCGTCTACGCACCCGACTACACGGCGGCGATCGCCCTGTCGCGCCGGCCCGAGACCCAGCCCTTCGCCCCCTCGCCACCGGCCAACGCGATCTTTCCGCGGATCCGCGAGGCGGACGGGCTGCTGCGGGCGCGGCCCGGGCTGCGGGAGCGGGTCTACGAGGTGCATCCGGAACTCGCTTTCTCAAGCCTCAACGGCGGGATGCCGCTCACGGAATCCAAGCGCGGTCCCGCCGGCGCAGCCCTGCGGCGCGGCCTCCTCGCCCGGGCCGGCCTGCCCGCCGACCTCGCGACCCCGCGCGGCGCCAAGCCCGACGACCTCCTCGACGCGCTGGCGGCGCTCGCCGTCGCGCGGGCCATCGCCAACGGGCGCGGCGTGCCCTATCCCGATCCGCCGGAGCGCGACGCCCACGGCCTGCCGGCCGCGATCTGGACGCTCCCATCCAGCGAGGCCCCCGCATGACCGAAGCTCCGACTGATCTTGCGACCCGCGACATCGCCCGTGCCCTGGTGTTCGACCCGGCCGGCCGCCTCCTGCTGATCGCCTACGAGGCCTCGCGGGACGTCGATCCGGCCCGGCCCGGCGAGCGGACGTTCTGGTTCATGCCCGGCGGCGGGATCGAGCCCGGCGAGACGCCGGAGGCGGCCTGCCGGCGCGAGCTGGAAGAGGAGATCGGCGTCAAGGATGCGCCGCTCGGGCCGCTCGTCGCCCGCTGCGACGGACCGTTCACGCTGTTCAACAAGCCGCGCATCGCGCACGAGCGTTACTTCGTGGTGCGGCTGCCCGACGACCGGGTCGATACCAGCCGCCTCGCCGAGACCGAGGACAACCCCGTCTACGGCACCCGCTGGTGGCCGCTCGACGAGCTGGCCGCCACCCGCGAGCGGGTCGAGCCGCAGGGCCTCGCGGATCTCGCCCGGCGCCTCGTCGCCGGCGAGGCTTTGCCGGAGGTGGTGACATTGTCCTGGGGCCCGGGCGCAGCGTAAGCCGGAGCACCCTCTTCCGAAGGAGCGCAACCATGGACGACGGCCTATCATTTCCCCAGGCGCTGACCGAGGGCTACCGCGCCTTCCTCGACGACCGGTTCGTGCGCGAGCAGGACCGCTACGCCAGCCTCGCCGAGGGGCAGAGCCCCGAGATCCTGATCATCAGCTGCTGCGACAGCCGGGTCTCGCCGGAGGTGATCTTCGATGCGCGGCCGGGCGAATTGTTCGTGGTGCGCAACGTCGCCAACCTGGTCCCGCCCTTCGAGACCGGCGGCGAGTACCACGGCACCTCGGCGGCGCTCGAATTCGCCGTGCAGGCGCTCAAGGTGAAGCACATCGTGGTGCTGGGCCACGCCCGCTGCGGCGGCGTGCGCGCCTTCGCGGACGATGCGGCGCCGCTCTCGCCCGGCGACTTCATCGGCCGCTGGGTCTCGCTGATCCGCCCGGCGGCGGAAGCGCTCGGCGACGAGCCGCGCGGGCCCGACTATCTCGAGCAGCTCGAATACGCCACGGTGACGAACAGCCTGAAGAACCTGATGACCTTCCCCTGCGTGCGCATCCTGGTGGAGCGCGGCAAGCTGCAGCTCCACGGCGCGCATTTCGGCATCGCCACCGGGCAGCTGCGGATCCGCGACCCCGAGACCGGCGAGTTCCGCCTGGCCGAGCCCGACCGGGCGGCGGGCGCGACCAAGCTGATCCGGTGCCAGGACGAAGCGGGCAGCGGGGGCTGAGGTCGTCCTCGCCATTTCCAGGTTGAGCAACTCCCCCTCTCCCGCCCGGGCGAGGGGATCCCTCGAATCCATGGAATGTCAGTCGCTCAGGCTGCCGTTCTACCCTGCATGCCCGATCCGCGCCGCGAGCGCCGGTGCCAGCCCGTGGCTCGGCTTCGGATCCGGCCGGCGGAAGGTGCCGGCCGTCGCCTTGCGGGGGCGCTGCGCCACCAGGGCCTCGGCGAGCTTCACCGCCGCCACCACCTGATCGACCGCCGGCACCGGCAGCCGCTCGCGCACCCGGGCGGCGAGGCCCGACAGGGGCGCGCCGGCGAAGATCAGCACGTCGGCGCCGTCCTCCTCGACCATCGCGTGGGCGAGGTCGAGAAGCTGCGCCTCCTTCTCCTCCTGCACGCCCGCGAGCGCGGCGAAGCGCCCCTCGAGCGCCCGCACCCCGGCGCAGCGCTGCGCCAGGCC
Source organism: Methylobacterium variabile (assembly GCF_001043975.1). Taxonomy (GTDB): domain Bacteria; phylum Pseudomonadota; class Alphaproteobacteria; order Rhizobiales; family Beijerinckiaceae; genus Methylobacterium; species Methylobacterium variabile. The sequence continues at coordinate 20,467 of NZ_LABY01000038.1, forward strand.
GTGGGCGGCGACACACTCCTCGTACCAGGGCAACAGGGCGCGGGCGAAGGTGACGAGGCCGAAGCGCCGGCCGAGCATGCAGGCGTTCAGCATCGCGGCCTCGGCGAGGCCGACCACCGGATAATCGAACAGCTCGCGGGCGCCGAGCAGGCCCGGGTCGCCGAAGGCCGCGATGATGGCGGCGTCGACCGGCGGCGCCTCGGCCAGCATCTCGAGAGCGATCGCGCCGCCGATCTGCGCCTCGGCCCGGGTCGCGATGTAGGGCACGCCCCGTGGCGCCGTCGCCGTCAGGATCTCGGTGCCGGGGGCGGCGACCGCGATGCCGGTGGCGCGCATCAGCTCGGTGACGTCGCGGGTGGTGTTGGGGTTGAGGAGCAGCAGGCGCATCGGCGGTCTCTCAGGGCGGGTTCAGGCGGCGTCGGGCTCCGCGTCGGCCTCGGCGAGGCCGGCGAGCAGGGCGGTGCCGGTATGGCCGACATGGTCGGCGAGGAGGCGGCCGGCGGAGGCGGGATCGCGGGCTTCGAGCGCCGCCAGGATCGCCCGGTGCTCGGCGACCGACTCGTCCCAGCGCGCCCGGCTGTCGAGGGCGCGGCGGCGCGCGATCTCGGCCCGGGCGTGCAGCGCCTCGTGCGCCTCCCGCAGCGGCCCGTTGCGGGCGGCGGCGACGATCAGGGCGTGGATCTGCTGGTTGAGGGCGAAGTAGGAGCTGAGATCCCCGGCCGCGTGGTGCGCCTCCATCTCGGCCTGGAGCTGCCGCAGCCGCTCCAGCTCCGCCGCGGTGATCCGCAGGGCCGCGAGCTCGGCGGCCCCCCGCTCGATCGTGGCGATCGCCTCGAACAGCGCCGACACGGCGTCGCGCCGCAGCTCCGCCACCCGGGGCGAGCGGTTCGGCCTGAGCTCCACCAGCCCCTCGACGGCCAGGAGCTTCAGCGCCTCGCGCAAGGGGGTGCGCGAGATGCCGAGCGCGGCGGACAGCTCCGTCTCGACCAGGGCGCCGCCCGCGGGCAGCGTGCCCTCGACGATCAGCGCCCGCAGGCGCTGCGCCGCCTGGTCGTGCAGGCCGAGCCGGGGCCCCAGGCCGGCGGCCGGCTCCAGCAGGACGGGCTTGCGGGGGCGCCCGCGGGGGCGCCGGACCGGGTCCATGCGGGTCGTCTCCATCGCTCGCCGCCACAGGTGGCAACGACCGGGACCATAGCCGCTCCGGACGGCGGCAGGCGCATCAATTCCAGGCAATTTCTGGCGCCTGCATCAGCATTTGGCATTAATTGCATGCAGAGCACGAAAAATGCGTTGCGCCGGGTCCGGACCCGTCACACCCTGGTCTCGCGGCGGTTCCGAACGGCCCGCCGCGAGAGCTTTCGAGACGTCCGGCCAAGTCCGATCGGCCACGTTCAACCGGTCAAGCCCGATCGCGCTCCCGGACGGCGCGCCCCTCACAGCGAGGATCATCCCCATGCGCCGCCACCTCGGCCCCCTCCTGGCCGCCGCCCTGTGGTCCCTCTCGCCCGCCTCAGGCCAGGAGGCACCGGTCAAGGTCGGCTACGCCAAGTGCGCCCACTGCCTGCCGGTCGCCCTGCTGCCGGGCCTTGCCAAGGGCGTGACGATCGACGCCACCGGCTTCAACTCCGGCAACGACGTGCTGACGGCGCTGATCGCCAAGAGCCTCGACGTGGCGCAGGTGACCTACCTGCACTACGTCACTGCCCTCGACAAAGGCTTCGACATCGTGGCGGTGGCCGGCGAGGTGAACGGCGGCTCGGAGTGCCTCTCCGCCAAGGCGCTGGGCCTCAAGGCGGACGACTGGGCCGGCTTCAAGGCCGCGGTCGAGAAGGCGAAGGCGGCAGGCAAGCCCCTCAAGGTGGCGGCCTCCCGCGGCAACGCGCAGGACATCCACATGCGCGGCGCCTTCCTCAAGCAGGGCATCAACCCGAACAAGGACATCCAGTTCGTCAACATCCCGAACCCGTCCGACCACCTGGCGGCGATACAGCGGGGCGAGATCGACATGGTCTGCTCGGTCGAGCCCTTCGCCTCGCAGATCCGCATGGCGGGCGCCGCCGAGCGCTTCGTGCTGCCCTACGACCAGGCGGCCGGCAACCTGACCAACCTGATCGTCACCCGCTCGGACGTGATCGCCTCCCGCCGCGCCGCCGTGCAGGCGGTGGTGGACGCGGACGTGGCGCTGGTGGCCAAGCTCGAGGCCGACAAGGGCGTCTGGGTCGACGTCATCAACCAGAAGACCGGCCTCGCCAAGGACGTCGCCGCGGAGGCGATCAAGAACGCCGAGCCGGACTACCGGATGCACCGGGCGAAAACGCTCGCCATCGCCGCGATGATGCGGGACCTCAAGTACATCAGCCGCGACGTCTCGGCCGACGTGGAGAAGCACATGGACTTCTCGTTCCTCGAGGCCGCCACGAAGAAGACCCGCGATGGCCTCGGCTACTGAGACGGCACCGCTGCCGGCGGCGCACCCCGCCCCGGCCCGCGGGCTGCCCCGCCGGCTGGTGGCCCTCGCCGAGCGGGCGGCCCTGCCGCTCCTCCTCGTCGCCGGCTGGGAGGCCTTCGCCCGCTCCGGCGCCCTGCCGGCGGCGCTCCTGCCCGCCCCCACCGCCGTGCTGCACGCGCTCGGCGACTGGCTGCTCGGCCTCGACGAGAGCACCCAGACCTATTCGGGCCACTGGATCCAGGACGCCCTCGCCAGCCTGACCCGGGTCGCCGCCGGCTACGCCATCGCGGCGGTCTCGGCGATCGTGCTCGGGGTCGCGATCGGCTGGTGGCGGCTCGTCGAGCGCACCGTCGAGCCGACCCTGCAGATGCTGCGGCCGATCCCGCCGGTGTCGTGGATCCCGCTCGCCATCATCTGGTTCGGCATCGCCGACAAGCCGGCGATCTTCCTGGTCTTCCTCGGCGCGTTCTTCCCCGTGCTGATGAACACCATCCACGGCGTGCGCGGGGTCGACCGCAACCTGATCCGGGCCGGCGCGATGATGGGCGCCTCCGAGCGCCAGCTCCTCACCGACATCGTGCTGCCCGCCGCCCTGCCGTCGATCTTCTCGGGCCTGCGCATCGCCATCGGCTCGGCCTGGATGCTGACGGTGACGGCCGAGATGGTCGCGGTGAAGAGCGGCCTCGGCTACGTGCTGTGGGATTCCTACTACTTCCTGCGCTACGACATCGTGCTCGCCGCGATGATCTCGATCGGCCTCCTCGGCTACCTGTCCGACCTCGGCCTCAAGGCGCTGATGGCCTCGGTGCTGCACTGGCAGAAGGGCACGACGGTGCAGGGGCGGTGATGCGCCCCTTCCCCTTCCCTCGGATCGGAGATTGTCCATGAGCGCGATCGACCTCGCCGACGTGCAGAAAGTGTTTCGCGACCGCGACGGGCGCGACCTCGTGGCCGTGGACCGGACCCGGGCGACGATCGAGAAGGGCGAGTTCGTCTGCCTCCTCGGGCCCTCGGGCTGCGGCAAGTCCACCCTGCTCAACATGATCGCGGGGTTCGAGCGGCCGAGCGCCGGCGAGGTCCGGGTGGCGGGCCGGGTCGTCGAGCGGCCGGGGGCCGACCGCGGCGTGGTCTTCCAGCAGCCGACGCTGATGCCCTGGCTGACCGTGATCGACAACGTCGCCTTCCACCTCAAGCTCAAGGGCGTGGGCAAGGCAGAGCGGCACGCGCGGGCGAAGACCTACATCGATCTCGTCGGGCTCGCCGGCTTCGAGCGGCACTACCCGGCGGAGCTGTCCGGCGGCATGAGCCAGCGGGTCGGCATCGCCCGGGCGCTCCTCATGAACCCGGCCGTGATCCTGATGGACGAGCCCTTCGCGGCGCTGGACGCCCAGACCAAGATCGAGATGCAGGAGGAGCTGGTCACGATCTGGCAGCGGGTCGGCGCCACGGTGGTGTTCGTCACCCACTCGGTCGACGAGGCCCTGGTGCTCGGCAACCGCATCGCCGTGATGAGCCGGCGCCCGGGCCGCATCCGCGAGTTCATCCCGTTCGACCTGCCCCGGCCGCGGGACGTCACCAGCCCGGAGTTCAACGACATGAAGCGCCGGATCCTCGGGCTGATCCGCGAGGAATCGAGCCGCGCCAGGGCCGCCGCGTGATGACCCGGCTCGGGATGCTGACCCCGTCGTCGAACACCCGGCTCGAGCCGGCGACCGCGGACCTGCTGCGCGGCGCGCCGGAGATCACCGCGCATTTCTCGCGCTTCCGCGTCACCGAGATCACCCTCTCGGCGGCGGGTCTCGGGCAGTTCGACGAGGCGCCGATCCTGGCGGCCGGCCGGCTGCTGGCGGACGCCAAGGTCGACGCGATCGCCTGGAACGGCACCTCGGCGGCGTGGCTCGGCTTCGACCGCGACGAAGCCCTGTGCGCCCGGATCACCGAGGCGACCGGGATCCCGGCGGCGACGGCGGTGCTGGGCTTTCGCGAGGCCTTCACCCGGGCCGGCATCCGCCGGGTCGGCCTCGTCACGCCCTATACGGGCGACGTGCAGGAGAAGATCCGGGCGAACTGGGGGGCGGCCGGGTTCGACTGCGCCGCCGAGCGCCATTGCGGCCTCTCCGACAACTTCTCGTTCGCGGAGGTGCCGGAGGCGGACGTCGCCGCCATGGCCCGGGCGGTCGCTGCCGAAGGCGCCGAGGCCGTGGCGATCGTCTGCACCAACATGGCGGGGACGGCGCTCGTCGAAGACCTCGAGGCCGAGCTCGGCATCCCGGTCTTCGACTCGATCGCCGTCACCCTGTGGGCGGCCCTGCGGGAGGCGGGCGCCGACCCCGGCCGGATCACCGGCCAGGGCGGGCTGTTTCGCCTCTGACGATCAGCGATCGGCCTTGGCGCCGCCGAGGGTCAGCTCGAGGTAGCGCCGGGTGGTCGGCCGCACGAGGTCGGCCATGGTCTGGGCCATCGCCAGCTCTTCCTTCAGCGACATCTCGAAGGCCGGCAGCCGGGCGCTCTGGCCGGCGGCCTCCGCCAGGGTGATCAGCGCGTCGTAGGCCGCCGCCTCGTAATTCTCGAAGGCGCGGTTGGCGAAGGCGTTCTTCAGGATCTCGTCCTGGGCCGGGGTGTGGGCGAGCGCCGCCATGTTGCCCATGAAGCCGAGCACGCCCTCCTTCAGGGTCGAGGGGCTCTCGGACATCGCCGCCAGGGCCTCGTCGAGCCGGTCGCGCTGGCCGTGCGTCTCGGTGATGTGCCGGCGCAGCGCCGCCTCCATGTCGGGGTAGCGCTCCAGCCGCTCGACCTGCCGCTCCATGATCTGCAGGGCCTGCAGTTCCAGGGCGTGGGTGTTCTTCAGCGCGGTCACGTACAGCGAACGGATGTCCTCGGCCATCGGGGGTTCCTTCCTCAGTTGTCGGGCAAAGGCCTTCGGCAAGGGTCGTCGGGCAAGCGGTTCGAGCAAGGGATCTGCTGCTCGGCCCAACGCCGGTCGCACCCGCCGGTTCGCGCCAGATACTCATACTGTGACAAAGTATCCGAGGGTGCCGGGGCGGCTCGGAACGCCGGGAGGCAGCAGGCGTTGACCGCGCTCCATGGCGGAGCCGGCCCGAGCGCCGCCGCCGCCCAACCACCCAACAGGGAGACCCGCCATGACCGCGTCACCGCCTCCAGTGCCGCCGGCGAACCGCTCCGACAAGGGCCCCGGCAGCGCCGAGCGCGCGCCGACCGAGACGGGGCCGAAGGGCTCCGGCCAGGCCAAGGACCCCGACAAGGTCGGGCAGGCCGGCAATTCGAAGGTGAACACCACCAACCAGGGCTACCAGCAGGATCGGTGAACCGATGAGCACTTCCGACAAGACGGACGCCGCCAACCGCCATCACGGCGGCCCGGGCAGCAGCCATCAGCGGCCGGACCGGCCCGACCCCACCGCCCATGCCGGCCCGAACCCCGGCTCCGCCACCAACGACAGCCGCTCCCACGTCTCGGGCGGCGGCGGCGAGCGCGACCGCCACCACACCCACGACCCCGACCGCAAGGGACACTCGCCGCGGTCGCATTGAGGCAGACCGGCGCCGGGCCGCCCGGACTCCGCGGGCTTCCTTCCCGAAGGATGTTTCCCGTGGAACAAGGGCGGCCCCGTTCCGGGGCCGTCGCATCGGCGTCGTGCGCGTGACGCGCGGGCCGCCGACGCATCACCAGGCACGGCGACTGACTACGGATGCGAGGATCCTCCGTCCCCGGTCGATCGCGGGATCGACCGGGGAGGCGGCGTCGGCGGGAACCAGCGTCCGCCCCGATCCTGTCACGGCCTCAGCGCGATATCGCCAAGGTCGAACCTCACATGAGCCTCCCTGACGATCCTCGCACAGGGAGCCGCGCCATGCCCCACTCCGCCCTCCTTCGGCCCGCCGACGGCCTCACCCGCCGCGCCGCCCTGATCGGCGCCGCGCTGATCGCCTGCGTAACCCGCGGCGCCGCGGCGGCGGAGGACGCGGCGGCCAGGCTCGCGCAACTGGAGCGGCGGGATGGCGGGACGCTCGGGGTCGAGGTGCGCGACACCGCCACGGGCCGCCGCTTCGGTCATCGTGCCGACGAGCGCTTCCCGATGTGCAGCACCTTCAAGGCGCTCGCCGCCGCCGCGGTGCTGGCCCGGGCCGACCAGGGCAAGGAGGACCTGAACCGCCGGATTTCCTACGGCCGCGACGACCTCCTCAGCTACGCCCCGGTCACGGCCAAGCACGTCGAGGCCGGCATGACCCTGGCCGAGCTCTGCGCCGCGGCCGTGGTATGGAGCGACAACACCGCCGCCAACCTGATGCTGACGACGCTCGGCGGGCCGGAGGGCATCACCGCCTTCGCCCGCGCCCACGGCGACACCGTCACCCGCCTCGATCGCACCGAGCCGACGCTCAACACCGCCATCGCCGGCGACGTGCGCGACACCACCAGCCCGGCGGCGATGGTCGGCCTTCTCGACCACGTCCTGCTCGGCCGGGCCCTGTCGGCGGAATCCCGCGCCCGGCTCACCGGCTGGATGCACGAGAGCCCGACCGGCTTGAAGCGCGTGCGCGCCGGCCTGCCGGCGGAATGGCGTACGGCGGACAAGACCGGCACGGGCGACAACGGCACTGCCAACGTCGTGGCGCTGATCCACCGCCCGGACGGTGCGCCGATCCTCGCGGCGGTGTACCTCACCGGCTCGCCGGCCGAGCCCGCCGCGCGCGACGCTCTTCACGCGGAGGTCGGGAGGCTGATCGCCCGGAGCTTCCCGGGCGCCTGAACGGCGTGTCGACCGACGCGGAAGGCTTGCGCGATCGCCAGCCGTCAGCCGAACGGCCGCTCACGCGGCCGAGCGGACGATCCGGGTGATGGCGAGCGGCGGCCGGCCGGACTTCTCCGCGATGTCGCGGTCCTGCTCCTCGATGGCCTGGCGGATGGCGGTATCGGCGTCGAGGTCGAGCACGGCTGCCCGGGGCACCCGCCGGTTGGAGCGGCGCGAACCGTCCTCGTAGTAGACGTCGAACAGGACGAAGCCCGTGTCCTGCACCTTCGGCTTCTGCTTCGAACGCAACATGGTCGTGACTCTTCTTGGCGGCGGAGCGCGCGTCGCCGCGGCGCCGGGCACGGCCGGAGCCGCACGGCGCGGGCCCGCGCCGCGAGGTGGGGGATCGATCAGGCGATGGCGGTCCTTCGGGCGCCTGGTCGGGGCCTGCCTCGGACGGGCCGGCGCGCGACGCAAGGGCGGATATGGGGCCGAAAGCCGCCGGAGGCCAGCGCGAAGCGCCGGCGCCGATGCCGCAGTGCGGGAGACGATGGGACGGACTGAGAAGGTCTCAGCCGGTATACATCACCGCCGCCACCGGGGCGGCCTTGGTCCGGCCCGGATGGCTCATGGTCCAGATCGACCAGACGGCGAGGGCGGAGCAGGACAGGAGCACCAGGCCGCGGACGTAGCGGCCGCGATGGATGTCGCGCACGGCGTAGACCGGCATCAGCACCGCCTTGGCGGCGTTGCGCAGGGCGAGAACCATCAGGATCGCCACGAAGGCCGTTACTGTCCCGAGCATGCCCATCCCCCTCGATTGAGCCACCGTGTTCGAGCCTAACCTCGCAACACGGCGAAACGAAGTCACGTCCCCGCATCGTCGCGGGGGCGGCCCGCCGATCTGATCGGACCTTGCGCGCCGGATGGTTAACGGAAGGTAGCGTGCGCCGCTCTCAGCGCACCCGCTCGAAATCCGGCCCCGCATAGGCCCGGACCGCCCGCCCGCCCCGGTCCGCCACGGCGATGTTCAGGGACCAGCGCTCCCGCATTCCGGCCTGGGCCTGCGCCTCCGCCCGGGCGCCGAGCGCCAGCCCGAGCCGCGTCAGGGCGAGGGCCCGGTTGCGATGCTGGCTGCGCTCCGTGCCGGAGGTGACGACGAGGCCGCTGGGCCGGTGACGCAGCCGCACCGCGCTGTCGGTGGTGTTGACGTGCTGGCCACCCGGGCCGGAGGAGCGGAAGGTCTCCCAGTGCAGGTCGGCCTCCCGCACGCCGAGATCCGCGAGCCGGGGCGGCGTCACCCGGGCGACGGTGACGAACCAGTTCTTGCGCCCGAGCCCGGGCCGGAGCGGGCTCGGGCAGGTCCACCGGACGGTGCCTTCCCACGACCGCGCCCAGGCCTCGGTCCCGTCGCCCTCGACCCGGACGAGGGCCGAGAGCAGGCCGGCCTCGCCGGCCTTCGTCTCCAGGACGGCAGCGGCGAGGCCCGACGCCGCGGCGTCGCGCGGCAGCACGGTGCACAGGCCGGCGACCGCGATCTGGCACTCGCCGGGTCCGCGCCCGGCGCTGAGATGCAGCAGGACCTCCATCTCAGCGCTCCCGATGCTTGACCGCGCGGGCGGCGCGGCGCTCGCGCAGGCGGGCCTGCTTGTCGCCGCGGGCCGGGCCGTCCGGGTCGAGCGAGCACTTGAAGGTGACGAGCGGCCGCAGCACGGCGACGGTCCGGACGAGCCCGGCCGCCTCCAGGTCGCCGACGACCGAGGCCGCCGGCTTGTAGGCCGGCGGCGCCTCCTCCCAGAGCAGCCGCTCGTCCCCGCACACCACCACGCCCCCGAAGGGGTTGCGGGCGAGGTCCTCCCGGCGCAGGCGGCCCTTGAGCTTGTCCCTCGCCTCGTGCCGCCCGAGCTTGCGCCCGGCGCCGTGGGCCAGGGACCACAGGGTGTCGGCCCGGTCCGGGACCGGCTCGACCAGGACGCTGACGTCGCCCCGCGAGCCGGGCACGACCACCGGCCCGCGATCGGCCGGGGCCGCCCCCTTGCGGTGGAGGTGGCAGCGGCACCCGCCCACCTCGATCGGCGTGACGCCGTTGTGGCAGAGGTCGAGCAGGCACCGGCCCTCCGCCCCGAGTGCGGCGAGGGCCCGGTGGGCGACGAGGTCGCGGTTGGCCCGGGCCCATCCCACAGCCGCGTCGTGGGCGGCCAGGTAGGCATCGGCGTCCGGCGTGTCGGCCCGCAGCGGCGAGGCTCCGTGCCACTCGGCATGGGCCCGCAGGATCGACTCGCCCAAGCCCCGGCTGCCGGTATGGACCAGCAGGACGGCCCGGGCCGGGTCGAGCCCGATCCGCGCCGACGCTTCGGCATCCCGGATCTCGGCGACGGCCTGCACCTCCAGGAAGTGATTGCCGTGCCCGACCGTGCCGAGGGCGGCGTCGTAGGCGGTGGGAGCCACGCCGCGCTGGCTGAGCCAGCCGGCGACGTCGCCCTCCCACGGGCCGTCGAGCCCGTCGAACCGGTCCGCGATCCGCGCCGGGTTGGCCCGACGCAAGGACAGGTCGGTCTGCCACAGGGCCATGCCGCAGCCGATGTCGGAGCCGACCAGGGCCGGCCGGATCAGCCCCTCCGACAGGAAGGCGGCCCCGACCGGGCCGTTCTTGCCGGGGTGCAGGTCCGGCATGCCGACAGTCTCGCGCATGCCGGGAAGCGCGCCGGTCTCGTCGAGCTGGCGCAGGGCCTCGCCCTCGATCCAGGTCGAGGCGGAGGCGACCACGCGGACGCCGGGGGCGCGCGTGGCGATGATCGAATTGCCCATGAGGGATGTGGATTCCGTGGCCGCGCGAAGCGGCCGAAGACGAGCCTCAGCGGACGGACAAGCCGCCTCGCCGCGTCAGAACGCCGGTCCGCCGCACTCGCGGGGATCCTCGCGTCTTTGCCCCGTCAGAGGACGGGGCGGGCATGGATGCATTCCATGGCTCGCCCTCCCGCCGGGTCCAGTCCCGGTCCACGCTTCGCTGTTACCGCAACGGAAGCAGCGTGGCAATCCGCGGGGGGCCGGCGTCGTCGAGGGAGGTCAGTAGCCCCGGGCCGCGTCGACCGCGCCCGGGGGGATCCGGCCCTCGCGCACGGCCTCCGCCGCGGCCAGCAGGGTGCGGGCGACCGCCTGCGGACTCGCCTCGCAGGCCTCGTGCGGCGTGACGCGGATCGCCGGATGGTCCCAGAACGGGTGCGAGGCGGGCAGCGGCTCGGTGGCGAATACGTCGAGGGCGGCGCCCGCGAGGTGGCCGGAGGCGAGGGACGCGAGGAGGTCGGCCTCGACCAGGTGCTCGCCGCGGCCGACCTGGATCAGGTATCCGCCCGGGCGCAGGCGCGCGAGGAGCGCGGCGTCGAGGAGGCCGCCCGTCTCCGGCGTCAGCGGCAGCAGGTTCACCAGCACCTCGCTCTCGGGGAGCATCGCCGCGAGACCCTCCGGCCCGTGATGGTGGATGACGCCGGGACCGGCCGTCTGCGGCGTGCGGCCCCAGGCCCGCACCGGGAAGCCGAGGGCGGCGAGGTCGGCCGCGACCCGCCGGCCGATCTGGCCGTAGCCGAGCAGGCCGACGGGCACCGCGCTCGCGTCGCGCGGATAGAGGCGGCGCCAGACCCGGTCGCGCTGGTTCTCCGCGTAAGTCTGGAAGCGGCGCTGGTGGCCGATGACGTGCCAGAGCACGAAGCCCGACATCGCCCGCGCCTGGTCGGGATCGACCACCCGCACCACCGGCAGGTCGGGCGGGCGTCCGGGGCAGGCGAGCAGGTTGTCGACGCCCGCCGCGATCGAGCACAGGGCGGCGAGGTTGGGGTAGCGTGGCAGCGCGTCGGCGGGCGGGCGCCAGGCCAGCGCCAGGCGCACCCGCTCGGGCTCCGGCGCCGGATGGTCGAGGATCTCGACCCGGTCGGCGATCTCGCCGAGCGCCGCGCCGAACAGCCGGCGCAGGTCGGTGGTGGCGCTGAGGAGCACGCAGGGCAGGCGGTCCATCCTCAGGCCGCCTGCCGCACCCGGCCCGGCACGGCGTCGAGGAGCGCGCGGGTGTAGGGGTGCTCGGGATTGGCGAAGAGCGCGCCCGCGGTCTTGAGCTCGACGATCTCGCCCTGGCGCATCACCGCGATCCGGTCGCAGATCTGCGCCGCCACCCGGAGGTCGTGGGTGATGAACAGCATCGACAGGCCGAGGCGCGTCTTCAGGTCTTCCAGCAGCGCCAGCACCTGCGCCTGGACCGAGACGTCGAGGGCCGAGACCGCCTCGTCGGCGACCAGCACCTCGGGCTCAAGGGCGAGTGCCCGGGCGATGCCGATGCGCTGGCGCTGGCCGCCGGAGAACTCGTGCGGGAAGCGCTCCAGAGCCTTGGCGTCGAGGCCGACGAGATCGAGGAGGCGGCGCGCCCGCTCCATCGCGTCGGGCAGGGACACGCCGTGCGCCACCGGCCCGTCGGCGATGATGCGGCCGACGCTGCGGCGCGGGTTGAGCGAGGCGAAGGGGTCCTGAAACACCATCTGGATGCGGCTGCGGGCCTGGCGCAGGGCCTCGCCCCTGAGCCGCGTCAGGTCGGTGTCGCCGAGGCGCACTTGGCCGGCGTCCGGCTCGATCAGCCGCATCACCAGGCGGGCGACCGAGGATTTCCCCGAGCCCGATTCGCCGACGAGGCCCAGCGTCTCGCCGCGGTGGAGTGCGAACGCCACGTCCCGCGCCGCCGCCGTGCGCCGCGGCGCCCGCCACAGCCCGCCGCCGGTGACGTAGGTCTTCTGCAGGCCCACCACCTCGACCGCCTTCGGGCCCGAGAGGGGAGGGCGGGTCGGCGGGTCCATGGTCGGCACCGCGGAAAGCAGCGTGCGGGTATAGGGCGCCTGCGGCCGGCCGAGCACCGCGGCGGCCGGGCCCTCCTCGACCACCCGTCCGTGGCGCAGCACCAGCACCCGGTCGGCGATCTCCGCCACGACGCCGAAATCGTGGGTGATGAACAGGACGGCCATGTTGCGGCGGCGCTGCAGGTCGCGGATCAGCTTCAGGATCTGCGCCTGGGTCGTCACGTCCAGCGCCGTCGTCGGCTCGTCGGCGACGAGCACGGCGGGCTCCAGCGCCAGCGCCATGGCGATCATCGCCCGCTGGCGCTGCCCGCCCGAGAGCTGGTGCGGATAGGCCCGCACGATCCGCTCCGGCTCCGGCAGCCCGACCTCGCGGGCGAGCGCCACCGCGCGGGCGCGGCGCTCCTTCGGCGTCAGCTGGCCGTGGGCCTCGAACATCTCGGCCATCTGGTCGCCGATCCGCATCAGCGGATTGAGCGCCGTCATCGGCTCCTGGAAGATCATCGCGATCCGCCGGCCGCGGGTGTCGCGCCAGGCCGCATCGTCCTGGCCCAGGAGATCGGTGTCGCCGAGGCGGATCGTGCCGGAGACCGGGCGCACCGCCTTCGGCAAGAGGCCCATCAGCGCGTGGGCGCACATCGACTTGCCGGAGCCCGATTCGCCGACGAGGCACAGGATCTCGCCGGCCACGAGGTCGAACGAGACGCCGTCGACGGCGTTCGCCCGGTCGCCGCCCGCCGGCAGGGCGAGGCTCAGGTCCCGGACCGCGACGGCGATCCGCCTTGCATCGGTATCCATCGTCAGCGCTCCCGGGACAGGCGCGGATTGAGGGCGTCGTTCAGGCCCTCGCCGATCAGGTTGAGGGCGAGCACCGTGAGCAGGATCACCACGCCCGGGAAGGCGGTGATCCACCACGCCTGGCGGATGACGGTGCGGCCGGCCCCGACCATGAAGCCCCAGGACATCCGGTTCGGGTCGCCGAGGCCGAGGAAGGAGAGCGAGGATTCGAGCAGGATCGCGGTCGCCACCATCAGCGAGGCCAGGACCACGATCGGCGACAGGGTGTTGGGCAGGACCTCCCGGCGCAGGATGGTGAAGGTGGTCTGGCCCGTGACGATCGCCGCCTGGACGTATTCGCGCGATCGCAGGGACAGCACCTCGCCCCGCACCAGCCGGGTCACCGGCGGCCAGCTGACGAGGGCGATGGCGAGGATCATCGAGGACAGGGACGGCTGCAGGATCGCGACGAGCACGATGGCGAGCGCGAAGCTCGGCACGGTCTGAAAGAGTTCGGTGAAGCGCATCAGCGCGTCGTCGACCCGGCCGCCGAGATAGCCGGCGAGCGCGCCGAGCGGCACGCCGATGACGAGCGCGGCGAGCGTCGAGACCAGGCCGACGATGAGCGAGACCCCGGCCCCGTGCATCAGCCCGGCGGCGATGTCGCGCCCGAGCGCGTCGGTGCCGAGCGGCACCCGCTCCAGGGTGAAGGGCGGCACGAAGGGCCGCTGCACCATGCGCCAGGGCGAGGTCGGGTAAAGGATCGGGGCGAGCAGCGCCGCCGCCACCACGAGGGCGAGGATCACGAGGCCGATCACCGCGCCCGGATGGCGCAGGAAGGCGGCGAGCGGCCCGCGGCGGCGCGCGGGCGCCGGCGCGCTCAGGGGGACGGCGTTGTTCATCGCGCCACCTCGATGCGGGGATCGACCGCGCGGTAGACCACGTCGGTGACGAGGTTGAAGATCAGCACCATGGCGGAGGAGACCACGAAGACGCCGAGCAGCAGGTTGTAGTCGCGCTGCAGCAGCGCCTCGTACATGAGCCGCCCGATCCCGGGCCAAGCGAACACCGTCTCGGTGAGCACGGCGCCGCCGACGAGCGTCCCGGCCTGGAGGCCGGCCAGCGTCACCACCGGCAGGAGGGCGTTGCGCAGGATGTGCCGGCGCTGGATCACGCCCTCGGTCAGGCCCTTGGCGCGGGCCGTCTTGACGAAGTCGAGGCGCGAGACCTCGAGCATCGAGGAGCGGGTCATCCGCACGTAGACCGCCATGAAGAACAGCCCGAGGGTGAGGGCCGGCAGCACGAGGTGCCGGACGATGTCGGCGGCCCGGGCGAGGCCGGTATAGCCCGCTCCCACGGTCTCGAAGCCGAAGCTCGGCAGCCATTCGAGCCGGACCGAGAACAGGATGATCGCCATCAGCGACACCCAGAACAGCGGCGTGGCGTAGAACAAGAGCGCCATCCCGGTGATCGCCGTGTCGGCGAGGGTCCCGGCCCGGCGGGCGGCGAGCGACCCGAGCAGCACCCCGAGCGAGAGCGAGACCAGGAAGGCGGTGCCGGTGAGGAGCAGCGTCGCCGGCAGCCGCTCGCCGATCAGCGTCGCCACCGGCATCTGTTGGCGCACCGAGTAGCCGAGGTCGAGCCCGACGATGCTGCGGAGATAGGCGGCGAGCTGGCTCGGCAGCGGCTGGTCGAGGGCGAACTTTTCCCGCAGCTGGGCGACGAAGACCTCGTCGCCCGCCCCCGCCTCGCCGGCCATCACCAGGGCCGGGTCGCCGGGGGCGAGGCGGATCAGGAAGAAGTTCAGGACCACGATGGCGAGGAGCACCAGGATGCCCTTCGCGATCCGCCGCGCGACGAAGCCCGCCATGCCCGTCTCCCTCAGCGCTCGATCCAGGCGTCGCGGAAGCCGTCGTTCACCCCGATGCCGGTGGTGACGAGGTCGTGGACCTTGCAGCGGGTGATGGTCGGGAATTGCAGCTCGAGGAGCCAGGCCACCGGCGCGTCCTCGACCAGGGTCTTCTGCACCGCCTCGTAGATCGGCCGGCGCTGATCGTCGCCGACGGCGACCGCGCCCTTCGCGAAGGCCTCGTCGACGCTCGGGTTCGAGTAGCCCTCGACGTTGTTGAACGGCGAGCCCTTGGCGATCTGCGACGAGACGTAGTTGCGCCCGACCCCGAGCGCCGGGTCGCCGTACTGGTAGAGGTACGTGAAGGCGATGTCGTAGTCCCAGTCGGAGGTCTTCTGGTTCCAGCCGGCGACGTCGGTGGCGACCAGCTCGACCTTGATGCCGGCATCCTCCAGGTTCTGCTTCGCGGCTTCCGCCCAGCGCTGCCAGGTCTCGCCGTAGGGCAGCGGCAGGAGGCGCACGGTCTCGCCCTTGTAGCCCGCCTCCTTCAGGAGCGCCTTGGCCTTGGCGGGGTCGTAGGAATACTTCGCGGCCTTCGGGTCGTGGTAGCGCACGGAGGAGGAGAACGGGCCGGTCGCCGGCTTGCCGAGCCCGTTCCACACCACGTCGCGGGCGAAGTCGCGGTCCAGCGCGTAGGACACCGCCTGGCGGAACGCCTTGTTGGCGGTCGGGCCCTTGCGGTTGTTGAGCCAGAGCCAGGAATGTGGGCTGAAGAACTCCCAGCCCTTGGTGGTCGAGCAGGCGCCCTTGATCTTCGACAGCCGCGGCACGTCGAAGTTCTCGACCGAGCCGCCGGGCAGGATGTCGACCTTGCCGGTCTCGAACGCCACCGCCCGCGCCGCCGCGTCCGGGATCACGTGCCAGTAGATCTCGTCGAGGTAGGGCTTGCCGGCGACGTGATAGTTCGGGTTCTTGACCAGCCGGATGTAGGAGCCCTTCTTCCACTCCTTGAACATGTAGGGGCCGGTACCGATCGGCGTGTTGTTGGCCGGGTTGGTCTTGTAGTCGGTGCCGGCATAGATGTGCTTCGGGATCATCGGCAGCGAGCCGACCTCGAAGATGCCCATGAACGGCCCGAACGGCTCGGACAGGCTGAACACCACCGTGTACGGATCGGGCGCGGTCACGCTCGCCACCTTGGCGAGGTTGCCGCGGGCGCGGGGATGGGTCTGGCGCAGCAGCTCGACGGAGAAGATCACGTCGTCGGCGGTGAACGGCTTGCCGTCGTGCCAGGTCGCGTTCTTGACGAGCTTGAAGGTGTAGGTCTTGCCGTCCTCGCTCATGCTCCAGCTCTCGGCGAGGCCGGGCAGCGGCTTGAGGGCGAAGTCGTAGCGCAGCAAACCCTCGTAGATGTTGCCTGCCACCATCTGGGTCGGGCCGTTCTGCAGCATCGCCAGCATCAGGCCCGGCGGCTCCGGCTGGATCACCACGTTGGCGATGCCGCCCGGCTTCGGAGCCTGGGCGAGCGCCGTTCCGGCGAGCGCCAGGGAGAGCACGGTACCGGCCACGATCGTCTTGAGCATCGGTTGTCCCCTTGGTCCCTGTCGCGGCGTCTTGAGAGAACTTCGCATCCGGGCCGTGCGCATTCCCCTCTCCCCGCCGGGCGGGGAGAGGGCTGTGGCCCTGTTCAGGGGCACAGCGAGGCGGCAGCCGATGGTGAGGGGGTGCTTCAGGAGGAGGCATCACGGAGACACCCCCTCACCCTCGCTCCGGCTTCGCCTGCGCTCGCTGCCTGCACGACAAGGTGCAGGCAGCCCTCTCCCCGCCCGCGGGGAGAGGAGAAACCCGCGCCCTACTCGGCAGCAGGCATGCCTGCCTCGGCCTATTCCGTGTAGTCCGGGTCGCTGCGCGCCAGCATGCGCTTGAAGGCGTCCCACTCGGTGTCGGGCATCGTGCCCGTTTCCATCTTGTCGTAGAACGAGGCGTATTGGCCGGCGGTCTTGGCCGCGACCGCCGCCGAGGGGCGTATCAGCGGGGCGCCGGCGGCCTGAAGCGCGAGCTGGGCCCGGCACGAGCGCTCGAGGTTGTGCATCAGCTTGAACGCCTCGGCGACCGAGCGGCCGCAGGTCAGCATGCCGTGGTTGCGCAACACCATCACGGGCTTGTCGCCGAGATCGGCCACCAGGCGCTGGCGCTCGTCGAGGTCGAGGGCGATGCCCTCGTAGTCGTGGTAGGCGAGGCGACCGGCGAACTGCATCGACCACTGGTTGAGCGGCAGCAGCCCTTCCTCCTGGCAGGAGACGGCGACCCCCGCCACCGTGTGGGTGTGGAGCACGCACACCGCGTCCTCCCGGGCGGCGTGGACCGCGCTGTGGATGGTGAACCCCGCCGGGTTGATGCCGAGGCCGCAGGGATCGTCGACGACCCGCCCCTCGAGGTCGACGGTGACGAGGTTGCCGGCCTTCACTTCCTCGAAGCGCAACCCGTAGGGGTTGATCAGGAAGCGGTGCTCCGGTCCCGGCAGACGGGCCGAGATGTGGGTGTAGATGCTGTCGTCGAGGCCGAGGCGATGGATCAGCCGATACGCCGCCGCGAGATCGACGCGGATGCGCTGCACGGTCTCGCCGGCGGGCGGGTGAGCAGATGACGCCATCGGACCTCCTCGCGGGCAGTGTCGGCCCAGGCCGAACGCGCCGCACATCTTGGCGGGATCTGACAAGACGGCGGAGATGTCTCTCCGCCGGCGGCCGGACCCAGGGTCGGATGGCTCGGGATCACCATCCGGTGCCAGGGTAGACTGACCCGGCCCGGCCTGACGATCAAGCTGAAAGTGTCGACAATCGACGCCTACGCATTGCACAATGGACTGACGGAGGTGCGATGCGCGCGATGTCCCAACCCGTCGGATTGCCGATGCTGGCCGAGAGCGACCTCGTGCGGCAGGTCGCGCGCCGGCTCACCGATGCGATCGTGCAGGGGCGGCTGGCTCCCGGCGCCAAGGTGGCGGAGGCGGCGGTCGCCCGCGAGCTCGGCATCAGCCGGGCGCCGGTGCGGGAGGCGGCGCGCCTGCTCGAGAGCCAGGGCCTGCTGCAGGCCTCGCCCCGGCGGGGCTTCTTCGTGCGCGAGCTCTCGCCGCGGGACGTCGACGAACTCTACGACCTGCGCCTCTGCGTCGAGCGCCACGCCGCCGTCGAGGCGGCCCGGCGCCTGACCCCGGCGGCGCGGGAGGCCTTGCGCCGCCAGCTCGACCTGATGCGGGACCTCGCCCGGCGCGACGACCCGGTCGCCATCGTCGAGGCCGACTACCAGTTCCACCGCCTGATCTGCGAGGCCGCCGGCAACGCCCGCCTGCTGCGCCTGTTCGACGGGCTGGCCTCGGAGCTGCGGATCGTCATCGGGCTGATCGGCCGGCTCTACGACGATCCGGACGAGATCGCCCGCACCCACGAGCCGGTGCTGGCGGCGATCGAGGCCGGCCACCCGGAGCGGATCGTCGCCCATGTCGACCACCATATCGGCGTCGCCCGCCGCGAGGTCGGCCGGCTGGTGCAGAGCCTCACCCCCACCCCCTGACGCGGGAGCCCCCATGAAGGCCGTCCATTCCGACGATCACCGCAGCCACGACCCGAAATTCTTCCTGGTGCGCGGCCAGGTGAAGGCCGCCGCCGACCAGCCCGAGCGGGCCGACCGTCTGCTCGCGGGCCTCAAGGCCGGCGGCCACCGGGTGGTGGCGCCGCAGGGCCACGGCCAGGGCGCCCGGGCCCGGGTCCACAGCCCCGACTACCTCGCCTTCATGGCCGAGGCCTGGGAGGCCTGGGAGGCGCTGCCCGACCACGGGCCTGAGATGATCGCCAACGTCCACCCGGTGCGCGAGGCCGCGACCTACCCGACCCACATCGTCGGGCGGCTCGGCTGGCACACCGTCGACACCGCCTGCCCGATCGGGCCGGGCACCTTCGCGGCGGCCTGCGCGGCGACCGACGTCGCGGCGAGCGCGGCCCAGCTCGTCCTCGACGGCGAGGACGCGGCCTACGCCCTGTGCCGCCCGCCGGGCCACCACGCCTATCGCGACCGGGCCGGGGGCCACTGCTACTTCAACAACAGCGCGGTCGCGGCCGCCGCCTTGCGCCAGCGTCACGCCCGGGTCGCGGTGCTCGACGTCGACGTGCATCACGGCAACGGCACGCAGGGAATCTTCTACCGCGATCCCTCCGTGCTCACGGTCTCGCTCCACGCCGACCCGCGCGGCTTCTATCCCTTCGTCTGGGGTTTTTCCCACGAGCGCGGGGAGGGGGAGGGGATCGGCGCCAACCTGAACCTGCCGCTGCCGCTCGGCACCGGCGACGACGCCTACCTCGACGTGCTGGAGGGCGTGGCCACGCGCACCGTGCAGGCCTTCGCCCCGACCGCGCTCGTGGTGGCGCTCGGCCTCGACGCCTCGGAGCACGATCCCCTCGCCGGGCTCGCGATCACCACCGAGGGCTTCCGCCGCATCGGCGCGGCGCTCGCCGGCTTCCGCCTGCCGACCGTGCTGGTGCAGGAGGGCGGCTACCTCTCGGACCTGCTCGGCCAGAACCTCACGGCGGTCCTCGCCGGCTTCGAATCCGTTCGCTAGGATT
Source organism: Methylobacterium variabile (assembly GCF_001043975.1). Taxonomy (GTDB): domain Bacteria; phylum Pseudomonadota; class Alphaproteobacteria; order Rhizobiales; family Beijerinckiaceae; genus Methylobacterium; species Methylobacterium variabile. Next base: position 39,747 of record NZ_LABY01000038.1, read on the forward strand.
TTTGCTCATGGCCTTCGCCTGCACGATTCCCGCGGTCCCGACCGTCCAGCACGACGACGACACGGTCCGCATCACGCGCTGGGATTTCCCGCCCGGCGCCGTCACCGGCTGGCACGAGCACGGCTGGCCCTACTTCGTGGTGATGATCACCGCCGGGACGCTACGGATCCACGACGGCACGACCGTCACCGAGGTGCCGCTGGCCCACGGCCAGTCCTACCGCCGCCCCGCCGGCATCCGCCACGACGTCCAGAACGGCTCCGACCACCCGATCGCCTTCGTGGAGATCGAGGTGAAGCGGCCGGAGGGGCTGGCGGGCTGACCCCTCAAACGGAAGCGGCCGGGGCTCGCGCCCCGGCCGCTCGTCTCACGCGTGAGGCTACGCGCCGATCAGCGCAGGAGCTGCAGGATGCCCTGCTGCGACTGGTTGGCGAGCGACAGGGCCGAGATCGCCAGCGAGTTGCGGGTCGACAGGGCCTGCGAGTTCGCTGCTTCCTCGTTCAGGTCGGCGTTGGTCAGGTTCGCCGCACCGGTGTCGAGGACGTTGGCCAGGTTCTTGGTGAAGTCCTGGCGGTTCTGCACCACCGACAGGTTCGAGGCGTACGTGGCCGCCTGCGACTTGAGGGTCGTGCTCGCCGACTTGACGCTGTCCATCACCTTGTTGATCGCGGTGTTGTCCTTGAAGTCGTCGGTGGTGACGGCCGTCAGCTTCAGGCTGGTCGAGTTCGTCGCGACACCCTTCAGGGTGATGGACGAGGACGCGTCCTCGTTGAAGTTGACCTTCAGCTGGTCGCCCTTGAGCAGGTTGATCCCGTTGAAGCTCGAGTCGTTCGAGAGCTGGTCGATCTGACCCAGCAGGTTGTTGTAGTCGGTGACAAGCTTGTTGCGGGCCGTCAGGCCGTCGCCGCCGAGCGTGGCGCCCGCGCTCGACGTCAGGAACGAGGCGGAGGCGCCCGTCGCGGTGCCGCTGATGTTCAGGGTCTGCGACGCCGAGTCGTTGGTGGTCGAGATCGACAGACGACCGGTGGAGTCCATCGTCGCCTGGGCGTTGGCGGATGCGAGGGCGACGTTCAGCTGATCGAGGGTCTGGACCTGCCCGGTGAGGTTGCCGAAGGTTACCGTGGCCGTCTTGGCGCTCGCGCCCGAGCCGACGCTGACGGTGAGGGTCTTGTTGGCGAGGTCGGCGGTCGAACCGCTGGCCCCCAGGCCGGCCGCGAACGAGGTCGCGCCGTTGAAGCCGATCTTGGAGATCAGCGAGGTCGCCGTGGAGCCGTTCGCCAGGTTGACCTGGGTCTTCGCGTCCTTTGCGGTGAAGGTGAAGTACCGGTTCGCCGCCGTCGGATCGAACGCTGCCGTCACTTCGCCGTTGGTCGCCGTAGAGACCTTCTGGGCGAACGTCGAAACGGTGTCGGTCTTAGAGATCGACACGCTGTAGCCGTTCACCACGACGTTGTCGCCGTCCGTGAAGCCCAGCGACGTCATCCGGGTGCTGGCCTTGGGGCTGAACACAGCCGCCGCGGTGTTGGCGGCCGGCGACGCACCGAGGATGCCGGCGGAAGTGCCCGAGACCGAGACCGCAGCGCCGTCGATGCTGTTGGTGAGGATGATGTTGCCGCCGCCGTTGGCAGAGGCGACGACGTTCGAGTTTCCAGCCGTCAGCTGGGCGTTGATCGTGCTGACGACGTCGGCAGCGAAGTAGTTGCCGGCGCCGACGGTGACGCTGACCCCGTCGACCTCGAACTTCTGGTCGGTGGCCAGGGCGGTGGGCGTGGTGGCCGTGGCGAAGGCGACCGTACCTGTCAGGGTCGAGGCCGTCGTCGCAGCCGCACCGATGGACCGGCCCGTCGCCTGCGTGGCTCCGGTCGAGACGAGGTTGGTGTCGATGGCGCCGTTGAGCGCCTTGGTGGTCAGGGTCGCCTTGGCGGTGACCGCCGAGGTCGCCTGGGTCGCCTGCTGGGCAGTCGACTTCAGCTGGTCGGTCAGCTTCTGCAGGTTCGTGAGGCCGGTGTTGGCCGCCTGGATCGTCTGGATGCCGTTGCTGATGCCGTCGAGCAGGCTGGTGAGGGTGCCCGAGCGCTGGTTCAGGCCCTGCGCGGTGAAGAAGTTGGCGGGGTTGTCGAGGGCCGAGTTGACCTCCTTGCCGGTCGACAGGCGGGTCTGCGTCGTGGCGAGCAGGCTGGCCGTGTCCTGGAGCGACAGGAGGTTCTGCCGGGTGGCGGCCGACAGGGTGATGCTGGACGACATGAGGGCGATCCTTGTTGATCGTCTGAATCGTCATTTTGACGACGTTGCCACATTGCCCGGTCGGGTCTTGCCCAGTCCTTAATTCGATCCGCGACTGCGTCAACTTCCCGACGGCATGGTTAATCATGCGTATAGACGGGCTGCTCCCGACGAGCCGGCGGGCCGTCCGCGTCGGTCCCGGGCTACATCCGCCCGTCGTCCCAGGCTAAGAACGGCGGCGGGATCGGCGGCACGATCGTTCGAGACCCGCCCCGCACAGGCCCCGAGACCCGTCCATGCCCCTGCGCATCCACCTCAAGCCCAACGAGCGACTGATCATCAACGGCGCGGCGATCCGCAACGGCGACCGGCCCACCAGCCTCCTGATCGAGAACCCGTGCAGGTTCCTGCGCGAGACCGAGATCATCACGGAGAGCGAGGCCGACACCGCCTGCAAGCAGCTCTGCGTCACCCTCCAGCTGATCTACCTCGCCGACCACCCGCAGGAGGCCGACGACCTCCTGGTGCGCCAGTCGAACGAGATCCTGAAGGCGATGCCGTCGAGCACGCCCTACCTGATGGCGATCCAGGACGAGCTCGCGGCCAAGCAGTACCACCGCGCCTTGAAGGTCGGCCGCGAACTCGTGGCCTACGAGCGCTCGCTGCTGGAGCGCCTCGACCCGACCAGCGACGTCGCCGCCCCGACCTGACGCGCCCGCAACCCGCGTCGAAGTCCGGTCCGCCCTGAAGGCCGGCTGGCGGGCGCGACATTGCCGCCCAAACCCCGGCAGCCCGCGCGCGTTGTCTCCCTTCAGAGCCGGAGGGGTGATGCTGATCTTCGAATGGATCGCGGGCGTGCTCGTCGTCGCGGTCCTGCTCGCCGGGGTGGCGCGGCGCCTCGGGGCGCCGTTCCCGGCCTTCCTCGCCATCGGCGGCGTGGTCCTCGCCTTCGTGCCGCAGGTGCCGCGCCCGGGTCTCGACCCCGACCTGGCGCTGGCCCTTTTTCTCGCGCCCGTCCTGCTCGACGCCGCCTACGACACCAGCCTGCGCGACCTGAAGCGCAACTGGATGCCGGTCACCGGGCTCGTCGTCGGCGCGGTCGGCGTCACCACGGCGGCCGTCGCCCTGGTGGCGCGATGGCTCGTGCCCGACATGCCGTGGTCCGCCTGCATCGTGCTCGGCGCCATCGTGGCCCCACCGGACGCCGTGGCGGCGCTCTCGGTGCTGGCCCATGTCCGGCTGCCCCACCGCCTCGTCACCATCCTCAAGGGCGAGAGCCTGTTCAACGACGCCTCCTCGCTGCTGATCTACCGCCTCGCCCTCGGGGCGGTGGCGACGGGATCGTTCTCGGCTGCCGAGGTCGCGCCGACCTTCCTCGTCGGCGTCGTCGGCGGCCTCGTCGCGGGGCCGGCGCTGGCGGTGCTCTACGTCCGGCTGATGCGCCGGGTCACCGACCCGCCGAGCGCCGTGGTGCTGCAGTTCGTCGCCACCTTCGGCCTCTGGCTCGCGGCCGAGCGGGCGGAGGTCTCGGGCGTGCTCACGGTGGTGAGCTTCGGCCTCACGGTGTCGCGGCTCTCGCCCCAGACCATGCCGGCCCACCTGCGCGTCACCTCCAACACCGTCTGGGTGACGGCGGTGTTCGTGCTCAACGTGCTCGCCTTCGTGCTGATCGGCCTCCAGATCGGGCCGATCCTGGAGGGCCTGAGCCCGGCCGAGCGCAGCCACTACGCGGTCGTGGCGGCGGCGGTGTTCGGCACCACGGTGGCGGTGCGCCTGGCCTGGGTGATGGGCGCGCGGGCGGCGGCGCAGCTCTGGCACCGGCTCGCCGGGCCGATCGGCCCGCAGCCGATCGGCCTGCTCTCCGGCGCCACCGTGGCCTGGTGCGGCATGCGCGGCGTCGTCACCATCGCGCTCGCCCTCGCGCTGCCGGGCGACTTCCCGCACCGCGACCTCGTCGTGCTGACGGCGTTCTGCGTCGTGCTCGGCACCCTGGTGATCCAGGGCCTCACCTTGCGCCCGCTGCTGGCCTGGTTCTCCCTGGGAGATGACGACCCGGTCGGGCTCGAGATCGGCCGCGCCCGGGCCGTGGCCTACCGGGCGGCCCGCGACAGCCTGGCCGACGACCGCTCGCCCCAAGCCGACGCCCTGCGGCGCGAGTTCGAGGCGGGCCTGCGCGAGGCCGAGGCCCATGACGAGGGCCTCGCCCCGGCGAGCCTGCCCGCGGACGCCCTGCGCCGCCGCGCCGTCGAGGCCGCCCGCTGCACCATCCTGGACCTTCGCGAGCGCGGCGAGATCGGCGACGACGCCTATTTTCACCTCGAGGAGGAGCTGGACTGGGCCGAGCTCAGCGCCACGCCGCGGGAGGAGGTCCCGTCCTGACACCCCGGGCGGGCGTCGCGCGGCGCGCAGTCCCCCTGCGCTACGCGAGGCCGGGCCGCGCTTGGCGCGCAGGATGGGCGCGCCAGAAAAGCGATGGGCAAACGGGACCGGATGGGGGTATCTCGGGAGGCGCCAAGACGTAAGAGCCCCGCGCGCCGGGACGGCGACGAGCCCCGCGCCGGACAAGAGAGACGCACGAGCGAGACGCCATGCACGCCACCCGAATGCCCTCGTCGCGGCCGCCATCCTGGATGTCGCGGTTCTTCACGACGGGGCCCGTCACCAGCATCGAGGACCTGCGCGTCCTCGCCGAGCGGCGGGTGCCGCGGATGTTCTACGACTACGCCGATTCCGGGTCGTACTCGGAGAGCACCTACCGGGCGAACGAGGACGATTTCTCGCAGATCAAGCTGCGCCAGCGCGTCGCCGTCGACATGACGAACCGCACGCTGGCCAGCACGATGGTGGGCCAGCCGGTGAGCATGCCGGTGGCTCTCGCGCCGACCGGGCTGACCGGCATGCAGCACGCCGACGGCGAGATCCTGGCGGCGCGCGCCGCTGCCAAGGCCGGCGTGCCGTTCACCCTCTCGACCATGAGCATCTGCTCGATCGAGGACGTGGCCGAGAACACCGACGCCCCGTTCTGGTTCCAGCTCTACGTGATGCGCGACCGGAACTTCATCGACCGGCTGATCGACCGCGCCAAGGCGGCGCAGTGCTCGGCGCTGGTGCTCACCCTCGACCTCCAGATCCTGGGCCAGCGCCACAAGGACGTGAAGAACGGCCTCTCCACCCCGCCCCGGATGACGATCCCCAACATCATCAACCTGGCGACGAAGCCGCGCTGGTGCCTGAACATGCTGCGCACGCAGCGGCGCACCTTCCGCAACATCGTCGGGCACGCGCAAGGGGTCGGGGACCTGCGCTCGCTCTCGTCCTGGACCGCCGAGCAGTTCGACCCTCGCCTCAACTGGGACGACGTCAAGCGCATCCGCGACCGCTGGGGCGGCAAGCTGATCCTCAAAGGCATCCTCGATCCCGAGGACGCGGAGCTGGCCGCCCAGAGCGGCGCCGAGGCGATGATCGTCTCCAACCACGGCGGCCGTCAGCTCGACGGCGCGATCTCCTCGATCGCGGCCCTGCCCGCAATCGTCGAGACGGTGGGCGACCGCATCGAGGTGCTGATGGACGGCGGCATCCGCTCGGGCCAGGACGTCATCAAGGCGCTCGCGCTCGGCGCCCACGGCGTCTTCATCGGCCGGGCCTTCCTGTACGGGCTCGGGGCCGGCGGCGAGGCGGGCGTGACCCAGTGCCTCGACATCATCCGCAAGGAGCTCGACGTCACGATGGCGATGTGCGGCCTGCGCGACGTCCGCCAGGTCGACGAGCGGATCCTGGCCGGCAGGCCGGCGCTGGCCAACCGGCCGTTCTGACGGTGTCCCGCCCGGCCCTCGTGCCGGGCGGGTTCGGCCGTCTCACATGCGGTGCATGCGGTGATGGCGCATGTGGTGACGCATCATGTGCCGCCGGTGCATCATGTGGCGGCGATGCTTCATGTGCCGGTGCATCCGATGATGGCGCATCATCCGGCGCTCGCCGCGGGTCATCTGAACCTGCTCCACCATGGAGCTGGCCTGCACGCCGGCCGGGCTTGCGGGGGCGGCGGAGGCCGCGCCGATGCCGAGGGTGAGGCTGCCGAGCACGGCGGCCGCTGCAAGGCCCAAAGTCAGCTTCTTCATCTTGGTTGTCTCCTGTTCGCGATCCCCCACCTTGCGGCGGAGGCCGGCCCGCCGGAGCGGCAGGTGAGCAGGAAAGTTTCATCCAACAGCGAAGGTTCCAGAAGAAAGATCTTTTCCTGCTCTCCGGATGCCTAAAAAATGAGCGATTCAGCCGCGTATCTCGGCGCGCCGTCGCGCGTTCTCCCCTGCATCCACAACCGATGCCGCAACGACAAGGGGGAGCGCCAAGCCATGCACGAGGGCATCCGGATCCAGGCCGACACCGATGGGACCTTCACGCTCTACAGCGCTTCCCGCGTGATCCTGCGCGGCCTGACCCGCGAGCGGGCCTACCGCCTCGCCGGCCGGCTCGGCGAGTTCGTGCAGTACTGACGCATCGCCTCACGACGCCGGCCAGCTCACGGCGGCGGAGAAGTCCTGCGTGTGGTTGCGCAGCCGAACGGTCAAGGCGAGGCTGTCGGGCGCCGGAGCGTCACCCAGAGGCACCCGGAACAGGAAACCGCAGCGGGCGCCCTGCGCGTTGCTGCGGGCTGCCACGACGTCATGGCGCAGATCATGGGTCTGCGTGACCTGCCGGTGTGGTCCCGCAATCATCTCGACGGCGTCCACGTAGGCGCCATCCGCCCCGAGAGACCAGCCGCTGACCGTCAGCATGTTGCCCCGGGTCACACGGCACTCATCAATGTAGAGGGAGGCGTTCTCCCGGTCCCCGAGCATCGACCGGCTCGGGTCGACGTGGCCGGAGCGGCGTGAGCCGATCATCATCGCGGCGGCGGGCGACACCTTGGCCCGACGCGAGCGGATCGGAATCTCCGCGATGGTCTCGTTGGTGTAGCGCAGCGACCGGGTCTTCGAGTTCGTGACAATGAACAGCAGGCTGTCGAGGCCGATTTCGTCGGCCAGAGCCTGCGCCCTGGTCAAGTCATCGGGATTGTCGTTGCCGTCGAACAGGATGTACTTCCACTCAACGAAGGTTTCGGGGTGGCCGTAGGTCTTGGCGTCCCGCATGAACCGCAGGGCCGCCTCGAGGGAGCCGTTGATGCGGTACTTCTGGTATTCCTCCTGCTGCACCCCGTCGCAGGACACGACCAGGCGGTCGATGTAGGTTCCGCCGAGGCTCGCCTGGAAGTCGGCGTTCCCCGTAGTGGTTACCTCCTGGATCGTCGTCGGCGAGAGCGTCCTTACTGTCTCGACGAGGTCCCGGAAGCCGGGATGCAGCAGCGGCTCGCCCCAGCCGAGGTAGTGCACCTCGTCGATCGCGATGCCCGAGCGCACGCAACTGCGGATCAGGCTGCCGAGCAGCTCCGGGGAGAGGTGGTCGTCGTTCCGGCGCCGTCCCAGCTCCTGCTTGCGCTTGCAGGACGGGCAGGCCAGCCGGCAGCCGAGGGTCGGCTCGACCATGATCCGGACCCGCGATTCCAGCGTATCGACAGGCCCGTCATGCGGCGAGAAACAGTCACAGGTTTCGCACTTGCCGGGCCACGGCGCCCGGCCGTCCTGGAACGATCGCCGGATGTGCTCGTAGATCGCCCCGCCGAAGACCTGCTTGATCGACCATCCTGGCTTTGCCGCGACATCGCCGACATGAATATAGTACCCGTTGCTGTCGTCGCAGGATAGGTGACCATCTGCCTTCAGGGTCAACTGGCGCAGGATGCGACAATCCACGGGATTTTTCCTCCATGAAAGCGGATGGTCCGCTCTTTTCGATCAATGTACGTGATTCTTGCCAATAACCTGTTGCTGTGAGAGCACAGGCGACGGATAGCGCGAGTCACGGACGCCGAGCTGCCTACTCCGTGGAGACTGCTTGAGAGGGCTTGGGCGCACGTCGCACGTATCGCACCGTCGAACGGGCTCGTTCGATGGAGCGAGGCTCGCCCGAACTCATGCAGGCGCAGGCATCACAGTCTTGAAACGAGGCGCTTCTCCCCGTTCCGCGTGCGCGGAGGATATTTCGCGGACCTAGATCCCGACCCCGTCCTCGTGCCCACGAACCGGCTCGATCAGGCGGGCTGCACGCTCACCCCCGCAGCCGCGCCGCCACCGCCAGCAGCTCCGCCGCCCGGTGGGCGCAGGTGTGGCGGGCCCGGATCGTCCGCAAGCCCCGCTCCGCCAGGGCGGCGCACAGGGCGGGGTCGTGGGCGAGGTCGCGCAGGTGGCGCTCCATGGCAGGCCCGTCCGGCGCGACCAGGAAGTCGTGGCCCGGCGCGAACAGGCCCTCGCTGTCGCGCCAGGGCGCCGAGACCAGCGGGATGCCGCAGGCCAGAGCCTCGAACACCCGGATGGTCGGGATGCCGGGCAGGGCCTCGACGTAGAAGCGCCGCGGCACGTGCACGGTGGCGAGGTGGCGGGAAAACACCTCCGGGGCGCGGGCGTTCGGCAGCCAGCCGCGGTAGCAGGCGCCGTGCCGGCGCAGGGCCGCCAGGGCCTCGTCGGGGTAGCGCACGCCCCAGACGTCGAGGAGCAGGCCCGCCCGCTGCGCCGGCCCGAACAGGAAGCGCTCCAGCTCGGCGCTGCGCTCGCCGTCGCCCCAGTTGCCGATCCAGACCAGCCCCTCGCGGGGCGTCTCCGCCTCCGGCGGGTGGAACAGCCGGGTGTCGGCGGCCTCGTGCCAGACGAAGACGCGGCCGCCCCAGCCCCAGCCGCGGTAGACCTCGGCCAGGGTCTCGCCGAAGGCCAGCACGCCGTCGTACCCGGAGAGGTCGTAGGCCCGCATCGCCGCGGGCTCGCTCACTGCCCGGTGGTGGGTGTCGTGGAACAGCAGCGTGAAGCGGCCGCCGTTGCGCCGCGCCGCGCCGATGCGGGCGACGAGAGCGGGCTCGTTCCACTCGTGCACGAGCACAAGGTCGGCCCCGTCGAGGACCGCCTCGAGGTCGAAGCCCGGCGGGTCGATCGTCGCCGTCAGCTCGGGGTAGGGCGCGAGGGAGGAGGCGAGGCCGGCCTCGCCGTGATCGCGGACGAGGTTCTCGACGCTCCAGGCCCCCGCCGGCTCGTGGGCCGCGACCGCATGGCCGAGGGCCTGGAGCTCGCGCAGCACGCCCCGCAGGAAGTGGGCGTTGCCGTGGTTCCAGCACGAGCGCAGGGAATGCGTGAAGGCGACGATCCTCACGCCAGCCCTCCGGCCCGCCGCGGCGGCTCCGCCAGGACGGTCCGGTAGGCGTCGAGCACGCCCGCCGTCATCGCCTCGACCGTGAAGGTCTCGGCCCGCGCCCGCGCCTCGGCGCCGAGGCGGGCCCGGATGGCGGGGTCGGCCGCCACCATCTCGATGGCGCAGGCGAAGCCCGCATCGTCGTCCGGTGCGATGAAGATCGCGGCCTCGTCCCACAATTCGCGGAAGGTCGGGATGTCCGAGAGCACCAGGGCGCAGCCGGCGCTCGCCGCCTCGAGCACGCCGAGGCCGAACGGCTCGTAGCGGGCGGCGGAGGCGTAGATCGGCGCGCCGGCGAGCCAGCGCGCCACGTCCTGGTCGCTCAGGCGTCCGAGGGGGCGCAGGTGCTCGGGGGTGAACTGGGCCGCGTTCGGGCCCTTGAGATCGCCGGCGGCGAGGACCGGCAGGCGCAGGCGCGCCGCCGCCCGGTCGAGGGTGCGGGCGTTCTTGCCCTCGTCCCAGAGCCGGCCGGCGGTGAACACGAAGGGCGAGGCGGCGGCTCCTGCCGGCGTGCGGTGGCCCCGCGCTGCCGCGCTGCGCCGGCCGTTCGGCACCACGCGGGGCGGAGCGATCCCGTAGGTGGCGGCCGTCGCCTCCGCGAAGGCCCGGGTCGGGCTGAGCAGCGCGTCGACGTGCCGGTAGCCCTCGGCCATCAGGCTCGCCCGCCAGGCGAGGTCCGGGGGCAGGGGGCCGGGCCGCATCGCCGCCCACCAGGTCGCCACGCAGGAATGCGCGACCGCCACCACGGGGGCGCAGAATCCCGTGATCGCCGCGAGCGCCGGGCTGTTGAGGTGGATGAGGTCCGCCCCCGCCCGCTCGGCCTCGCGGGCGACGATGCGCGCGGCGGCCTCGACCTCGCCGGGGGTGAGCGCCGTCCAGTCGAGGCTGGCGCCGGTCGGGCGCAGGTCGAGGCCCCGGATCGCCCGGGCGGCGCGGAGCTGGTCCTGGCTCGGCTCGGGCCCGAGCACCGCGAGGGTGACCCCGATGCCCTGGCTGGTCAGGTCCTCCGCCAGGTCGAGGCCGTACTGCCAGACGCCGCCCACGGCGTCGATCGTCATGAACAGGTTGAGGGCCGGTGCGCCCCGGTGCGGGACCGGGCGTCCGGCCGGGACCGTCAGGCTGGGCAGCATGCCGCCTCCAACTCGCGCAGCGGGGCCGGCCGCTCCTCCTGGATGTCGCTGAAGCGATCGAACTGACCCAGGTAGTGCGCGTGCGCCCGCTCCCAGGCCTCGCCGTCGGGCTCGCCCCACAGGCGGCGGTAATCCGGCGAGGACGGGTAGGGATAGAGTGGGACCGGATCGTTGGCCCAGACGCCGGCCGCCCGCAGGCGGTCGCGCCACGCCGCCACCAGGTCCGGGTCGTCGCCCGCCACCTTGATCAGGTTGGCCTGCACGAACGGCACCGTGCGACGGGCGTGGATCAGGCGCTCGGCGAGGTCGTCCGTCGAGGCGCGGCAGTTCTTGTCGAGGAGCGCGCGGCCGGCTTCCGTCAGGCTCTCGACCCCGGCCTCGATCGAGACGCAGCCCGCCGCGCCGAGGAGATCGAGCATGTCGGGCTTCCACAGGTCGATCCGCGTCTGCACCCCGAACTCGATGCGGCGGCCGGCCAGCGCCTCGAGCAGCGGCTTCTGGGGCAGGAAGATCTCGTCGATGAAGTAGAGGTAGGTCGCCCCTTGCGCGATCAAACGGTCGACCTCCTCCAGGATGAGCGGCAGCTCGCGCCGCCGGTACTTGTCCCGGAAGTCGATCTTCGCGCAGAAAGTGCAGGAATAAGGGCAGCCGCGCGAGGCCTCGACCTCGGCGCCGGGCCCCTGCGGCGCCCGGTCGAAGCGGTGGTGGTGGTGGGCGTGGCGCGCCACCCAGGAGTCGGGCCAGGACAGGGCCGGCAGGTCGGTGAAGCGGGTGGCGGCGGGGCCGCCGGTGACGACCGTCTCTCTCCCGTCCCGGAAGGCGAGGGCGGGCACCCGGTCGGGCCGCGCGAGGCCGCCGCCGGCCAGCTGCGTCACCACCTCCTCGCACTCGCCCCGCACAACGATGTCGCAGGCGAGCTTGGCTAGCGTCGTCTCCGGCGTGACGGAGCCGTGCGGGCCCACCGCCACGGTGCGGCCGCCGCGGTCCCCGAGCGCGTCCAGGAAGGCGCGGGGCACCCGCAGCTCCGGCTGGGCGCAGCGCCAGAACAGGTAGGTCGGGGCGGTGGTCACCACCGTCATGGCCGGCGCGAAATCCGCGACCCGCTCGGCGAGCTCCGCCAGGGAGAGGCCGTCGAGGGCCCCGTCCAGCATCAGCACCTCGTGGCCCGCCCGCTCCAGCAGCACCTTGCAGGACCCCAGCTCGAGGGGGAGGTGCGGGGAACGGCACCCGAAGTAGATGCTGTTCTCGAAGCTCCAGGTCGGGTTGACGAGGGCGATTCTCAAAGCGGGCGTCCTGAGGCGGGGGCGGGCATCGCGGATACTGGGGGGAAGTGGCGGTGCCGCCCGGGACGACAAGACCTTTTCGCCCGGTCCCGGTTAAGCGAATGATACCAATGGGTCATTCGCCATGATGCCGGCGCATCCGCCGGCCCGCCACCATGCCGGTGCCGCAGGCTCCGGCATGGAACCGAATCGCGTCTCGCGCGCGGCTCAGGCCGGCATCGCCTGCCGCGCCGCGCCCCCGAGGCGCAGGCCCCGGCTCTCGGCGAGCCAGTCCGCCAGGCGGGCGAGGCCCCGGCGCCACAGCAGCGGGGCCGCGAGGCCGAGGTCGGCGGCGGCGCGGCGGGGG
>NZ_LABY01000380.1 GCF_001043975.1 Methylobacterium variabile
AGCATCGCCGACCGAGCCCATCGAGGGTCGAACACCGGCTTCCCGGCAGCGGTTGCCGAAGGCGAGAGCCGTGGACTGACTTCCCTGATCGGAATGGTGAATGACGGCGCTCGGTTTACGCTGGCCGATCGCCATCTCCAGGGCGTCGAGCACGAGCTCGGTTCGCAGATGGTTCGCCATCGCCCACCCTACAATCCGGCGGCGCCAGGCATCGAGGACGACGGCGAGATAAAGGAAGCTGGCAGCGGTCGGCACATAGGTGATGTCGCCGACCCAGAGCTGGTTGGGACCTTCGGCTCGGAAGTGGCGCTCAACGAGGTGCGGGGCTGGCCGGGCCTCATCCCGCCGCGTGGTGATGACGGCTCGTCGCCGTCGGCTGGCGCCGACGAGGCCGCCTGCGCGCACCGCGCCGGTCTCCCGCGCGAACCAGGCCGCGGCTTTTGACAGGATGTCCCGCTCCAGCCACAGTTGGCGCACCTCGCGGCGCAGACGGATCAGCTCTTCACGCTCGGCGGCCGTGAGGGTCTCGGTCTTCGCCTCGCGGCGATCCTCGGTTCGATCCGCCTGAGCAACCCAGTTCCGGATGGCCTGAGCCGAAGGCTCGAACTCACGGGCGACATCTGTGGGATCGCGTCCGGAGCGGACCAGTTCGACGATTTGACGACGGAACTCAGCGGGATAGGGCCGACGTGGGTGCGGCATAGAAGGCACCTCGTGGGAA
>NZ_LABY01000381.1 GCF_001043975.1 Methylobacterium variabile
TTACCGCCTCGCCCCCGAGCACCCCTTCCCGGCGGCCCTCGACGACGCCGCCTCGTGCTGGTCGGCCTTCGCGGCGGCGGGGCCGGCGGGCCTCGCCGGGGATTCCGCCGGCGGCAACCTCGCCCTCGCGCTGATGCTGCGCGCGCGCCGTGACGGCCTGCCGCTGCCGGAGGCGGCGGTGCTGTTCTCGCCCTCCACCGACATGCGCGGCACCGGCGGCTCGATGCGGGCGAATGCCCGCCGCGACGCGATGTTCGACCCGACGAAGATGGAGCCCATGGTCGAGGCCTACCTCGCCGGGCACGACCCCGACGACCCCCTGGTCTCGCCGCTCCGCGGCGACCTCACCGGCCTGCCGCCGCTCTTGTTCCACGTCGGCGCCCGGGAGGTGCTGCGCGACGATTCGGTGCGCTTCGCCGAGAAGGCGAAGGAGGCGGGCGTCGCCGTCACCCTGCGGGTCTGGCCGGTGGTGCCGCATGTCTGGCAGCTCGCCCACTCGTTCCTGCCCGAGGCCCGCCGCTCCCTGGCGGAGGCGGCCGCGTTCCTGACCTCCCACGCCGCACCGTCGCGCAGCGCCGCGGCGCCGGGGGAGGCGGTCCGGTGACGGAGGCCGCCTGGCCGGCGAAGCCCCTCGACGTCCTGGTGATCGGGGCCGGGTTCTCCGGCCTCGCCATGGCGATCCGCTGCCTGCAATCCGGCATCGACGACCTGCTGGTGGTCGAGAAGGCCGAGGAGGTCGGCGGCACCTGGCGCGAGAACACCTATCCGGGTGCGGCCTGCGACATCCCGGCCCATCTCTACGCCCTGTCCTTCGCCCCGAAGGACGACTGGTCGCGGACCTATGCGGGACAGCCCGAGATCGCGGCCTACCTGCGCGAGGTGACGGACCGCTTCGGCCTCGCCAAGCACCTCGCCCTCGGCACCGCCGTCACCGGCGCGGTCTGGGACGAGGCGCGGTCGCTGTGGCGGGTAGAGACCGACCGCGGCCCCCTGGAGGCCCGGGTGCTGGTCTCCGGCATGGGGGCGCTCCATCACCCGGCCGTCCCGGCGATCCCGGGCCTGCACACCTTCGCGGGGGCGCTCTTCCACACTGCCGCCTGGGACCACGGCGTCCCGCTCGCGGGCAAGCGGGTCGGGGTGATCGGCACCGGCGCGAGCGCGATCCAGGTCGTGCCGGCCATCGCCCCCGAGGTCGGGCACCTCACGCTGTTCCAGCGCACGCCCCCCTGGGTGGTGCCGCGCAACGACCGGCCGATCGGCCCGCGGATGCAGGCCCTGTTTCGCCGCCTGCCCGCCGCGCGCCGGCTCCTGCGCGGCGTCCAGTTCTGGCTGCGGGAGGCGCAGGCCGCCCTCGGCTTCACCCGGGTCTCGGGCCTCACCCGCCTCGCGGAAGCCGCGAGCCGGCGCCACCTGCGCAAGCAGGTCCCCGACCTGGACCTCCGGGCCCGGCTGGCCCCGCCCTACCGGCTCGGCTGCAAGCGGGTGCTGATCTCCGACGATTACTACCCGGCCCTGACCCGGCCGAACGTCACCCTCGAGACCGGCGCCATCCGGGCCGTCACCCCGGACGGGGTGACGATGGCCGACGGGACCCACCACTCCCTCGACGTGCTGGTGCTGGCCACCGGCTTCGACGTCACCGCGTCGCTGGCCCGGGTGCCGGTGGTCGGCCGCGACGGGCTGATCCTGGCCCGGGCCTGGGGCGAGCGGGTGGCGGCGCATCGCGGCGTGGCGCTTGCGGGCTTCCCGAACTTCTTCATGCTGCTCGGCCCCAACACGGGCCTGGGCCACAACTCCGTGGTGCTGATGATCGAGGCGCAGGTCGGTTTCGTCCTCGCCTGCCTGGCCGAGATGCGGACGCGGAACCTCGCCGCCATCGAGCCGGCGCCCGAGGCCCAGGCGCGCTACCTCGCCGAGCTTGAGGCGCGCCTGTCCGGCAGCATCTGGCAGCAGGGCGGCTGCGCCAGCTGGTACCAGGACGCGGCCGGTCGCAACATCGCGCTCTGGCCCGGCACCGTCGTCGCCTATCAGCGGGCGATGCGGGCGCCGAATTGGGGCGAGTTCGTCCTCACCCCGGCCGGGACGCGGTGAACGAATCGCAAGAGGCGTGGATCGCATCGCTGCGCTGCGGCGATAGCGCTTTGCGCCCGTCACAGGCGCGTGCTATCGGCCGGTGCCAACTCAATCCAGGCAAATTGCCCGGCGCAAAGCCGATTTGGCGGCTTCCTTGAGGTTGCCGCACGCACGAGGAGTTGGTTCATGGCCCGCATCAGCACCGATACCATCATCGAGGGCCTGACCTTCGACGACGTCCTGCTCCGGCCCGCCGCATCCTCGGTGATGCCGGCCGAGGTGAGCCTCGGCACCCGTCTCACCCGCACGATCAAGCTCAACATGCCGATCATCGCCTCGGCGATGGACACGGTGACCGAGGCCCGGATGGCCATCGCCATGGCGCAGAACGGCGGCCTCGGGGTGATCCACCGCAACCTCGAGCCGCCGGAGCAGGCCGAGCAGGTGCGGCTGGTGAAGAAGTACGAGTCCGGCATGGTGCTCAACCCGATCACCATCCACCCGGACGAGACCCTGGCCGACGCCTATCTGCTGATGCGCCACCACGGCATCTCCGGCATCCCGGTGGTCGAGCGCGGCCCCAACGGCTCCCGCGGCAAGCTCGTCGGCATCCTGACCAACCGCGACACGCGCTTTGCCACTGACCAGACCCAGCCGGTCTCCGAGCTGATGACCCGCGACCGGCTGATCACCGTGCGCGAGGGCGTGACCCAGGACGAGGCCAAGCGCCTGCTGCACCAGTTCCGCATCGAGAAGCTGCTCGTCGTCGACGACCATTACCGCTGCATCGGCCTGATCACCGTCAAGGACATCGAGAAGCAGGTCGCCTACCCGAACGCCATCAAGGACGAGCAGGGCCGCCTGCGGGTCGCCGCCGCCACCACCACCGGCGACGGAGGGTTCGAGCGGGCCGAGCGCCTGATCGACGCCGGCTGCGACGTGATCGTGGTCGACACCGCCCACGGCCACTCCGCCAAGGTGCTCGAGAGCGTGCGCCGGGTGAAGACCCTGTCGAACGCCGTGCAGGTGATCGCCGGCAACGTGGCGACGCGCGAGGGCGCCCAGGCGCTGATCGATGCCGGCGCCGACGCGATCAAGGTCGGCATCGGCCCGGGCTCGATCTGCACCACCCGCATCGTCGCCGGCGTCGGCGTGCCCCAGCTCACCGCGATCATGGAGGCGGTCGAGGCCGGCAACGAGGCCGACGTGCCGGTGATCGCCGATGGCGGCATCAAGTACTCGGGCGACCTCGCCAAGGCGATCGCCGCCGGCGCCTCGGTGGCGATGCTGGGCTCGCTGCTCGCCGGCACCGACGAGGCCCCGGGCGAAGTCTTCCTGTACCAGGGCCGCTCCTACAAGAGCTACCGCGGCATGGGCTCGGTCGGCGCGATGGCGCGCGGCTCGGCAGACCGCTACTTCCAGGCCGAGGTCAGCGACACCCACAAGCTCGTGCCGGAGGGCATCGAGGGCCAGGTCCCCTACAAGGGCCCGGTGGCGGCGGTGCTGCACCAGCTCGCCGGGGGCCTGCGCGCCGCCATGGGCTATGTCGGCGCCCCGTCGATCCCGGAGATGCAGGAGAAGGCGCAGTTCATCCGCATCACCAATGCGGGCCTGCGCGAGAGCCACGTCCACGACGTGACGATCACCCGGGAAAGCCCGAACTATCCGGGGCGGGTGTGATAGACTTGTCGCCGGCTGCGACGGCGTAACAGGACAGCGCGCCCTCTCTCCTTTGTGGGAGAGGGGGCCGCCGGGATCGCTGCGGGCTTCCTCCGAGCGTGCCGCGGGATCGCCAGGATAGGCGATAGAGGCTCACGAGGTCTGGAATCGCCTGAAGCCGGAATCGGCATGTTCGAGCATCACCCTCCTGCGAGCGCTCTGGCAGGCTACGTGCTCGGCTATTGGTTCGTCAGCGATCTTGCCGGCGTTCATGCCTGCGCTCCTGTTCGGACGGTGCCAAGCACCGCCACCGTGCTGACCCTGCATACTGGAAATCCCAACAGGTCGGACGACGGGTCCACCGTGCCGGCCGCCTCGCTGCTCGGCCCCCAGCCGACGTCAAGGACCTGGTGGTCGCTGGCCGGTACGCAGTTCGTCATGGCGATGATGACTCCGGTCGGTATGGCGCGTCTGTTTCCCGGGGATGGACAGCATCTCGCGACCAACCTGGCGGATCTCGGAGCGATGATCGGCGATCGGGACGCAGGCCGGCTGCTCGACGTCGCTTCGCACGACGATCGCCGGACCATCGTCCGAGAGCTGGATCGCTGGTTCGGCGGAAGACTGACCGCGGCTCAGCCTGACGTCGAGAGATTTGCCGCAGCCTACGCCATGCTGAGCCGCGACGGAAAGATCGGCGCCGCTGCCGTTCATGCCGGCCTGTCCATCCGCCAACTTCAGCGGCTGTCCATGGCGTACGTCGGGATCAGCCCGAAGCAGATCTACGAGATCCAAAGATTGCGTGCGAGCCTTGTTGCCGTGCAGCTCGGTCGCGGCGATCCGCTCGCCGGCTTTGCTGACCAGTCACACCAGATCCGGACCTGGAAGAAGCGCCTCGATCTCACGCCGGCCGCTTATGCGCGCCGAGGGCAGTCCCTGATCCGCCGCTCGATCGCTGTCCCGGAACAGTGGACGCATTACCTCTGAGGCTGCCTCGTCGCCTTTGTTCAATACAGAGATTGCATAGTTCGGGCAGAACGCTTCGGCAAACTCCGGGAGCGCGACATGCAAGGCGAGTTGATCGAGTACCGCGACGGTGACTGCGTCATGGAAGGTTATCTGGTCCGACCCGTCGGTGCGAGCGGAAACGTCCCGTGTATCCTTCTCTGTCATGATTGGAGCGGGCTGAATCGGTCAACGCGCGACGCCGCCCACAGATTCAGCGCGCTGGGATATGCCACCTTCGCGCTCGATGCTTATGGCAAGGGTTTGCGGGGAGATGAGCGCGGCGACAACAGCGTATTGATGAACCCGATGATGGAAGATCGGGCCCTGCTCTGCGACCGCTTGCTGGCAGGCGTCATGACCGCCCGGCGTTTCGATGGCATTGATGCCGATCGCATGGCGGCTGTCGGCTGTTGCTTCGGGGGGCTCTGCGCGCTCGACATCGTTCGTGCAGGCGCAGCCGGCGTGAAGGCCGCGGTCACCTTTCACGGAGGACTGAAGCCGCCCGGCCTGGGCAAGCAGCCTCCGATCTCGGCGCGCGTTCTCCTGCTCCATGGCTGGAGCGACCCGATCGTGCCGCCGGAGACGGTGGTCGCGGTCGCCCAGGAACTGACCGATGCCGGCGCCGACTGGGAGATGCATGCATACGGCAACGTCATGCATGCCTTCACCTTTCAAGATGCCAATTTGCCCGAATTCGGCGTGTTGTACGATCGTGCCGCAGCTACAAAGGCGTGGGCTGCTGCAAGGTCGTTCCTGGAAAAGACAATTGGCACCGCTTCTTAAAAACCCGGCAAAGAGATGAAATCATGAAACTCATTGTCGCTGCATGAACTTCTTCACGGGGCAACGACTGCGTGGAAGGATCCGAAATTTGCTGAGCGGGGGTGATGCGCTGAACGACCGGCGGAGCGTCGGCCAATCACGGTTCCGCCGCACAGGATCATCCCGGGGCTCGCCGCAGGCGAGAGCCCGGGATCCAGACGCCAGATGGTGCAGAACGAAGAAGGCGTTCCGTCCTTTGATCGATCTGTGGTTCTGGATTCCGGGCTCCGCTTTCGCGGCCCCGGAATGATGAAGAGGTCGGAAAATCTGTCGGCAGGCTGACGCGAGCGCCAGCCCTTAGCCTCCCTGCGGCCCACCCGGCCCCGGCCCCAGCCGCCGCGCCAGCCGCTCGATGCGCTCGGCGGTGCGCTGCACGGCCTCGGCGAGGCGCGCCTCGGAG
Organism: Methylobacterium variabile; assembly: GCF_001043975.1. Classification (GTDB taxonomy): domain Bacteria; phylum Pseudomonadota; class Alphaproteobacteria; order Rhizobiales; family Beijerinckiaceae; genus Methylobacterium; species Methylobacterium variabile. The sequence goes on from NZ_LABY01000381.1 coordinate 5,963, forward strand.
GCCTCGCGCTCGGCGC
>NZ_LABY01000382.1 GCF_001043975.1 Methylobacterium variabile
GCGGTCGAGAGCGCCCGCGGCCGAATCGTGTTCGACTTCTCCGGCGATGCCTGCAAGGGCTTCGCGCTGCAGTACCGGCAGGTGACGGTTCTGGAGAGTTCGGAGAGCGGCACCCGCACCTCCGACCTGCGCAACACCACCTTCGAGAGCGGCGACGGGCGCAGCTTCCGCTTCCGCACCCAGTCCGACCTCAACGGCAAGGCTGCGGCCCCGGTCGACGGCAACGCCGAGCGCGACGACAAGGGCCTCGACATCACCCTCAAGCAGCCCAAGCGCGGCGAGGTGGCCGTGGCGGGCGAGGTGCTGTTTCCGGCCGCCCACATGAGGCGGCTGATCGAGGCCGCCCGGGCCGGGCAGCCCACCATGGCCGTGAAGGTGTTCGACGGCTCGGATGACGGCCGCAAGGTCTACGACACCCTGGCGGTGATCGGCCCGCAGCGCGCGGCCGCATCCGGCCCCGCCGCGTCCGATCCTGCCAAGCCTGAAACCCCGAAGCCCGAAACCCCAAAGCCCTCAGCCCCCGCGGTCGAGGCGCCCCTGCGGGAGGGCGCGATGGCGGGGATGCCGCACTGGCCGGTGACCGTCTCTTATACACCTGTCCGAGCCCACGCGAGAGGGAGAAAACCCGTCTGCAGTATTCTGCCTGAGAAAAAAAA
>NZ_LABY01000383.1 GCF_001043975.1 Methylobacterium variabile
TTTTTTTTTTTTTTTTAAAAGAAAAAGCGGCAATACGATTTTTGTCCCTGTCCTGGTGGCGGCGGGAAATGTTTAAAATCGCGATGCTCCTGAACCTCGTGGCGGTGGCGAACACCGAGGATCCGGCGGTGCTGTGGGGCTTCATCCGCCGCTACGCGCCGGAGGCGTCGCCCGGGACGCATCCCCGCCTCGACCGGCTGGTGCATCACGCGGTACGCTACTTCCGCGACTTCGTGCGCCCGGCCAAGACCTACCGCGCCCCGAGCGGGGAGGCGGCGGCGGCCCTGCGCGACCTCTCCGACACGCTCGCGATGCAAGCCGGCTCCACCGACCCGGAGGCGCTGCAGGCCGCGGTCTACGAGGTCGGGCGGCGCCACTTCCCCGACCTGTCGGGCAAGTCGAAGAGCCCGGACGGGCGGCCCGGCGTGTCGCAGACCTGGTTCACGACGCTTTACGGCATCCTCCTCGGCGAGGCCCGTGGCCCCCGCTTCGGCTCCTTCGTCGCCCTCTATGGGGTCGAGGAGACCCGTGCCCTCATCGCCCGCGCCCTGTCGGGCGCGCTGACCGAGGAGCACGCCGCGTTCCTGGCGAGCCGGAGCGCGCCGGAAGCCGCCTGAGCCCCGGCCCTCGCCGCTCCCGACGCGGCGAGGGCGCCTCCCGGCGTTGTCCCCACCATCCCGCCCCGTTAACCTTGGCAGCAGGGAATCAGTGGTGGTATGGAACATATCAGGAACAAACACCCCGGGACCTCGCCATGCGCGCCGTGATGCCGCTCCTGCTCGTCGCCCTGGCCGGGCCGATCCAGGCCGTCCCGGCCCTCGCCGTCGAGGTGACCCGGCCGGCGCGGGAAGCGGCGGCGGTGGCGCGGCTCAAGGGCTGCCTCGCGCGGGAATCGGCGGCCGCGCGGATTCGCCACGAGTCGCCGGCGCACTTCGCCGTGCGGGCCCAGCACATCTGCCTCCAGGCCAAGCGCGAGGCCGCCCGGGCCAAGGCCGTGGCGCTCGTCGCGGCGGGCTTCACCGAGGCGCCGGACCTCGTTGGCGCCGTCGAGCAGCTACTCTCCGACCACGAGCGCGAGACGGCGGAAGCCTATGCCCGCGCTTACGGCCGCCGGCGCGTCGCCGGCGCCGGGGGCCCGTGAGCACGACGCCGGACTTGATCAACCGGCGCTAACCCTCTAAGCGGGCCGCGCCTTCCGCCCGGCTGGACGTCGTGGGCGGGCTTGCCGCAGGTGATGGATATGGCCAAGGAAAAGTTTTCG
>NZ_LABY01000384.1 GCF_001043975.1 Methylobacterium variabile
TACGTCGTGCCGCTCGGGCTCGCCTACGTTGGCGTAATCATGATGGCCCGCTCGCTATCGACCGTGGCGGTGGTCGATGCACAGCGCGGCCTGTGGTTCGTCGTCCTGCAGCCCCTGGGCTTCCTGCTCTACGTCGCCACCGGGCTGATGCAATCGTACCGCGCTCCGTTTCTGGAGCCGTTCGCGGCCTCGCTGGGTGGCGGCGTGCTCGGCGTCGCGGGCGGCTGGTCCGCGCTCGTATGGCGGGTCTCGCTCGCCGGCGTCCTCCTGGTCGTGGCCGCGGTCGGGGCCGTGCTCTACCTCGGAGGACCGTCGGGTCCCTGGCTCCCGGGATGGGCCTGGATGCTGGCCAAGACCTACGGCCTGATGGCGCTGATGCTCGGGCTCGGGCGCCTCGTCCGCCCGCTCTCGACGGCGGAGATGCTGGCGCTCTCCTGGAAGGTCCTCATCCCGCTCGGCCTCGTCAACGTGCTCCTGGTCGGCGGCCTGATCCTCCTCGGAGTGGGGCCCGGCGCATGATGGCCGCCTTCGAGCTCCTCGCCTTCACGACCTGCTCCTTCGTCGCCGTCGCCGGCGCGCTCGGCATGGCGACGACCATGAGCATGTTCCGCTCCGGCATCTTCCTGATGGCATCGTTCATCGGCGTCGCCGGCCTGTTCATCCTGCTGTCGGCCGACCTGATCGGGCTGCTCCAGGTCATGATGTACGTCGGGGGCTTCCTCGTCATGATCCTGTTCATGGTGCTGGTCATGCACGATCCCGGCGGGGCGATGATGGCCGGCATGGACCTGTCCCCGCTGGAGCGCTGGTTCAGCAAGGGCTTGACGCCGCGCGGGGCCGCGGACGCGGGACAGGGCGGTCATGGGCACTGCGAGGGCGGCCATGACGACGGGAACCGGCACGACGGCCACGCCATGGCGCACGGCGAGGGGCGGCACGGCCACACGCAGGACCATTCGGGCGGGCCCATGCCGCACGGCGCCTCCGACGGACCTGCGGATCACGGATACGCTCATGCCGAACAGGGGCACGGGCACGGCGGCATGGACACGTCCATGGTGACGCCCGTGCGCCCGCTCGCGGCGTGGCTCGCCGTCGCCGCCGGAGCGGTCCTCGTGGGCATGCTGGTCCTGCGGCCGGCCTGGCCCGTGAGCGACGCGGTCCCGGATCCCGATTCGGCCCGGCGGGTCGGCCACCTGCTCATGGACAAGTACATGGTCGCGTTCGAGGGCGCGGGGTTCCTGATCCTGATCGGCATCTTCGGCGCCGTGCTGCTTGCCCGGCCCTCGGCACACCCGGACGACGCCTCGCGCGCCGCAAGGGTCGCGCTCGATGCGAAGCCCGAGGCGGTCCGCAAAGACCGCTTGGCACCGCTCGCGGGGTCGGGCGGTGCGGCAGTCGAGCCGGGCCAGCATGGGGGCGACCACGCACACGAGGGTCACGTCCGATGACAGTACCGCTCACCGCCTACCTCGTCGTCGCCGCGCTCCTGTTCGCCATCGGCGTCTACACCGTCGTCGCCCAGCGCTCGGCGATCATGGTCCTGATGGGGGTCGAGGTGCTCCTCAACGCCATTGGCCTGAATGCCATCGCGTTCTGGCGCTTCACCGCGCCGGACGACTACTCCGCGCAGATCCTGGCCATCCTGGTCGTCACCGTGGGAGCCGTCGAGATGGCCATCGGGCTGGCCCTCGTGCAACTCCTCTACCGGCAGCGCCGGACGGTCGAGGTCGACGCCTACGCCGATTTGAATGGATGACGGCGCTTCTCGTCATCCCCCTCCTGCCGCTCCTGGCGGCCGGCACGGCCTTCGCCGCCGGCCGGCGCCTGCCCTGGGGCGGCGGCGAACTCGTGACCTCCGGGCTGGCCCTCTCCCTTGTGGCGCTTGCGCTCGTCCCGACCGGGACATCCATGTCCGCGACTTGGTTCGAGAGCGGCGGTCTCCGTTTGACGGTCGGGCTCACGGCGACTCCGCTCACCCGGTTCGTCGCGGCCGTCGTGGCCGGCGTCGCCCTGTGCGTCATCACCTACGCCATCGGCTACACGGCCGGTCGCCGCGACCGGCCCCGCTTCTTCGCCGAGCTTGGAATCTTCGTTGGCGCCATGCTGGCCCTCGTCCTGGCGAACTCCCTCGTTCTCCTGTTCGCAGCCTGGGAGATGGTCGGATTGGCGTCCTTCCTGCTGATCGGCTTCGAGCACGCCTCTCCCGGAGCGTCGGCAGCCGCCGCCAAGGCGTTCCTGATGACGAGGATCGGCGACGTCGGCCTCCTGCTCGGATGGCTGCTGGCGCTCACCGCCGTCGGCACCACCGACATCGACGCCGTCACCGGGGCCGTCAAGGCCGGACGGGTCGAGCCCGGCGTTGTGACCGCCATGGCGCTCCTCATGCTCGCTGGCGCGGCCGGAAAGAGCGCCCAGCTGCCGCTCTCCGCATGGCTCCCCGACGCCATGGTCGGGCCCACGCCGGTCTCGGCCTTGCTGCACTCTGCCACCATGGTCGCCGCTGGCGTGTTCCTCGTCCTGCGCCTCGACGCGGTCTTCGTGGCGGCCCCGCCCGCGATGGCTGCCCTGTTCTGGGTCGGTGCGGCCACGGCGGCCTTCGCGGCGCTCGTCGCGACCGCCGAGACCGACCTCAAGCGGGTGCTCGCGTGGTCCACCTGCTCGCAACTCGGCGAAATGATGGTCGCGCTCGGCCTTGGCGGCGCCCGCGCCGCGGCCTTCCACCTCGCGGTGCACGCGGCCTTCAAGTCCACCCTGTTCCTCGCGGCGGGCATCGTGCAGGAGCAGGCGGGCACGCGCGCGCTCGACCGCCTCGGCGGGCTGATCCGCGCCCTGCCCTTGGCGGGGGCCGCCCTTCCTCCCGCGGCCCCCCCGCCCCCCGGGGTTCCCCGCCCTCCCGGGTTTGGGGGGGGGGGGGGATCCTTTCCCTCCGGTCGCGACACGGGCCCCGGGCGGGGCCTTTTATAAACCTAACGCTCGCCTCGAAAAGAGAGGATTGGCACGACG
>NZ_LABY01000385.1 GCF_001043975.1 Methylobacterium variabile
TGATGCATGTAGATGTGTGGGTACGTGAATGTCCGAGTTGGGCAGAATATCGATCACGCTATGGTATTTTTTTTTTTTTTTAGATGTGTATCAGAGACCGCGCAGCCCCTCCAGGAACCCCTCCGCCCCGTCGAGGTCGGCCCGCTCCAGCTCCGGCACGAACCAGCGGAGGTGAGCGCGAAGGGCTTCAGCGTCCGCCCTGGAGCCGCAAGGGGCCTCCTGGACGGCGTAGGCGGCCTCTCGGGCCTCCCCCTCGGCATCCCACCGCACGTCCCCGGTCTCCGCCGTGGTGGCCTGAAGCCGGCCCCACGCCTCCCGACAGGCCTCTAGCGCCTTGTCCAGGTTGAGGGCGTCTATCTCCCGATCGGCGCCGGAGAGGCCCACCACGAGGAAGAGCCGGATGTCAGCGGCGCGGGCCTTGAGGGCGGCCATTAGGCTGGGCCGCTCCGCAGCGGAGAGGTACCACTCGATGTGCGCCACGAGAGCGCCGGCCCCGCGGAGGTCACTGCAAGGCGTCTCCAGCAGGGCGGAGACCGCATCGTTTTCGGCCTCCTCAGCGGCCCAGGAGAGCGACTTCCGAGCCTGCTGGCCGGTGGCGTCGAGGTACACTGAGGCGGCTTGGCGGGCCTCGTAGGCGAGCTGGTGGGCCCGGATGGCGAGGGAGATGGGCGAGGTTGGACCACCATCGCCGGGAGGCGCAGCGTGCTCTTCGAGGACGACCTGGAGCGCCTCCGCGAGCTTGCCGACGAGGTTGGGCCGCAGCTCGGCGTGGACGGCCGGTAGGGTGTGCGTCAGGAGCGCGGCGGCATCCGCGCTGCTGGTGCAGGGGGTGGCCATGATGGTGCGCCAGGCCCGCCCCTCCGCCTCGTCCAGGGCAGCGAAGCGAGGGCCTTCGGCGTCCCTCCGGGCGTAGGCATCATCCACCCGGGCGGCGGCAATCCGGTGGGCCCTGATGGCGGCCTGGAACGGCGAGAGCCTGGGCAGGGTGACCGGGGCGGTGTGGGTCTGGTGCTGGTACTGGTGGGCGAGCTGCATCGGTCAGCCCTCCCGGCCGGTGGTGAGGGTGGTCTGGGCCCAGGCCGGCCTATCCTCCGAGGTGCCGAACAATCCCGGCAGGGACCGCGCCGCGGCATCCTCCAGCAGGGGGCGGACCCGCTCTTCCTCGGACTCTGCCCGGGAGATGATCCCGTTCCCGAACCACCTATCGGCGAGGGGGTAACCCATGTCATCAGCCACGCGGCTGTAAAGGACGAAGGCGGAAGCCAGGGTCCCGACCTCGCGTTGGGCGGCACGCGGGAGGTGGTCCCAGGCGGTAGCGATCGTATCGAGGCTGGGAAGACCACCAGGCACCGCGACAGGCACGGGGAGCACAGAGGCGACCTCACCCCGGGCCCACGGCGCCTCCGCCTCCGCGGTCCCGAAAAGCTCCGGCAAGGCAGCTTCGGCCAGCACCATGGACTCGGTAAGCCCAGCCGAGGCAACCGCCTCGCACCGGTTGGCCGCCTTCAGGACCACCTCCCGGCCTTCGGTGTTGGCGACGATGAAGTAGAATGCGTGCAACAGCGCCGCCTCGCCGATCCGATCCCGCACGGTGGCCGGCAGGGCGTGCCAGGCGGCCCGCACCGCGCTGGGCTCCGGCAACCGGCGCGACCGCTCGATGGCGGCCTGACGCTCCTCTTCGGAGACCTCGTCCAGGTGGGCCCCGAGCGGCTTCGAGGCGTCCGCAGCGGTGAGCCTGATGGTGGGCACGGCGACAGCCGCGAGGGTGGCATCAAGGCGCACGGCATCGGCCGGCGCAACGGGGCGCTGGTGGATCGTCATGGGGGTGGCTCTCGATGGTGGGATGTGGGGCGCCGGGATGGCGCTCCGTGCGAGAGCCTGAGGCCGAACCCCAAGCTCCCGAGGCGGAGCGTCAGGGCTGCGCGGCCCGGGCCGGTGCGAAGAGCCGATAGGTCACCAGGCCGAGCATCAGGAAGTTGGGCCGGCGGGAGTGGCCGCTGATGAACTTCCGCTGGCGGACGAAGCGGACGGCTGAGGGCGGCTCATGGGTCCAGATGGCCCGGCGAGGTGACCTGGCGGCGGGGGCGCGGAGGTGGGGCAGGAG
>NZ_LABY01000386.1 GCF_001043975.1 Methylobacterium variabile
CGCGTCCGCCGCTGCCGCCGACCGAGAGCGTCGGGCTGTCGGAGGAGCTGGCGCGGATGCTGCGCGCCGAGGGCTGAGACGCGCCCGGCCCTCCATCCATCACCCCGGCACCACTCCCTCCGGCAACCCGATGGCGTGATCCGCCACATCCCCCGCGCGGGTGATCCAGACCTCGTCCCGGTGTCGCGCGATGTGCGCGAGCGCCCGCCGCAGGGGCCGCAGGCGGTGCGGCTGGCCGACGAGGTAGGGATGGAGGGCGATGCCCATCACGAGCGGCGCGGCGGAGGCGGCCTCCCGCATCTCCTCGAAGGTGTCGACGATCATGTCGGCGAATTGCGTGCCGGAATCCTTGCGCCCGACGATCGACGGGATGTCGTTCAGTTCCTGCGGGTAGGGCACGGACAGGATGCGCCCGCCGCCGCGGGTGGAGAACCAGGTCGGCTGGTCGTCGTGGCACCAGTCGAGCAGGTAGCGGTAGCCGGCCTCGGCCAGGAGGTCCGGGGTCGTGCGGCTCTGCGAGATCCACGGGCCGAGCCAGCCCGCCGGCGCCCGGCCCTCCTCGCGGGTCAGGGCCGCGGTGGCCTCGGCGATCAGCGCCCGCTCCGCCTCCTCCGGCAGGGTGCCCTGGCGTTCGGCATTGGTGCGGCCGTGGCCCACCACCTCGTCGCCGCGGGCGCGGAAGACGTCCATCAGGCCCGGGCACTCGGCGTAGATGCGGCTGTTCACCAGCACCGAGGCCGGCAGGGCGAGGGCGTCGAACAGCTCGGCGAGGCGGAAGACCCCGACGCGGTTGCCCCAGTCGCGCCAGGCGTAGTTCAGCACGTCCGGCTGCGGCCCGCCCGGCGCCAGCTCGGCCCCGAGCCCGCCGCCGA
>NZ_LABY01000387.1 GCF_001043975.1 Methylobacterium variabile
CCCCCCCCCGCCCCCCGGCGGCCCCAAGGCACGCCCGACGCCCGGCCCGACGCCTGCGGCCGCGGTGGCCGGGACCCGGACGGGTGCCCGGCCCGCCGCCGAGCCCGCGCTCGGCGGCGCGGTCGCCATGCGGGACCAGGCGGCGGAGAAGCCCGGCCCGACCCCGCCGAACTACGCCGGCCGGCCCAAGACCTGGTTCGAGCAGCTGACCCTGCGCGGCTACTCGCAGCTGCGGGTGAACGAGTTCCTGGCCGGCGACGCCACCGCCCCGTCCGGGATCTCGCGCCTGCGCTCGGTCCACGACGGCGGCATCAACGACCGCGACAACTTCACCTTCCGGCGCATCCGCCTGATCCTGCAGGGTGACGTCCACGAGCGGGTCTCGATCTACTTCCAGCCCGACTTCGCGGTCGCGGTCGGCAACCAGACCGCGGGCGAGCCGCGCAACGGCTTCGCCCAGCTGCGCGACGCCTATGCCGACGTCTTCCTCGACGACGACCGGCGCACCCGCCTGCGCTTCGGCCAGTCGAAGGTGCCCTACGGCTGGGAGAACCTGCAATCGTCGCAGAACCGCATCACCCTCGACCGCAGCGACGCGATCAACAGCGCGGTCCCGGGCGAGCGCGACATCGGCGTCATCGCGTACCACACCCCGTCCGAGGTCCAGCGGGTCTGGGACCGTCTGGCCAAGGACAAGCAGAAGCTGTTCGGCAACTACGGCGCCTTCGGCGTCGGCATCTTCAACGGTCAGACCATCAACCGGCCCGAGCGCAACAACGCCGTGATGACGGTGGCGATGGCGACCTGGCCGTTCGAGCTCGACCGGTTCGGACCGATGTTCGAGGGCCAGGTGCTCGAGGTCGGCGGCTCGGTCCTCCACAACCGCTTCCAGCCCGAGATCCGCACCGGCGGCGTCAGCCCGGTCGCCTTCACGGAGGAGCGCGCCGGCCTGCACGCGGTCCTCTATCCCCAGCCCTTCGGCCTTCAGGCCGAGTGGAACTGGGGCCGCGGGCCGGAATTCGACCCCGTTCGCCGGGCGATCGAGAGCAAGCCGCTCGAGGGCGGGTACGTCCAGGCGATGTACCGCATCCGGCACCCCGATTTCGGCACCTTCTACCCCTACATCCGCCTGCAGCACTACCGCGGCGGCTGGAAGGTGGCGACCAACGCCCCGCGCCTGGAAACCGACGAACTCGAGCTCGGCATCGAGTTCCAGCCGATCGAGCCCCTGGAGATCACCCTGGCCTACGCCCGGATGAAGCGCCGCGAGGCCGACGAACGCCGCTTCGGCCGGGCTGAGGGCGACATCTTCCGCGCCCAGGTGCAGTGGAACTACTGAAGGCGGAAGGCCGGCCGCGACGCGGATGGGCGGCGCTGCCGGCGGCCTTCAGGCCACCAGCTCGGGCCGCCGCTCCTCCTCGCAGCCCCGGCGGAACAGGGCGGCGCAGCGCGACTCGCGGTGCACGCTCAGGATCGAGGCCCGGTCGATGTCGGGGTTGTCGGCGAGGATACGGCGAACATCCTCGACCAGGCGGCCGTAGCGGCCGGCGTCGTAGCCGCTCTCGAGCGGGCTGACCGCAATGTAGGCCTCCACCACCAGGACCTTCTCGGCCTTGTCGCGGGATACCTCCGCGGCGATCCAGGCGGATTTCACGAGGCGGTTCGGATTGACCATTGGCGTACCTCCGTTCTCGTCGGACCGCTCTGCGGCGGCCTCTCCACCGCGAGACTGCGGCAAATGGCTCGTGATGCTAACTCTGCAGGTGCGTCTTGGCTCCAAGCTCCGTGCAGTCTGCCCCGCGTCCGACGCATGGAACGCGCACAACCATCGGTCGCGGCGCCGCGCCCTGCCACGTCGCGGGATTGTCGTCGCAGGATCGCGGATCACGCGGTCACGCCGGGCAGGGCCCTGAGGGCCGGCAGGACGAAGTCGATGAAGGCCCGGACCGCCGGACGCAGGAGCCGGGCCGACGGATAGGTCAGGAACGCTTCGGTCGGCTTGACCTCGTAATCCGGCAGGATGCGGACGAGCCGACCGTCGGCGAGTTCCTCGGCGACGAGGTTCTGCTGGACCGCGCCGGCGGCCTGTCCGGCGAGCAGCACCCGCGTGGCGACCTTCGCGTCGTTCGTGCGCATCGTCGGGTTGACCGGGATCTCGACCGTCTCGCCGTCCCGCTCCAGCACGAGCTTGTCGCGGCGCGACCGCGGCGAGAGGGTCGTCACCAGCGGCGCCCGGGACAGGGCCTCCAGGGTCTCGAACGGGCCGGTCCGCGCCAGCAGGTCCGGCGCCGCGGCGAGGATCCGCCGGATCAGCCCGATCCGGCGCAGGATCACGTCCTGGTTGACGGGATGGCCGTAGCTCAGCGCGAGATCGAACCCGTCGTAGACGAGGTCGACGGCCCGGTCCTCGAGCACGAGGTCGACCGTGACGGCGGGATGGATCGCCTGGAACTCCATCACGATCGTGATCAGGTGCCGGCTGCCGATGCAGGACGGGGCGTGCAGGCGGAGCAGGCCCTCGACCGTCCCGCCATCCTGCCGGATGCCCTCGAGCGCGGCGTCGATCGCCGTCAACGCCGCGCGGCTCGCCTCGTACAGCGCCTGTCCCTGCGGGGTCGGGCGCACGATGCGCGGCGACCGCTCCAGGAGCCGGGTGCCGCTGTGCTGCTCGAGATTGCGCAGGTGCTTCGTGACCGCCGGTTGCGAGACGCCGAGGTCCCGCGCCGCCAGGGTGACGGAGCCGCGCTCCACGGTGCGCACGAAGGCGCGCAACGCGATCGCAAGATCCATCGGCTGCCCTTTTCGGTTATGGGAGTCATTCTCCCATAACCTCTGGTGCGGGCAGTGCCTAGCCGGCGATGATCGTCCCCGACGTCCGATCACGCGGGTTGCAAGGTCATGCCCATCATCCGCCGCCGCTTCCTGATGGCGACACCGTTCCTGCTGGGCGGCTGCGTCGGCCCTGCCCCGCGCACCGCGTCCAGGTCCGTCCTCGACCCGCTCTCGTCGTACCGGGAGATCTACGCGGAGATCACGACGGAGCCGCACCCCGTGCCGGCGGTCGACCCGGCGAGCCTCGACCCGCGCTTCCTGCGGCGCGAGGTGGCCTACGACACGGCCGAGCCGCCGGGCACGATCGTGGTCGATCCGGGCCGGCGCTACGCCTACCTCGTGCGTGAGGGAGGCCGCGCCCTGCGCTACGGCATCGGCACCGGCCGGGAGGAGGCGTTCAACTTCCAGGGCGAGGCGACGGTGGCGCGCAAGGCCGAATGGCCGCGCTGGACGCCGACCCCGGACATGATCCGTCGCGAGCCCGCCCGCTACGCCCGGTTCGCCGGGGGGCTGGCCGGCGGCGCGGACAATCCCCTCGGCCCGCGGGCGCTCTACCTCTACCGGGACGGCCGCGACACGCTCTACCGCCTGCACGGCACGACCGAGCCCTGGACGATCGGCACGATGGTGTCGTCCGGCTGCGTCCGCCTGCTCAACCAGGACATCATCGACCTCTACGGGCGCGTCCCGGTCGGAACCCGGGTCGTCGTGCTGCCGGCCCAGGCCGCGGCCTCCGGCTGAGCGGGGCGGCGCGGCCGGCCAAGCAGGTGTCTCGGCCAAGCCTGCGGCGGAGAAGCGGGCGAAGCCTCGGCCTGCCGACGCAAAGCCGGCCCGGGCGTCACAGCGGCAGCACGCCGTCGCTCTTCACCTCCTCCATCACCGCGTAGGTGCGGGTGTTGTTGACCCCCGGCAGTGCCAGCAGCCCCTCGCCGAGAAAGCGGCGATAGGCCGGCATGTCGGCGACCCGGGCCTTGACCAGGTAGTCGAACCCGCCCCCGACCATGTGGCACTCGAGCACCTCGGGGGCGCGGCGCACGGCCGCCGCGAAGCGCGCGAAGGCGTCGGGCGTGGTCTTGTCGAGGGAGACCTCGACGAAGACGAGCAGGCTGAGGCCCAGACGCTGCGGGTCGAGCCGCGCGCCGAACCCGGTGATCACCCCGTCCTTCTGCAGCCGGCGCAGGCGCTCGCCGGTGGCGGTCGGCGACAGCCCGACCCGCTCGGCCAGCTCCACGTTGGGAATCCGGCCCTCGCGCTGGAGGATCCTGAGGATCTGCCGGTCGACCCGGTCGAGCCCGTCCGTCATTCTCGCTGCCAAAGCCCGGTTTTGCCGCCGATTCTGCGGCCGACCCCGGATATGCGCCATCGAAGCGCGGCGAAAGGCCCTCTAGGCTGAGAATCGTTCAAGCGCCTCGCGCTCCGGGGTGA
>NZ_LABY01000388.1 GCF_001043975.1 Methylobacterium variabile
ACCTACCGGGACAAGGCGCGCCGGGCAGGCCGTCGCAGAAGCGCGCCTTGTCCCGGTAGGTCGCGGAGAGCAGGCTGCGGTTCCGATCGCGGCCGGCGTGGCGGATGCCGTAGAGGTCGAGGGCCGTGTGGATCAGGTCATCCGACTGGAACGGACGGTCGAGGTTGCCGGGCAGGTCGGCGAGGCGAGGCGCCGCGTCCGCGCGGAAGTCCGGCGACATCCAGAAGACGAGAGGGATCTCGTAGACCTGGCGCGGCGCCCGGCCGTCGATATGCGTGACGAAGTCCGAGATCTCGCCCAGCGCCTCGCCGTGGTCGGACAGGTAGGTGACCGTCGCGCGGCCCCCCGCCGCACGGGCGGCCTCGATGATCTCGGCCACGACGGTGTCGTTGTACAGGACGGCGTTGTCGTAGGCGTTGAAGCGCGCCGCGTCGCGGCCCGTCAGCAGGCGCGGCGTGGGCGGGAGCGGCTGCCCGTCGAAGCGGGCGAAGCCGGCCGGGTAGCGCAGGGTGTAGTCGGCATGGGCGCCGAGGAGGTGGAGCACCACGAGCTTGCGCGGGGCCGGGTCCGCCAATGCCGCCCGCAGGTGGGGCAGGAGCCCCTCGTCGTAGCTCGTCCCCTCGCCGACCCGGTTGACGAAGTGGCGCGTGTCAGCCGGCCTCGACAGGACCATCGACCAGTTGTCGAACTCGCCGTAGTAGCTCTGATTCGACAGCCACCACGAGCGGAAGCCGGCGGCCTTCGCGATCTGGAGCAGGTTCGGCTTCTCGTACAGGGGCGCGCGGTCCTCGCGGGTGGCGAAGGTCAGCATCTCCTGCAGGGCCGTGATGGTGACGCCCCGCGACGAACAGGCGTTCCTCACGACGTCGAGCTCCGGGGCGAGCCCGCCCAGCCGCGGCGTCGTCTCCCTGGCGTAGCCGTAGAGCGACATGTGCCGCCGGGTGGTCGACTCGCCGATGACCAGGACGTGGGTCACGGCCTCCTCCGCCGGCCCCTCGACGGCGCCGACCGCGATGCCCTCGACGGAGGTCAGGATCTTCGCCACGGCGCGCCGGTGGGCGAGCGACTGGTAGACCGCGTGGGGCGCGAAGAAGGCCGGGTTGTACAGGATGACGTTGGTCTTGATGGCGGCCACGGGCAGCATGAGCGCGACGACCGCGAGCCCGGCCAGTCCGGCGCGGCGGGACCGCCGGGAGGGCACGGCGGGCCGCCCGAGGACGAGGACGAGCGCGGCGGCCAGGGCGACCGCAAGGGGAAGCGGCAGGTGCTCCGGGCTCACCGCCCAGGCGAGGAATTCCGTCAGCTCCTGCGGGTTGCTGTCGATCACCGCGTTGATCGAGGACTCGCCGACGAGCTGGTCGTACAGCACGAAATGGTACGTGTAGGCGAAGAGATAGATCGCCGTGTAGGCGACGAGCGCGCCGTACACGATCGAGAACGACCGCCGGCCGGCGAGGTGCAGGCCCGCGTGGAGCAGGGCGGCGTAGAAGACGATGTTGAACGCGGCCGAGAAGACGAGCCGGTCCGTGCCAGTCGCGATCGCCGTGCCGTCGGCGAATGTGAGGGCAACGGCGAGCACCGGAAGCGCGCCGCCGAGGACAAGGGCCGGACCTGCCGGCATCCGGCGTAATCCCGCCGTGAAGAACTGAAACGACCGACGCATGGCTTCCCCGAGCAAGGCTTGGATCGCCCGCTTCCCGATTTGGCATGGCCGGAAGATCGAATCGTCTCGACTTGCGCCGATTTGGGATCGTTCCGGCCCGGGCAGCGGATCCAGGCTTGTGGGGAGCCAGACTTGTGCCGGCTAAGGTTCCCGGGAAGAGGCCGACGGAGGGGCGGCGCCCCTCCGTCGGATTCGCGATTGCGGGTCGCGGGTGCGGATGAATGCGTCTTATACCCTCGCGCCTT
>NZ_LABY01000389.1 GCF_001043975.1 Methylobacterium variabile
GCGTGATGCGCTTCAAGCGCTGGCCGCGGCCGACGCCGTTCGAGGACACGTCGCGCAAGCGCGCGGCGTACCTGCGCAAGCAGGCCCGCGAGCAGGCGGCGCTCCCCCTGTTCGCTACGGTGATCGCCGAGCGCCAGCTCGACGTCGACGAGGAGATGATCCGGCGCACCGGACAGTGGGAGCGCCAGCAGCAGGAGAGCCGCCGGCAGCGGGCCGCCGGCTGGCGCCGGGCCCGGGCCCGGCTGTTCGAGCACCCCGGACCCCGGCGCCGGGCAATCCGGGCGCTTTGGCGGATCTGTCCGTACCCCGCCGATCCGAGCTACCTCGGAACCCTGCTGAACGAGATCGCGACCGGCCGGATCGATCCGGCGCGGCCTCCGTGGGGCGGCGGGCACACGCTCACCCCCCGGACGACCCCGAACCCGGCGACCTTCGGGGAGGCCTTCCGGCAGATCGGCCAGCGCACGGTCGGCGGTGGGCCGAAGACCACCGGCGCCGACGAGCGGCTGTTCTGCGGCAACCTCGGCTCGGGGATCGTGTTCCTGACCTCGCGCGTGCGGCTGATCGAGCCCAACGAGTCGTTCTACACCTCCTCCAACCACCGCCTGCGCGACAGCCATGTCGGCCGCAGCGGGCATTGGGTCGACATCGAGGTGCGGGGTACCTGCTCAGACGAGGACTTGGCCATGATCCGTCGGCTTGCCCAGGCGGACGACGCCCGGCCGGTGATCGTCCGGCGCCTCGACGCGATGGCTGGCCGGTCCGACCCATAGGGTCCAAGCCCGATCAGCTTGACCATCTGGAGGGCTGCTCAGGGTGGGGAGCAGACTCCCCCGAGCCGGGTCGCGCCCGCTATGCTGTGCCGATGCGCGAAGGCGAGACCGGACTCAAGATGGTCCAGCGGCACGTCGAAGTCGGCGCGCGGCTCATCGCGAAGCAGCGCGCCCTCATCACTCGCTTGCGACAGCGGGATTTATCAACCGAGCAGGCGGAAGCGCTTCTGATCCTCTTCGAGGACGTTCAGCGTCAGCACGAAGAGCATCCTGCTCGTCTCGATGCGCGTGGAAGAAGGGAACTCGCTTAGGGTAGGAAGCGGCCCGCTGCTGGGTGTTCGCGGTTGTAGCAGCGGCTTGCGCGGATCGACCCATACCAAGTCGGCTTCCTCGATCCGGCCACTCTCACCAAACGCCTCCACCCGCTGATCGTTCATCTTCTGCCTATTGCGTCTCCGCCTTGGTCCGCATCGGTTGGGAAGGAGCCATCGGCCTACCCCTCCTGTGACACGACAGGATTGAGCGCTTATGACCCTGTGAGGCATCGACGCCGAGGGATCCATGTCCGACATCCAGGCCCTTGCGGCCACACTAAAGAAGCTGGCAAAGCCCGACATGAAGCGGAAGGACCTGATCGCAGCGGTCCGCGACCAGCATCCTGATGCCACGAAGAAAGAGGTCGTGCGCGCCGCGTTCTACACGCTGACCCACGATGTCGATGACGATCCCGAGCAGGCCCAGCACCTGCATGCCTTCGCGCTGACCGAGCGGGCTAGCGACGAGGAAGATGCCATACTGCCTAAGAGGCCCGGCAAGAAGGAGCGGCGCAAGGAGCGCGAGTTGGGGAGCCAGGGGGAGCATCGGTGAAGACGTTCCGGCTGCACCGCGGCTGGCGCGAGCCGAATGGCCTTGTGACGGACCACGCCACGCTGGAGCGGGTCATCAAGGCCACCAGCGCCTCCGACGCCATGGGCGCAGCCCTGGCCGAGGGCGACTTCGTACTCGACGATGACACCAATCTGGTGTGGCTCACGGACGACCAGGGTGCCTTGGTTTGGTCGCTCCGGCTGGACGACGAAAACACGGCCCCGAGCCCCTGAAGCGGGTGCTATTTACCGAAGCTCCACTCGCCCCCGGATGACCGTCTGCAAAGGGTCGAAAGCAGCCCCTCGCATGGTCAAGCTGATCGGGGTTCGACCCTTATAGAGAGCTGCCCGGTCCCTCGCGTGCCGCGACGGGCCGTACCCGAACCCCCGAGGCGGCGAGCAACTCGGCGCTGTCGTCGTGGACGCGTTCCCCGAGCAGGAATTCGAGGTAGCGGCCCAGGTCCGCGAAGGTGTCGAGCCCGCCGCCGTAGAAGGCGCACACCATCGGCTCGGCACTGCCGAGGCGCCAGATCAGGTACGTCGCCCCGCCCCTCGCGTCGTCGATCCCGAACAGCACCATCCGGGCCGGTTCGATGCCCCCCGGGACGATGCGGGCCAACGTCGCCATCTGCGCGCGGTGCCAGGCGCGCTCGCGGAGCAGGGCGGAGGCAGTCGCGACCGCACCTACGGCCAACCAGGTCTGGCCGTGGGCCGCGCCATGCCAGGCATCCGCGACGGCGTAGCGGGCCCGCAGCATCGGGCTCATCGCCAGCGTGGTCGCCGGGTCGAGAGCGGCGATCCCGCATGCAGGATCGCAGGCCTCCTCTCGCCCCTGCCGGACGTCGTCCTTGTCGTTCAGGATCCAGAGGTGCCGCAGCAGCGCCCCGATGTCGTCGGTCATCGTCATCTCCCGTTTCCTGCCGTCCGGGCCGGCGGGGCCGGATCGTTCGGGGCGCCCGGACCGGGCGGCTATCGCCAGCGGTCACTGGCGCCGAGGCCGATCTCCCGGCCTTCGAGGCGCGCCAGCTCGATCGCGACGCGGGTCCAGAACCGGACCCGCCGCCCGTCCGGCAGGCGGGCCCGCTCGCGCGCGAGGAAGTAGGCCTGATCGCCGTAGCGGCCGTGCATGATCCGGGCGCGAGCCCGCACGCGAGCCCATCGCCTGGCTCGTCGTCTCAGGCACATCCGGGATGCGCGCCGGCGAGGGTCAGGTGCCCGTCGCTGGACCGGACGGCATCAGGGCGTGCGCCCGCTCCGGCTGCCAGCCGAGCAACGAGAGGATGATGCCGAGGTTGGCCGTGAGCTGGATGAAGAGCCCGTCCTGCACGCCCGCGCTGCGTCGGGTCAGGGCCTCGCTGTAGGCGCGGCCGAGCTCATCGAGATCTCGGCGCGCATCCTCGTCAGGATCGCGTAGTCGTCCCATCGGCCGCCCCCCGGACGGGCCCGTGTCCGCGGTACGCCCCCGCAAACGAGCCTCGACCACCCACAGCCGGGGAGTTGGAAAACCGCAACAGAACGGCTCCTACGACCTTTAGCACCGGGGCGCCTGGACATACGTCGCAGGCTCCCCGACCCGAAGGATCAAGGATGTGGCGCCGTAACGGCCGGCGCCAAACCGTCTGCTGAGGGGTTTCCACACCCCAGGGCGGCGCGTACCGCCCCACGGCGATCATAGGCGCTCGCCCTGCTGCGTTCCAGCTTTTCTGCTCGAAAGAGGCAGAGGGCCGGCGTCTCCGACGAGGGATCAGCAAGCTGAGAGAGAGGCTCTCGGCCCCCCCCGCCGGATCGAGCGCCCATGACCGACCCTCTCGCCTTCCCCCTCGCCCTCGACATCTCGGTCGAGGACCCGCCCCGGGTGATCGAGGCGGCCGCCCGCAAGATCTTCCGGGGGCGCCACGCCACCTCGCTCGTCGAAGCCCGGACCCTGCTTGCCGGCGACGTGCCCAAGGCGCTCGCGGTGCTATTCGAGCTGGCCGAACTGGCCTCGGCCGGGGCGGTGGTGCTGCGGATCCAATCCGGATCGGGTGAGCCGATCCTGCCGGGGACGGGCCTGGCCCTGCCGACCGTCCTCGCCGGACCCGGCGCCTGACGCCGCCCCTTCGCCGGTCCTCCTCACGCCAGAGGGGGGCCCTTCGCCCGTGCAGGATCGCCGGTTCCCGGCCATCCCGCGGTGAAGGAGCAAGCACCATGGGCGAGTACGTGATGACCACCGTGACCATCGGCGG